>DAHXNW010000346.1 GCA_027365195.1 Acetobacteraceae bacterium
AATATTTCTAGCTAGCAATTGGGGTGGTAATAGATCAGAAAGTTTTAATGGCCCAATTTGGTCTATTTCGGTTGAAGTTTTAGTCTACATAATATTTTTTGTTATATCAAAAAATTTCAAAAGACAAATTTTTATAAACATTATGATAATTATCTCCTGCATTGCAATGAAAAGTATGAATATATCTATGCCAATTCTAAATTGCCTAACGTTTTTCTATGCTGGCGGCATCGTAGCTCTAATACATAAAGAATTTGAAAATAAAAATTTCAAAAAAATATTAATTTTTATCGGATTTTTTGCAATATTTTTTGAACCAATTCTGTTTTTTGTGAATATTTTTGTTGAATTTAAATATTTTAATTATATTTTTATGCTGACTTATTTCCCTATTTTGGTTTATATTTTTTCTCAAAATTTTAATGTTAGACCATCAATGCAAAAATTTATAGAGTTTCTTGGAAATCTTACTTACGCAAGCTATTTAACACATTTTCCAATTCAAATAACTCTATATCTCTTATTGTCATATCTAAAAATTCCAATACCATTCTATAGCCCTATTTTTCTATTTGTTTTTTTGGCTTTGACATTTATAATTTCGTTCTTCGTGTATGTGTATTTTGAAATGCCAATGCAGAAAAAAATTAGGGGAGGATAGGCATGGCAGTTTATTTGGCAAACGCGACATATGCGAGGAGATTACCCCTCAGTTTGACGAAAACAGTCTGACGGTGATTACCGCCCATGCGTGGCGGCGCTGCTGTCCGGGCCGGCGGCGGTATCGCCCTGGAACAGGGTGAACAGGCCGCGCAGGAAGCCCGGCGTCAGCGCGCTCAGCGGATTGACCGCGATGGTCGGATTGGCGAGCGGCCCGCGCACGCTGTAGTTGGCGGCGAACAGACCACCGCCCTTCTCCGGGCTGAACATCCGCCCGATCAGCGGCAGGTCGCCGAGCAGCGTGTTGAAGAAATACAGCGGCACGATGGTGCCGTTGAGATCGCTGCGCCGGCTCGCCAGATCGACGCTGCCCGCCGCGGTGAAGCCGAGCGCCGGGCTGAAGGCGCGCGCATTGTGCAATTCGAGCCGCTCGCCGAGTAGCCGGAAGGGAGCGACCAGCCGGGTGAAGTGCAGACCGGGGCCGCTCAGCGTCTGTTGCAGACCATAGAGCGACATCGCCGCCAGCAGCCGGGCGGCGACCGGCGCGTGGCGCAGGCGGAAGTCGGCGATGCTGGCGCTGCCCGAGACCGGGCCGTCCGGCGCGCCATCGTCGATCGTCGCATCGAGCCTGAGCCGGCCGCCCGCGATGGCGTCGGACAGATCGAGCGCGCGCAGCAATGCCCCGGCGTCGGCCGCCTGGAGCGTGATCTGCCGCGACCCGCCGCCAGGCAACGCCGCGAGCCGCAGATCGACCGCATCGGCGGCGCCCATCTGTCCCACGTCGCTCTGCGCCACACCCGTCTGTGCCGCGCCCATCTGCGGCATCCCGGTCTCTGCCTCCGCCCGCGCCGCGCGCAGCCCGCCGGCATCGCCCTCGGCATGCACGCGCAGCGCCGAGAGCACGTGGCCGCGCCCGAAACTCGCCTGCGCGAAGCGGGCATCGACCACATAGCCGCCGCCCGTCGATGGCGCGGGTTTCGCCGGCCGTTGCGCCGGCGCGGCTGGCTTGCCGGTGCTCGCGCGCCGGCTCAGATCGAGCGTGTCGCCGGTGATCCGCGCATGCAGCTTCTGCCCAGGGGTTGCGGGAAACTGCACCTCGCCGCGCGCCTGCGTGCGGCCGAGCACGATGGTGTCGAGCCGCAGGGTGCGCGCCTGCCCGCCGGCGTAATCGGCGGCCCCGCGCAGCAATAGCCCCTCGCCCTGCACGCTGAGCCGGTCGATGCCGATGACATGATCGCGGCGCAGCCGGATCCGCGCCTGCCCCTCTGCCGGCGCGCCCGCTGGCTTGCGCCAGCCGAGCGCCGGCAGGGCGAGGGTCGCTTGCGCCATGTCGGCGCTGAGATCGAGCGTGCCATCGCCGTCGCGCCGCTCGCTCACCGTCGCCTCGGCAGCGATGCTGCCGGCGAACACGGGGCTGGCGTCGAGCCCGGCGGCGGCGAGTTGCGCGGCCGAGGGGCTGGCCATGAGGTGGATGCGCTGCTGCACCTGCGCCGGGCCGCCGTCCTGGAAATCCATCGCGACGCCGATCGTCGCCGGAATGCCGCCGAGCCTCGCGCTGCCGTCGAGACGCAGCGCGCTCTTGTCGGCCTGGAGCGTGAAGGCGCCGGCATCGAGCGGCTGGCCGGCCACCACGTCGGCGAGATGCAGATCGGCGAGCTGGCCCGCGACGCTCAGCGTCACGTCATCGAAGGTGGTGCGCGCATCGAGCATGAGCGCGATGCCGAGATGCACGCGGCCGGTACCCCCGGGGTCGTGCAGCGGCAGCGGATGGCGCGCCAGCAGATGCAGCGCCGGGCGCGCGAGCAGCGCCAGCGCGTCGGCGACCGGCCCTGCGACATCGGCCTCGATGCTGCCGTACTGGTCTTTCATCGTGAGGCCGGTGATCCGCATGCTGCCGCCTTCGAGCCGGAGCGCGCCGCCGGATTGCTGGCCGCCTTGCGCGGTGAGTTCCATCACATCCGGCGAGAGCAGCCTGAGCGCGCCCGTCATGTGTTCGAGCGGCGGCATGTGCGGCAGCCAGATCACGCTGATATCCTCGCCCTGCGCCGAGGCGGTGGCGCTGGTGAGCATCGGATGGGTGAAATCGCGCGCGAGATGGAAGCCGAAGCGGCCCTCGCCGTCATGCGCGACGCCGGCGGGCAGATTTTTGACTATCCAGGCCCGCGCCGTGCGATTGATGCCCTCCGGCCAGTAGCGGGCGAGATCGGCGAGCGGCAGCCGGTCCACCGTCCCCTGCAGCGTCCCGCCATAGCCATCGGCCTCGCGGGCCGCCTCGCCGCTCGCCATCACTAACGGGCCGGCGCCGGTGGCGGCGGCGAGGCGCAGCCGGCCCTCGCGCAGCCGCAGCGATTGCGTATCGAAGGCGAGATCGGCGGTGATGCCCGCGATCGGCACCATCCCGCCGCCGATATGCACCGCCCCGCCGTCGATCGTCACCTGCGCCGTGCCGTGCTGCCAGCGCCATGCGTCATCGAAGCGGAGCGCGACGCGCGCCTGCAGGGGCGCATCGAGCATCGCCAATGGCGCGAACACTGTTTGGAGCGCCGCCGGCACCAGCGGCCCGGCTTGAAGGCGCAGCCGCGCCCCCGTGCCGGCCGGTTCCAGCTTGGCCGCGAGTGCCACCGTCTGGCCGGCGAGCCGCAGCTTTGCCGCCGCCATCCCGTCGATCCTGCCCAGCGCCGCGCTCTCCCCGGTACGATGCAGATCGACATCGAGAGCGGCGAGCGACCATGTGGTGCCGAGGGCGGCATCGATGACGTTGACCTCGGCGGCGTGCAGGCGGAGCCGGCGCAGCGCCGTCCAGCGCAGCGCGACCGGCGGCGGCGCGCTGCCCTGGCCCGGCATGTCGAGCCGCCAGACGCCGTCGATCCAGTCGGCGGCGAGGCCATGCGCGAGGCGCAGGCGGGGCGCGTCGAGGGTGATGGCGCGCGGTGCCACTTGGCCGAGCAGCAGCCAGCCGAAGGAGACGGAGAGCGCGGCATGCGGCGCCTCCAGCACCGCGACGCCGGTCGGATCGCTGAGCCGCAGCCCGCTCAGGCGCAGATCGAGCGGCTGATCGGCGCCGGCCGAAAAACCCTCCCAGGCGAGCGAGACGGCGCCGAGGTCGAGATGCAGCGGTGCGTACGGCGCATTGACCCGGGAGAGCAGGGTTTGCGTGAGCCAGGCGAGATCGATCGGCCCCTGCGCCAGCCGCCAGCTCAGCAATGCGATGGCCGCCATGCCCAGCACGGCGAGGGCGAGGACGAGGCGCGCCAGCGCGTGCAGCAGACGCCCGGCGTGCCGCCCGGCTTGACCGGCGAGCCGCCTCATGCCCAGCCTGCGCCGTGCGCCCGCCGGTCCGCTCCGCCGAGTCTCGATGGCTGCCCGAACACTGGCCGGAACCGGCCGATGCGCCGGCGGCGATGCGGCTGCGCGAAAATTTCGCCGCCATCGGGCCGGCGCAGGCCCGGCTCGCGCAGCGTCCGGCGGTGTGCGCGCTGCTCGATTGTCTGGGCGGCAACAGCCCCTATCTCGCCGGCCTCGCCCTGCGCGAGGCGGCGGCGTTGCGCGACCTGCTGCGCCATGGGCCGGATGCCACGCTGCGCCAGGCGCTGGCACGGCTCGCCGCCATGCCGCCGCATACCCCGCGCCCGCGCCTCGCCGCCGCCCTGCGCGAGGCCAAGCGGGTGGTGGCCCTCACGGCGGCGATCGCCGATATCGGCGGTGTGTGGTCGCTCGCCGAGGTGACGGCGGCGCTCTCCGATCTCGCCGAGGCGGCGCTGCGCCTCGCCGTCGCGCATCTGCTGGGCGAGAGCGGGCTCGCCGGCTTCTGTGTGCTCGGCATGGGCAAGCTCGGCGCGCGCGAGCTGAATTATTCGAGCGATATCGACCTCGTGCTGCTGTTCGATCCGGCGGCCAACCCACACCGGGGGGCGACGCTGGGGCAGGATTTCGTCCGCCTCGCCCGCGCCCTGGTCGGGCTGTTGCAGGACCGCACCGGCGATGGCTACGTCTTTCGCACCGATCTGCGCCTGCGTCCCGATCCGGCGGCGACCCCGCTCGCCGTCGCCCTGCCTGCAGCCCTCGCCTATTACGAGAGCATGGGGCAGAGCTGGGAGCGCGCGGCGATGATCAAGGCGCGCCCGGTGGCTGGCGATCTGGCGCTCGGCGCGCAGTTCCTCGCCGCCATCCGCTCGTTCGTCTGGCGCCGCCACCTCGATTTCGCGGCCCTCGCCGATATCCACGCGATGAAGCGGCGGATCGACGCGCACGGCCCCCTCGGCGGCGATGCGCTGCTCGGGCGCGACCTCAAGCGCGGGCCAGGCGGTATTCGCGAGATCGAATTCCTCGCACAGGCGCTGCAACTGGTCTGGGGCGGCCGCGATTCCGGCCTGCGCGCGCCGCAGACGCTCGAAGCCCTCGCTGCCCTCGCCGCCGCCGGGCATCTGCCGGCGGCGCGCGCGGAGGAGCTGGCGGCGGCCTATCGGCTGCTGCGGCGCATCGAGCACCGGTTGCAGATGGTCGATGACCGGCAGACGCACAGCCTGCCGGAGCGGGCGGCGGCACTGGCTGGCTTTGCGCGGTTTCTCGACCTGCCCGATGCCGAGGCGCTGGGCGCCCTGCTGCTGCCGGCGCTCGAGCGGGTGGCGGGCGCATTCGCCGGATTTTTCGAGGCGGTGCCGCAGCCCGACGCGCGGCTGCTGCAGCCTGCGGCGCTGGCCGACCTCGGCTTCGCCGAGCCGGTCGCGGCGGCGGCGCGCATCGCGCGCTGGCTCGGCGGCGAGATGCGCGCTTTGCGCACGCCGCGCGCGCGCGATCTGCTCGCCGGGTTGCTGCCCGCGCTGCTCGCCGCGTTGGCGCGGCAGGCGCAGCCGGATGCCGCCCTCGCCCGCGCCGATGCCTTCCTCGGACGCCTGCCGGCCGGCGTCGCCGTGCTGTCGCTGTTCCAGCGCAATCCCCTTCTGCTCGACCGCATCGCCGCCGTGCTCGGCGCCGCTCCCTCCCTGGCCGATCATCTCGCACAGGTGCCGGCGGCGTTGGAAGGGCTGTTGCGCCCGGAGGAGGCGGAGCGGCCCCGCGCGGTGCTGCGCGCGGCCCTCGCCGAGGCGGCCGGGCTGGAGGAGAGCATCGCCGCGCTGCGCCGCAGCGTGCGCGAGGCGGAGTTCCGCCTCTCGGTCGCGACATTGGAGGGGCGGATGGACGCCGATGCCGCCGGCATCGCCCGCGCCACCCTCGCCGAAGCGGCGCTGGCGGCGCTGCTGCCCCGGCTGCTCGCCGACCATGCCCGCCGCTTCGGCCGGCTGCGCGGCGGCGGCATGGCGGTGGTGCTGCTCGGCCGCGCCGGGGCGCGCGAGATGATGGCGGGGTCGGATCTCGACCTGCTGCTGATCTACGATCATCCCGTAGATGTGATCGAGAGCCGGCTGCCGCGCGGTGGCGGCGGCCGGGCGCTGCCGGCCAGCCAGTGGTTCATCCGCGCCGCCCACGCGCTGGTCGCGGCCCTCACCGCCGCCGGGCCGGAGGGGCCGCTCTATGCCGTGGACATGCGGCTGCGCCCGTCGGGCAGCAAGGGGCCGGTCGCCGTCTCGCTCGCCGGCTTTGCCCGCTACCACGCCGAGAGCGCCTGGACCTGGGAGCGCATGGCGCTCACCCGCGCCCGCGTGGTGGCCGGGCCGGCGGCGCTGCGCGCGCGGGTGGCCTCGGCGATCGGCGCGGCGCTGGCGGCCGGCGATCCGGCACGCATCGGCCCCGATGCGGCGGCGATGCGCGCGCGCCTCGCGCAGGAGATGCCGGCCGCCGGGGTGTGGGACATCAAGCACCGCGACGGCGGGCTGATGGAGGTCGCCTTCATCGTCGAGACGCTGCGTCTGCGCCACGGGCTGGCGTCGCCATCGACGAGCACGCGCGGCATGCTGCGCCGGCTGGCGGCGGCGGGGGCCATCGGCGCGGGCGATGCGGCAACATTGGGCGCGGCGGATGTCCTCTATCGCAATGTGATCGGCCTGCTGCGCATCACTCTCGGGGCGGCGGCCGGGGCGACGCTGCCGGCGGCCTCGGCGCGCCCGCTGCTCGCCGCCACCGGCGCGGTTGACGTGGCGGATTTGGTGGCGACATTGGACCGCACGGCGCGCGCGGTGCGCGCCCTGTTCGAGCGGCTGGTGGGGCCGCTCGGCGATGGAGCGCAGAAGGAGGGTAGATCATGAGTGTAGCGGTGGGCGATGCGGCACCCGGCTTCGAGATGCCGGCGACCGGCGGGCGGCAGGTGAGCCTCGCCGGGCTGCGCGGCAAGCCGTTCGTGCTGTATTTCTATCCCAAGGCCGACACGCCGGGCTGCACCAAGGAGGCCTGCGCCTTTCAGGAGGCATTGCCGCAGCTCGGCGCGATCGGGGTGACGGTGATCGGTGTCTCAAAAGACAAGATGCCGGCGCTGGAAAAATTCGCCGCCAAATATAACCTCGCCTTTCCGCTCGCCTCCGACGCCGCGACCGGCGTCGCCGAGGCCTATGGCGCCTGGGTGGAGAAGTCGATGTATGGCAAGACATACATGGGCCTCGACCGCAGCACCTTCCTGATCGACAAGGCCGGCAAGGTCGCCAACATCTGGCGCAAGGTGAAGGTCGAGGGCCATGCCGCCGCGGTGATGGCGGCGATTCGCGCGCTCGGGTGAGTGCCTCGATCCTCACGCTGGGTAACGATCCACTGGATAAAGGCCCATTGGCGGCCTACCGCGCCCGCGCCGCCGCCGGCGAGCTCGCGACCGACCCAGCGCAGGCGCTCGCCGCCGAGCGGTTGCAGGAATTATGGGTCCGGCTGCGCGGTTACGATCCACAGCCGCAGCCCGATGGCGGCGGTCTGATCGCCCGGCTGCTGCGTCGCAAGCCGGTGGACTGGGCGCCGGAGGCGCGCCCGCACGGGCTCTATCTCTGCGGCGAGGTCGGCCGTGGCAAATCGATGCTGATGGATCTGTTCTTCGACAGCGTGCAGCTTGCGCGCAAGCGGCGCATCCATTTCCATCAGTTCATGCAGGAGGCGCATAGCCGCATCCACGCCTGGCGGGCGGCGCAGCCGGCGGGCGATGATCCGATCCCGCCGCTCGCCGCCCGCATCGCCGCCGAGGCCGCGCTGTTGTGCTTCGATGAATTCCAGGTCAACGACATCGCCGACGCGATGATCCTCGGCCGGCTGTTCGAGGCGCTGTTCGCCCGTGGCGTCGTCGTGGTGGCGACCTCGAACACGCTGCCGGCCGATCTGTTTCGTGGCCAGCCGGGGCGCGATGCGTTCCTGCCCTTCATCGCCCTGCTGGAACGGCATCTCGACGTGTTGGTGCTCGACGGCGGGCGGGATTTTCGCCGTGGCCGCGATGGGGGCATGCGGCTGTGGCATATGCCGGCGGACGCGGCGGCGGATGCGGCGCTCGATGCCGCCTTCGCCGAACTTTCGCACGGCGCGCCGGCGGCGCCGGCGGTGCTGCACGTGCTCGGCCGGCGCCTGGAGGTGCCGCTCGCCGCCGCCGGCGTGGCGCGCTTCGATTTCGCCGCCCTCTGCGGCACGCCGCTCGGCCCGGCCGATTATCTGGCGCTGGCGACCCATGTCGAGGCGCTGGTGCTCGATGCCATCCCGCGCCTGTCGCCGGAGAATTTCGACGAAGCGCGCCGCTTCATCACCTTGATCGATGCGCTCTACGAACATCGGGTGAAACTGGTCGCCTCGGCGGCGGCGGCGCCGGATGCGCTGTACCGGCGGGGCGATGGCGCACAGGCGTTCGAACGCACCGCCTCGCGGCTGATCGAGATGCAGAGTGCGGCCTATCAGGCGCTGGCGCATCTCACCTGATTTTATGGTAGTGGCTCAGTTTGAAAAAGCACCGGCACCGGCCCGCGCCCCCACCCGGCCACCCACGACAGTATGCTGAATGGGTGGCCGGGTGGGGGCGCGGGGCGGCGCAGACTGGAGCGATACTCACGCGAGATGACGCGCGCGGCCGGGTTTGCTACGGATCGCGCCGTGGATCGGGCAACGCGCATCGCCGGCGGCAGCATCGCCGTGGGTCTTCTGGTGGTCGGGCTGAAGGGGCTCGCCTGGTGGCTGACCCGCAGCGCCGCGCTCTATTCCGACGCGCTCGAGAGCATGGTGAACGTGGCGGCGGCGGCGATGGCTTTCGCGGCACTCTGGTGGGCGGCGCAGCCGGCGGACGCCAATCATCTCTATGGCCATGGCAAGGCGGAATTCTTCGCCGCCATCGTCGAGGGCGGCCTGATCGTCGCCGCCGCGGTGCTGATCCTCGAACGCGCCTGGGCCGGCTGGTGGCATCCCGTGCCGCTCGCCCTGCTGCCGTCTCGCGCGATGTCGGCCGGCATCGCCGCCAATCTGCTGGCGACGGCGCTGAACGGGTTCTGGGCTTGGCTGCTGAAGGGTGCCGGGCGGCGCTGGCGCTCGCCCGCGCTCGTTGCCGACGCGCGCCATCTGCTCACCGACGTGATCGCCTCGCTCGGCGTCGTCGCGGGCGTCGCTGTGGCGTGGCAGAGCGGCATACCGGCGCTCGACCCGATCCTCGCGGCGCTGGTGGCCGGCTACATCCTGCTCTCCGGCTTCGTGCTGATGCGCGATTCGGTCGGCGGGCTGATGGATGCCGCCCCCAGTCCGGAGGTGGTGGAGCGCATCCGCCGTGTGGTTTCCGAACACGCCGAAGGTGCGCTCGAAGCGCACGATCTGCGCTCGCGCCGCGCCGGGCAGGTCGCTTTTCTCGAATTCCATCTGGTGGTGCCGGGGGCGATGAGTGTCGCCACCGCGCATGCCATCTGCGACCGTATCGAGGCGGCGCTGCGGGCCGATTTTGCCGGGCTGGTGATCACCATTCATGTCGAGCCGGAGGCGAAGGCGAAGCACCAGGGTGTGCTGGTGCTGTGAAGGCGCGCCCGGCGCTGCTCTCGCTCGCGCTGCATGCGGCGCTGCTGGCCCTGCTGCTGCTGCGTTTCGTCCCGCTCTGGTGGCACGGCCGACCGCAGCCGCCGACCCGGATCGCGATGATCGAGCTGGTGCAGCAGAATTCCCCGGTGGTGGATAACCATCCGCCTGTCGCGGCGCGGCCGCCATCGCCAAAGCCGCCGCCACCCAAACCATCCGTGAAACCACCACCACCGCCGCCGCCGCCGCCGCCAGCACCACCGGCGCCGCAGGCCAGCCTGCCGCCGCCACCGCCTCCCGCGCCACCACCACCGAAACCCACCCCACCGGCACCGCAATCCCCCGCACCCGCGCCGCCCACGCCCACGCCGCCCGCCCCGGAGGCGGCGGCGCCGGAAATCCGGCTCGGCGATATGGGCGATATCGGCAGCGGTCTGGTCAGCGGCCCGGCGGTGATCCCGGCACGGCCCGATTCCACCGTGCATAACGCCCCACCGGCCTATCCCGTGGCGGCGGCGCGGCGCGGCGAGTTCGGCACCGTCGTGCTGGTGGTGCATATCGCGCCCGACGGCCACGCGAGCGGGGTGGACGTGGCCGATAGTTCGGGGCATGACGAATTGGACCGCGCGGCGCGCGAGGCGGTGGCGAAATGGCAGTTTCGCCCGGCAGAGAACAATGGCCTGGCGGTCGCTTCCAGCATGGTGATCGATATCCACTTCAATCTGACAGGAAAAGCGCGATGATCCGCATCGATCGGGTGGTGACACGGGGCGGCGATGGTGGCGAGACCTCGCTTGGCGACGGCGCGCGCGTGCGCAAGGACGCGCTTCGCGTCGATGCCTATGGCTGCGTCGACGAGGCGAATGCCGCGATCGGCGTGTTGCGCCTGCACACCGTCTCGCATGCCGAGACCGACGCGCTCTTGGCGCAGATCCAGAACGAGTTGTTCGACATCGGCGGCGATCTCTGCGTGCCCGGCCATGCCGGCTCGCGGCCGCGGCTCGACGATGCGCCGGCGGCGCGGCTGGAGGCGGCGATCGCGGCGCTGAACGCCGATCTGCCGCCGCTCACGAGCTTCGTGCTGCCGGCCGGCTCGCCCGGTGCGGCGGCGGCGCATGTGGCGCGCACCGTGGTGCGCCGGGCGGAGCGGCGGGTGGTGGGGCTGGCGGCGGCGGAGGCGGTCAATCCGGCGGTGGTGCGCTATCTCAACCGGCTCTCCGACCTGCTGTTCGTGCTCGCCCGCTGGCTCAACCTGCCCGGAGGGGATGTGTTGTGGGTGCCGGGGAGCAAGCCCGCCGGTGCAGGCTAAAGCTTTCATACTTGAACCGATCGACCCTGTTCAAAGGCATGGCACATGCTGCTAGTCTCAATTGAGTGAGATCGTTGCGGGAAATGGGCCACGGGCATGCGGCATAGCCGGAATGGGATTGTGTCATTGAGTGGTCTGGCGATGATCGGCTATGCGCTGGCCGGGCCGGCATTCGCCCAGGCCCCGCCCGTACCCGCCGCCAAGCCGGCAGCCGCCACGCCGGCGCCAGCCAAACCGCCCGAGAAGGCACCGGCGGCGACGCAGCCGGGGCAGTTCAAACATCTGGCGGCGAGCGAGGCGGCCGGCATTCTCGGCCGGCCGGTTCGCGGGCCGAAGGGCGATATCATCGGGCGCATCGCCAACGTGCTGGTCGATCAGGCCGGCCATCCGCGCGCCGCGGTGATCGATTTCGGCGGCTTCATGGGCGTCGGTAGCCGCAAGATCGCCGTCGAATGGCCGGCACTGCATTTCGCCCCCGGCAATTCCGATGTTCCCGTCACGCTCGATCTCAGCTCTGATCAGATCAAGGCGGCGCCGGAATATAACGACGACAACGGCGGCAAACCGGCGACGGTGGTGGCGAAGCCGCATGAGACGGCGCCGGCAGCCTCGGTGGCGACGAAACCGGAGCCGGCCAAACCCCCCGCCACACCGTGACCCCGCGCCGCGCGCGCATCCCATCGCTCGTCGGCGCGCTTCATCCGCGGCCGCTCGACTGGCTGAATTTTCTTGCCGCCGCGTTGCAGACGAGCTTCGGCCCCTTCGTCGTCGTCTATCTCACGGCGCATCAATGGACGCAGGTGTCGGTCGGCCTCGCGCTCAGCGTCGGGACCGTCACCGGCATGGTGAGCCAGATTCCGGCCGGTGCGCTGATCGATGCGATTCCGGTCAAGCGTGTCGCCGCCGGCATCGCCATCGTGGCGATCGGCCTCGCGGCCCTCGGCCTCGGTCTGCGCCCGCAGCCGCTGCCGGTGCTGCTGGCGGAGATCCTGCAAGGGGCGGCAGCCTGCATGGTGATGCCGGCGATCGCGGCAATGAGCCTCAACCGTGTCGGTGCCGGCGGCGCCGGCGTGCGGCTCGGGCGCAATGCGAGTTGGGCCGCCCTCGGCAACGGCCTCGCCTCGGGCGTGATGGGGGTGATCGGCTATTATATTTCGGAGCAGGTGGTGTTTCTCTTCGCCGGCGCACTGGCGCTGCCGACGCTCTATGCGCTCGTCCGCATCGGGCCGCCGCGCCGGCATGTGCGGGCGGAAAACACACCCGTGGCTGCCAGCCCGGCGCGGCCGCTATGGCGGCTGTTTCTCGACCGCCGGCTGCTCGCCTTCGCCGGCTGCGCGGTGCTGTTTCAGTTTGCCAATGCGCCGATGCTGCAACTGCTGGGCAGTGCGCTGACACGGCGCGACGGCATGGCCGCGAGCGCCATCATCGGTGCCTGTCTGGTGGTGCCGCAACTCGTGGTCGCCGTCTTTTCGCCCGCCGTCGGTCGCGCCGCCGGACGCTGGGGGCGCCGGCCGGTGCTGATCCTCGCCTTCATCGCCCTGCCGCTACGTGGCTTGCTGTTCACCGTGGTGGGGAATGCGGCGCTGCTCCTGCCGGTGCAGGCGCTGGATGGGATCAGCGGCGCGGCCTTCGGCGTGCTCACCCCGCTGATCGCCGCCGATATCGCGCGCGACAGCGGCCGGTTCAATCTGTGGATGGGCAGCTTCGGCCTCGCCGGCGGGATTGGCGCCTCGATCAGCACCACGCTCGCCGGCAGCGTCGCCGATCATTTCGGCTCCAACGCCGCCTTCCTGTTTCTGACCGCCGTGGGCGTGGCGCTCGTGCTGCTCGCCGCCCTCGCCCTGCCGGAGACCGGGCGGGGGAGCGGGGAGGCGTGACCGCACCTCGGATCCGGGCCGGTGCAGACTCACCTTGAACACATGATGCTCTAACAACATAGGAGATCGAGCATGGCGATGGACCCTGGCGCGCGGCGCGTTCTTGAACTTCTCCGCGATTTCGGCCGGCCGCCGATCGAGGAAAGCACGCCGCAGGAGGCACGCGAGAACATGGCGCGCAGCCGCGCGGTGTTCTCCCCGACGCCGCCCGAGGTCGGCGAAATCCGCGCGCTCACGGCGCCCGGACCGGCCGGCGAGATCCCGCTGCGTCTCTACCGGGGCCGCGAGGCGCCGGGGAGCGAGGCGCCGGCGCTGATGTATTTCCATGGCGGCGGCTGGGTTTTGGGTGATCTCGACAGCCATGACGCGGTCTGCCGGCGCCTCGCCAACGATGCGGCCTGCGTCGTCGTCTCGGTCGACTACCGTCTGGCACCCGAGCATCGCTTCCCTGCCGCGGTAGACGACTGCGCGGCGGCAACCCGCTGGGTGGCGGCGCAGGCAGTCGCGCTGGGGATCGACCCTTCGCGCATCGCCGTCGGCGGCGACAGTGCCGGCGGCAATCTCGCCGCCGTCATTGCGCTGATGGCGCGCGATTCCATCGTGCCGGCGATTTGCTTCCAGTTGCTGATCTATCCCGCCACCGACATGGCCGGCCGCTATCCCTCCGCCGAGCGGACGATGTCGGGGCTGCTGCTGACCACGCCCGGCATGCGCTGGTTCATCGACCTCTATCTCAATCGCGCGGAGGAGGCGCTCGACTGGCGCGCCTCGCCGTTGCGCGCCAGTCATTTGAGCGGCGTCGCGCCGGCGATCGTGTTCACCGCCTATCACGACCCGCTATGCGACGAAGGCGAGGCCTATGCGGAGCGGCTGGAGCGCGAGGGTGTGCATGTCAACCGCGTGCGCTTTGGCGACCAGATCCACGGCTTTCTGACCATGGGCAAATTCATCCCAGCCGCCTTGACGATGCAGGACATCGCATCGGCCGCCTTGCGTCAGGCTTGGGGACCATAGGGTTCGTTTGGCAATGAGCGCTGCGCCGGCCCTGGCAATGAGACATGCGCGGATCGCGCGGCATCAGGTCAATGACGCACCGATCGATGGCGCATCAATACCGTGTAGAGACAAAAACCCAACGCGACACCGATGAACCATGTGAAGTTTGCCAGAATGGAAAGGGCCGGGATGACGGCGCACAGGATCGGCACCAGCGCAGACGGGATGATGGCCGCGACGGCGGCAGGGTTGTAGCCA
>DAHXNW010000350.1 GCA_027365195.1 Acetobacteraceae bacterium
GCGGCGCCGGGCCGACGGGGAAGGTTTGTCGATGCGCCGACTGCTTGCGTGTGGCGTTCTGGCGGCTCTTGCGGGCTGCTCCGGGGCGGGGGAATTTCTGAGCGATACCCATGGCTGGAACTGGACTCCGAACATGCCGGCGGGTGCGAGCGAGACGATCGAGCGGGTGCAGGGGTCCAATGTCGAACCGGCCCCGCTGCTGCCCGAACAAGGCGACATCTGGCCGAGCGCGATCCCGCAGGTGCCCACGCTCGCCGATATCCAGCAGCAGGAGAACAGCGTGCTGCAACAACCGCTGCCCGGCGAGAGCGGCAACAAGAAGCCGCGCCAGAAAGGCAGCCCCGATGGCAGTTCGACGCCGCCCGGCTCGAACCAGCCCGGCTTGGCGCCGGGTGCTGCGCCATCGGTGGAAAAAGCGCCATCGGCCGGGCCGAGCGCCAATTCCGGCGTGCAGCAGTTCCAATACCCCTCCGCCGCCGGGAGCGAGCTCGGCGTGCCGTCGAATTCCGGCAAATATGACGTGCTGACGGCGCCGAACGGCAGCAACGGCGGCATCGTGGTGCCCAACGGCAACGGCACCAGCACGGTCATCCTCCCCAACGGCACCATCCGCACCGTGCCGACGCCACATCAGCAGCAATAAGATGATGAGCGGTGCAGACTGCAAACATGTCAGAGAGACCTTGATGAGCGAGCAACCGCTGCGCATTCTCTATTTCGCCTGGCTGCGCGAGCGCGTCGGCCGGGCGGAGGAGACGATCGCCTTTGCGCCGGAGGTTGCGAGTGTCGCCGGCCTGCTCGCCCATCTGCGCGCGCGCGGCGAGGGACACGCCCGCGCCTTTGCCGCCACCGCGCAGGTGCGCGCCGCCGTCAATCAGGTATTCGCGAGCCCGGAGACCGCGCTGCATCCGGGCGACGAGGTGGCCTTTTTTCCACCGGTGACCGGTGGCTGAGCCGCGCATCGTCGTCGCACCCGCCGCCTTCGATGTCGCGGGCGAGATCGCGCGGCTGACCGAGGGGCGGCAGGATGTCGGCGGCATCGGCTGCTTCATCGGCACCGTGCGCGCCGAATCGCAGGGCCGGGCGATCGTCGCCATGACGCTCGAACACTATCCCGGCATGACCGAGGCGGCCCTCGCCGGCATCGCCGCCGAGGCATCGGCGCGCTGGCCGCTGCTCGGCTGCACGCTGATCCACCGGGTCGGCCGCCTGCTGCCGGGCGAGGCGATCGTGCTGGTGCTGGCGACGTCGGCGCATCGGCAGGCCGCCCTCGATGCCACCGGCTTCCTCATCGACTGGTTAAAGACCGGCGCGCCGTTCTGGAAGAAAGAGCATTTCGCCGACGGCGACGCCATCTGGGTGGAAGCCCGCGAGACCGACGCGGCGCAAGCCGCGCGCTGGAGGTAGAGCGCGATGGTTTCAGTCTGCGCCGGCCCGCGTAGCGCTTATTTCTGAGCGTAAGCTTATCGCCGCAGCATCACCGCGATGGCATCCGCTGCCTGTCCCAGCGCGGTGCTGAGGGCGGCGACCAGATCGGCGGTGGCGGCGGAGCGCGGGGTGACGGTGAGGCGCAGGGTTTGCGTGCGCGCCACGCCGCGTGGGTCTTCCGTGCGCACCGCGACCTGGCCGGCGAGCACCACGGCGCCGCTGGCATCGGCGTCGAAGCGTTGCACGTCGAACTCGACGATGCGCTGCGGATCGACGGTGATCGACCCGGAATCCTGAAACACCGTGCTGCCGGGCAGGCGGCGTGTCAGATCCTCGGCCAGCACGCGGCCGAGCATGTCGGCGAGCGGCTCCGCCCAGCGCTCGTTCTGCGCCAGGCTGAGCCGGTAATCCTCCGCCGAGCGCACGATGGTCGGCCGGTCGAGATAGCCGGCGAGGCCGACCCGCCGTAGTGCGATCACTTGGCGCGGTCCCGGCTGGGGCGTGCCCGGCACCGCGATCAGGGTGAACAGCACCGGGTCCGGCGAGGCGCAGGCGGCGAGCGGCAAGAGGGCGAGCAGGGTGCGGCGGGCGATCATCTCAGCGTTCCCCGGTACTGCCGGCGCGGCCACGGATCAGCGCCTCGGGGTGCTGGTCGAGGAAATCGGCGAGGATGCGCAGCGAGCGCGCGGTCTCGTTCAACTGTGCCATCAACCGCGCCATCTCCCGGCTGAATTGCGAAT
>DAHXNW010000351.1 GCA_027365195.1 Acetobacteraceae bacterium
GAGAGCAGCAGCGGTGCGATCTCGGCGAGCAGCCAGCCGACCGCCGCGACCGCCCAGGCGGCGCCGAGGACCAGCGGATTACTGAGCAACGCGATGCTGTGTGGCAGCGTATCGCCGGCCAGCCATAATTCGCGCGCCGGCGTCACGCTCGCCGCGAGGCCGCCGAGCAGCATGGCGCGCGCCACCGGCCGTCCGGGCGCCGCGTCGATCGCCAGAGCGACCAGCCCCGGTGCCAGCAGGCAACTCAGCAGCAGCGCCATCGGCGTCGCCAGCGTCGCCAGTGCGCCGCATAGCAGCCCCAGCAGCCAGATGAGCGAACTGCGCGGCGCCTCCGGGGTGGACTTTGCGGGCTGGCTACGCACCACCCTTTACCCCAGCGCCGTGAAGGCCAGTACCGCGGCGAGCGCGGCCAGTCCGGTGCCGGCGGCAATCTCGTGGCCGTAATGCCGCGCCGTCGTCTGGCGCGCCTTCGCCCCCTGGGCGATGTGTGCGAGCTCGGCATCGATCCGCCGGATCTCGCCGATCGCCTGCGTCAGTTTCTGCCGGTCCGCCCCGAGGCCGGCCTGGTCGTCGAGCAGCTTGAGCATCGCGGTCAGTTGGCCGGCGGCGATCAGGCTCTGCAACTCCGCCTCGATCTGCGCGCGCGTGCTGCGGCTGTGCCAGCTCGTCACTTCCACCGCCGTCTGCTCGCCGATCCATTGCGCAAGCGCCGGCAGCGGGCGCTGCGGCAGACGGTTCTGCAACGCCGCGAGTGTGCGCAGCGGGGCGAGCGTCGCGCTCTCGCCGCGGCTCGCCGGCCGTTCCACCGTCTCGGCGAGATCGCGGCCATCCTGGCGGGCAGCGATGAAGGCGGTGATATGGCCATCGATCGGCGGCAGCTTGCGCATCTCCGGCTTCGCCGCCGCCGCTTCGAGTGCCGGCAGCAGATCGACCAGCCGGTTGACGCAGTGCGGCGCCAGCAGCGGGCTGGCGCAGGGCAGCAGCGGATTGAGCGTATAGATCAGCCGCAGCATCCCGGTGTGGGGGCCGGGGCCACGGCTGCGCTGCATCGCCCGATACTGGCGTGCCTCCTGGCGCAGCTTCGGCGCATTCTCGCTCTCGCCATGCAGGCCGGCCCAGGCGCCGATCGCTTCGGCGCCAATCATTTCCTCGAGCCGCGCGGCGCGCTCCTGCGCGGCGGCCGGATTGCCGCCGGCCTGCGTCTCGGCCAGCGCGGCACCCAGACCGTCCGGCCAGAGTGCCAGGCCGCGCCAGCATAGCGGCGCCAGCGGGTCGAGCACGGCGATCGCGCGCATCGTCAGCATCGGCTCGGTGCGCGGGTCTTCCGGTTTCAGATCGCCGCTGCGCTGGCCGATCGCCGCGTCCAGCCGTTCGGTCAAAGCCGTGTCGCCCAAGCCCCGGCGCAGCCAGTGATCGACCACGCCGAGGCGTAGCAGGCGTGCGGCCTCTTCCGGGCGGCTTGCCATCGCGAGTGCCGCCGAACGCGCGTCCCACACGCCGATGCCATCGATCTGCAGTGCCTGCTGCGCCCGCTTTGGTGGCTGCACGGCAAGCCGGCGCGCCCGCGCCGCCGATGGATCTTTCAGTAGGGTGGGCGGCGGCCGGTGAGCGGGGTCTTCCGCCAGCATGCCGCGCAGCAGATCGGCGAACGACGTGGGCAGCCGCGTTTCCGCCGTGAGCGCCGCGAAACTGCCGAATTCGAGCTTGCGGCGCAGGATCGATTCCGCGTCCAGCCCGGCGAGCGGCAGGCGGCCGAGCAGCAGGCTGAGCAGGGTGACGCCGAGGGCATAGACGTCATCGGCGATGCTGCCCTCGCCGCGCCCGGCGGGCAGGCACATGCCGACATAGGGTGGCTCGAACACCACCGGCTGATGCATGGCGGGGGGTGCCGCCCAGGCGCAGCCGAGCACCACCGGCTCGCCAGGACTGGCGCAGAACAGATTGTCCGGCCGGATGGCCCGATGCGTCGCGTGGCGCGTGGCGAGCGCGTCCAGCGCGGCGGCGGCCGGGCGCAGCACCTGTTCCAGCAGCTCGCTCTCGCTCCAACTCCGCTCGGTGGCGGCGAGCGACGGGCCGGGAGGTGCCGGGCAGATGACGAAATAGGCCTCTCCCCCGGCGATCGGGGCGGCGCCGTGGGCGAGCGGGGTGAGCACGCCCGGCGGCGGCGAGGCGGCCAGCAGGCCGAGCAACCCCGCCCGTGGCGGCGCCCCCGGTGCGACCTGCACGGCCATCAACCCCTCGCGCCTGGTGCCGACACCGTGCGCGGCGAAAGCCGCGAGGCCGCCCGCCACGCCGGTCAGCGGCCGGGACGCATCGACCGCATACTGGCCGCCGATCAGGACGTCAGGCTGGGCGACGAGGGTATCGCTCATGGCATGGTGCTGCTGCGGAGGGTGGAATCGACGAACACGCCTGCATGTTGCACCGATTTGGTTTACAAATCGGTAACGGCTGGAGCATGAAGACGTTGGTCTGCGCCGGCCCGCAACCCCACCCTATGCTGAATCGGTGGCCGCGTGGGGAGAGGCTAAAATCGCGCGATAAATCTGCCGCAGGTCGCGCACATGCCCCTCCTGCGTCGGTGGATCGGCCCAGAAGCTCGCATAGGCGGCGCGCCCCATGGCGGTCACGGCCGCATCGCTCAACCCGCCGAGGCAACGCGCCAGATCGCCGCCATCGCCGCTGCGGAAGTGCCAGCCGGTCGCGCCGTCGATCACCCGCTCGGCGGCGGCGGTGACGTCGCTCACGATCGCCGGAATGCCGAGGGCTGCCGCCTCGCTGACGACGAGGCCGTAGGTTTCATACCACAGGCTCGGAAACACCAGACAGCGCGCCGCGCGCAGGCGAACGAGCACCTCCGCCGCGGGCAGCCAGCCGGTGATCTCGGCGTCACAAATGCTCTGCAGGGTGGCGCGCAGCGGGCCGTCGCCGACGAACACCAGCGGCACCCCGGCCTGCCGCGCCGCCGCCGCCAGCAGGCGCACGCCCTTCTCCTCGTCCAGCCGCCCGACGCAGAACACCGCGCGGTTTGCCGCCACCGCGACCGGCGGCTGTGCTGCGACATCGATCACGTTGCCGAGCGGATGCACCTGCGAATCCGCCGGCAGATAGGGGCGCAGCAGCGCCGCCGAGTGCCGCGAAAGGGCAATGTAGTGCCGCACCGCGCCAGGGAAGCGGCCGAGTTGGCGCTGGCTCTGCGCGCGGACGACGCGGAACAGCTTATGCGCATAGCGTCGCTTGTCGCAGTTGCGCGCGAGGCAGGCGGGCGAGAGGGCGCGCCGGGTGCAGGGCGTCATCGTGCCATAGTCGAAAAAGGCACCGTTCGGACAGGCGGCGAAAAAATCGTGCAGCGTGCAAACGAGGCGAAACCCGGCGGCGGCGGCGGCGCGGATCGGGCTGGTGGTGACCGCCTTGGTGTAGCCATGCACATGCACCAGCGTGCTGCGCCGATCGAGCGGCGCCAGCACCTGCCGCATACGGGCGTGGGCGGTGGCGTTCCACAGACCTTGCAGCACCACCCAGGGCTTCGCCTTCGCCTCCAGCAACTCGGCCTGCTCCAGGCAGACCACCTCCAGCGGCGCCTCGCGGAGGGCCGTGCACACCGGGCCGACGGCGCCGAAGAAAATCACTCGCACGCCTGCGTGCGCGAGGGCGACCGCCTCGTCGATCGCGACCTTGCTCGCACCGCCCTGCACGAGACAGAAATCGTTGACGACGACGACGGTGAGCGGGGACGACGATGGTGCGCTCATAGGATCGTCAAATGCGCGCGCCAAAGGGAGACGCTGGCCGAGAGGCTGCCGTGAAGAGCTTCTGCCATAACGCTTGCCTCCATCGCCCACCTATCCCCCCGGCATCCAAGGCCGTCAACGCGGAGCAAGTGGCCGGATGAGGGTATGGGCTTGAGCGGGGTCGACTTAAATGCATCATGCTGTAGTCTGTATAGAGATTGATCCGATCGACAAGGCGCCCCGCCATGCACCCTCCGCTTCGCCCGGCCCCTCTCTGGCTCGCGTCCATGCTCCTCCTGCTGCCGGTGGCGGCCATGGCGGCGCCGTTTTGCATCCAAATCTCCGGGCAGACCCCGCAATGCCTCTACGTCGATCCGGCGGAATGTGCGGCCCATGCCGGGCAGCTTGGCGGCGCCTGCGTTCCCAACAAGGCGACGCTGAAAACGCCACCCGGGCCGGGCCAATTCTGTCTGGTCAATTCCGACCGCACGATGCAGTGCCTCTACCCGGATTACGCGAGCTGCGCCGCGACGGCGCAGGGACATCAGGAGGCCTGCATGGCAGCCACCCTGAAGCCGCCGGACGTGACGCCGCTGATGCGACAGAACCCGCTCAACGGCCCGGAGTGAGCGGCGGGCGCTCAGAGGCTCAAGCGGTCCGGCCCGATCCGCGCCCCGAATCGTGCATCGTCGGGTTGATGTCATTTGCGAGCGGCGCGGCGAGCACGCTGCTCGCCCAGCGGACGACGCGTTCGGCATTGCCGCGCCACGTATAGTCGCGCCGCAGGATGTCCGCGCGCGCGACGGCGCCGAGGCGCGCGCGTAACGGCGCATCCAGCGCGAGCCGCCAAACCGCCTGCCACATCGCTCCCTCGCGCGCCGGGTCGAATAGCAACGCGGTCTCCTCGTGGCGGAGGATTTCGCGGATATTGGGCTGGTCCGGTGCGACGATTGCGCGGCCGGCCGCCATGTATTCGAAAATCTTCAATGGCGAAGCGTAATCGACGACCCGTGGCTGCAAGGCGATGTCGAAACCGGCGACGAGGTTGGGCACCGCCGCACGGTCCGCAAGGCCGGTGAATCGCACGTCATCGACGATGCCGAGCGCCTTTGCCTGCGCCTCCAGCGCCGCGCGTGCCGGCCCTTCGCCAACCACCACGAGGCTGAGCCGCACCGGCGAGGAGGCGCGGTCCTGCGACGCCATGGCCGTCAGCACGCTGTCGAGCCCGTGCCAGACACGCACGAAGCCGACGAAGCCGAGCACCACCTCGTCTGTGTCGCGCGCGGGGGGCGCCGCGAGGTCGAACTCCGCGAGATCGACGCCGTTTGGCACCACCTCGATCTGCGCCGCTGGCACCCCGGCGGCGACGATGATCTGCGCCAATGCCCCGGTCACTGCCAGCACGCGCTGCGCCGAGCGCCAGGTCCAGCGTTCCAGGGCGAAAGCGAGGCGCCGCAGCCGCAGCCCGCCGAAGCGTTGGCGCTCCTCGGCCAGCGGCGAATTGACTTCGAGGCAGAACGGCAGACCACGCCGCCGCGCGAGCCACGCGCCGGCGAGATGGAACAGATTATAGCGCTCGTAGATGAAATCGGGTCGGAACGCCCGGCACGCGCGGCGCAATCGCCAGTAAGCGGGAATATTGTAGGCGAGTTCGGCCAATTCTCCCAACGCGCCGGGCAGCAGCGCACGCAGCCTCGCCACCAGCCGGCTCTCGCCGCCGAAGCCGGCGCTTTCGTAGAGGCCGGGGCCGACCACCAGCACCTCGTGGCCGCCCGCGCGCAGCGCCGCCACCAGGGCCTCGACATGCACGCTCTGCCCGTCGCGCGACTGAATCCGGTGGCTGTAGAGGATACGCATGCCCACGCTTCGCCGCGCCGGGTTGCTCAGATCAGCCCGAGCACCGTGCGGGTGAGGCAGCCGTCCGGGTTGCGCAGGGCGTCGATGATGGTGAAATGATCGGCGCCGGCGACCGGCAGCAATGGGCCCGGCTGGTGCGCGGCGGCGCGATGGGCGTGCAGGCGCCGGCTGTCGGCGACCAGGGCGGCCAGTTCGGCGCTGCCATAGGCGATCGCCAGCGGCTTTTCCACCGGCGGCAGGCGCAAGGGGGAGAGGGTTTCGATCTCGGCGTCGGTGAGCTGGAGTTTTTCGTTGAGATAGGTATCGCGCAGCGGGCCGAGCTCGAAAATACCGGAGATCGCGAGACCGGCACTCACCGCCGGATGATCGAGCGCCATCGCCGTCAGATGGCCACCGGCCGACCAGCCGGAGAGCACGATCCGCCCGGCGATGCCGTGGCGCGGCCCGATCTCGACCAACGCATCGAGGGCGGCGTGGATTTCCGCGACGATCTGCGTCAGACTCGCCTCCGGTGCCAGGGTGTAGCCGGGCAGCGCCGCCGACCAGCCATGCGCGCGCACGCCGGCGGCGATGCAGGCGATGTCTTCACGCCGGTTCCGCTGCCAATAGCCGCCGTGGATGAACACCAGACAGGGCGCATCGGCCTGCGCGGCAGGAAACAGATCCCAGCGGTTGCGCGCGCCAGGGCCGTACGGCAGGTCGAGCACCCCGGGCGTCGTGGCGCGAAACGTCGCGGCGGCGGCCGCACAGGCGGCGAGCAGTTCGGCGCTGTTGGCCACCGCGTCGCGATTGTTGTAGGCGGCATCGCGCGCCGCACGGCTCAGCTTCGACCAGTTCATCGCCGGCATGTCAGACCGCCTCCGCGAGGGGAAAATTCAGCTCGATGACCACCCCGTTGGGGTCGGTGAGGAACATCTGTTGCAGCCCGAGGCCAGGCACCGCGCGTTCACGCGCCGCGATGCCGAGGCCCGCCAGACGCTCGCGCATGGCCGGCAGATCGGCGGCGCTGAAGGCGATGTGGTCGAGCGCGCCCGTATCGGGCACGCCGGCATCCGGCTTGCCGCTGCCGGGCGCCCGTGCGCCGAGATAGTCCCGCAACCCCTGCTGGTCCTGCGGGTCGATGCCGATCACATGCACGAGCGGCCGCTCGCCGACATAGAGCCAGGCGCCAGGGAAGGGGAACGGCGGCCGCGCGCCCGCCCGCAGGCCGAGCACGTCTTCATAGAACGCCTGCGTGGCGGCGACATCGGCGGTGCGCACGGAATAATGGTCGAGTGCCTGCAAACCCATGACATTGCCCTCGGTAAGATGAACCGGTGTACCTTAGACGGCCCACTCACGACCCGGCAATGCGGCCCCGGCAATGCGACGTGGTATCAACGCCCGGGCGAGCCGACGCCCAATCCGTCGAGCATGATGCGCTGGCCGCTCGCCCCGCTGGCGCCAACCGGGGCGACGCCGCCCGGCGCGAAGATCACGCCCTGTGCCGGGCTTGCCTGCGGCCCGAGGGACTGCATCTTCGTCTGATCGATGACGATCTGGTTCTCGCCCGAACGCAACTGCTGCTGCGGGCTTGGCGGCGTCGTCGCGCCGGGAACCGGGGTTGCCACCGGATCGGCCATGGCCATGCCGAGCGGCAAACCGGCGAGGCAGAGCAATGCCGCGGCAAAGGGGATTGTGTTCATGGCGGAATACTCCCTGACGCTTTCAACTCGGCATCCGCCTCCGCCGTGTCAAGTCCGTCGGCGCGGAACGGGGAGAGTTCGGCCAGCGCCGCCATATGCGCGACGATCGCCGGGCGTTCGCGCCGCAGGAAATTGTCAACCGCGTGGCGCAGGCCGGTATGGGCGATCCAATGCGCGGAATAGGTCGGCCGCGGCAGATAGCCGCGCTGTATCTTGTGCTCACCCTGCGCCCCCGCCTCGACGCGGCGCAGCCCGTGGGCGATGGCGAACTCGATCGCGCGGTAATAGCACAACTCGAAATGCAGGAACGGCCAGTCGCCCTCGCAGCCCCAGTTGCGGCCATAGAGCGTGTGCGAGCCGGCCAGATTGAGCGCACCGGCGACCGGGCGGCCATCCTGCTCGGCGAGCATCAGCACCACCGCATCGCCGAGCCGTGCGGCGAGCAGCGGAAAGAACTCTGGCGTGAGATAGGCGCTGCCCCATTTGCGATCGACCGTCGCGCCATAAAAGCGATAGAACGCCTCCCACTGCCGCCGGGTGATCGCCGCGCCGCGCAGCGTGGAAAAGCGCAGCCCGCAGGCGTTCGCCTCGCGCCGTTCGCGGCGGATCACCTTGCGCTTGCGCGAGGCGAGGGCGGCGAGAAACCCGTCGAAATCGGCATAGCCGGCATTGTCCCAATGGAACTGCGTGCCGAGCCGCTGCAACCAGCCGGCCGCCCCGAGCGCCTGCCACTCCGCCTCGGCGCAGAAGGTGACATGCACCGAGGAGAGCCGCAATTCGCCACAGGCTTGCACCAGTGCCGCAGCCAGCGTCGCGGGTGCCACCCCGCTGCCCGGTCGGCAGAGCAATCGTGGGCCAGGCACCGGGCTGAACGGCACCGCCACCTGCAACTTCGGGTAGTAGGTGCCGCCGGCCTCCTCGAACGCCTGCGCCCAGCCGTGGTCGAACACGTATTCGCCGTAGCTGTGTGATTTGGCATACATCGGCGCCGCCGCCACCACGCGGCCGGCGGCATTGCGCAGCACCGCATGTTGCGGCAGCCAGCCGGTGCGCGGGCCGGCCGAACCGCTGTCTTCCAGCGCGCTGAGGAAGGCGTGGCTGACGAAAGGGTTGTCGGTGCCGGCGCAGGCATCCCACTCGGCGGCTGGGATCGAGGCGATGCTGGCATGCAGGCTGAGGCTGACGCGATCCGATCCGTCGGGCATGAAGCAAGATTAGCCAACGCCCGAACCTTACGCCAGAGGCCCGCTTCAGCCGTCGTCATACTCGGCGGCGATGTCCTTGTTGCTATACTCGCGCAGCATGGCGGCGGCGCCGACGCTGATCAGCCCGCAGAGGGCGATGAAGATGGCGATCGGCAGGCCGGAGTGATAGCTGTTGAACAGCGCGGTCGCGATCAGCGGCGCCGGACCGCCGGCGATGATGGAGGCGAGCTGATAGCCGATCGAGGCGCCGCTATAGCGCAGCCGGCCGGTGAAGCTCTCCGCGATCAGCGCCGCCTGTGGGCCATACATGGTATCGTGCGGCACCAGGGAGAGCACGACGGCGATGAAGATCAGCGCCGGGATGGCGGTGTTCAGCAGCGCGAAATAGACGAAGCCGTACACTGCCGTCATCAGCGCGCCGATGATATAGACCCGCCGGCGGCCGAAGCGATCCGACAGATGCCCGGCCAGCGGCACGGTGACGAAGGAGACCGCCGAGCCGATCAGCACCGAGACCAGCAGCAATTCGCGCGAGACGTGCAGCGCCGAGACGCCGTAGGAAAACACGAAGGCGGTGAAGATATAGAAAGGCGCCTGCTCGCCCATGCGTGCCAGCGCGCTCAGGATGATCTCGCGCGGCTGCTTGCGCCACACTTCGAGCATCGGCGCGCGCTCGATCCGGTTCTCCGCCACCAGCCGGCGGAAGGTGGGGGTTTCCAGAATGCCGAGCCGGATCCACAGCCCGATGCCGACCAGCACGATGCTGAGCAGGAACGGAATGCGCCAGCCCCAGGCGAGAAACGCCTCGCCCGAGATGGCACTCAGCGCCAACACGGCGAGATTGGCGAGGAACAGCCCCGCCGGCACGCCGAGCTGCGGCCAGGCGGCGACGAAGCCGCGATGCTGGTTGGTGCGCGTCCATTCCATCGCCAGCAGCACCGAGCCGCCCCACTCGCCGCCCACGCCGACGCCCTGAATGAAACGCAGCAGGGTCAGCAGCACCGCGCCCCAGATCCCGATGCTGGCATAGCCGGGCACCAGCGCTACCAGGAACGTCGCGCCGCCCATCAGCATGAGGGTCGCGATCAGCGTCGATTTGCGCCCGATGCGGTCGCCGTAATGGCCGAAGATCGCCGCCCCCACCGGGCGGGCGATGAAGCCCACGGCATAGACGGTGAACGCCTCCAGCGTGCCGACCAGCGGGTTCGAGTGCGGAAAGAACAGTTTCGCGAACACCAGCCCGGTGACGATGCTGTAGAGGAAGAAATCATACCACTCGATGGTGGTGCCGATGGTGCTGGCGACGATCGCACGCCGTAGCTGCCGCCGGTGTTCCGCCTCGCTCAGCACGTCCGGTGCGGTAATCGACATCGCTGCTCCCCTCCCTCGCTTTGGCGCCAAGATAGACCGGCAGCCACTGCGTGCCTATAGTGCGGCCAAGGGGGAGCCGATGACTGGCCCGCGAGCGTTGCCGTGCGAAGCCGCATGCTACGGATTTACCGCCGATGGCCGGCCGGTGAGCCGCTACACCCTGCGCAATGCCACCGGCATGGTGATGCGTGTGCTGAGTCTCGGCGGCATCGTGAGCGAACTCCATGTGCCGGATCGCGACGGTGCGCTGGCGAATGTGGTGCTCGGCTGCGACTCGCTCCAAGCCTATCAGGGGCCGGCGGCGCAATGCCATTTCGGTGGGCTTATCGGCCGCTTCGCCAACCGCATCGCCGGCGCGCGATTTTGCCTCGATGGCCAGACCCATCGGCTGGACGCGAATGACGGCGCCAACACGCTGCATAGCGGGGCGGCGTGCTTCGATACCGCGTTGTGGCGCGCCGCGCCGCTCGCGATCGCGGATGGCGCCGGGCTGCGGTTGCAGCATCGCAGCCCGCACGGGGAGGGCGGCTTTCCCGGCACGCTCGACGTGCAGGTGACGTATCGGCTGCTCGATGATCGCAGTATCGTGATCGACTATGCCGCGCACTGCGATGCGCCGACCGTGCTCAACCTCACCAATCACAGCTATTTCAACCTCGCCGGCCATGGCGCGGGCGATGTGCTCGATCATCGTATCGCCATCGCCGCCGACCGTTTCACGCCGATCGACGCGGTGATGATCCCGACCGGGGAGATCGCGCCGGTCGAAGGCACGCCGCTCGATCTGCGCCGGATGCAGCGCATTGGCGAGCGGCTGCGCGATACCCACCCGCAGATGCTGCGCGCGCACGGCTATGATCATAATTTCGTGCTCAACCGTGGCGATCAGGATACCGGCCCAACCCTCGCCGCGCGCGTCCACGAGCCACGCAGCGGGCGGGTGCTGGAGGTGCTGACGAGCCAGCCCTGCGTGCAGTTCTACAGCGGCAATTTCCTCGACGGCTCGATCGCCGGCGCGGCCGGCGCGAGCTTCCGGCAGTCGGACGGCTTCGCGCTGGAAACCCAAGCCTTCCCCGACGCGCCGAACCAGCCACGGTTCCCGAGCACGCGCCTCGCGCCGGGTGAGACCTTCGCCGCCCGCACCATCTGGCGCTGGCGCACCGATGCCGAGCAGGCGGTGTGAGGCCCGAGGCGGCCGCGTCCCTCCCTGATCGCTTCGCACGCTGGTTCGCCGCCCGTGGCTGGCGGCCGCGCGCGCATCAACTGGCGGTGCTGGCGGCGGCGCAGGCGGGCGAGGGGGCGCTGCTGATCGCGCCGACCGGCGGCGGTAAGACGCTGGCTGGGTTTCTGCCCAGCCTGATCGACCTGCACGCCGCGCCACGGCCGGGTCTGCACACGCTCTACATCAGCCCGCTCAAGGCGCTCGCCGCCGATGTGGCGCGCAACCTCGAAACCCCGGTCGCCGACATGGGGCTTGCCGTCAGCATCGCCACCCGCACCGGCGACACGTCGGCGACCGAGCGCCGCCAGCAGCGCGCCAGCCCGCCGCAGATCCTGCTGACCACGCCGGAGAGTCTGGCGCTGCTGCTCTCGCTGCCGGAGGCGGCGGCGGGTTTCGCCGGTCTCGCGACGATCGTGGTGGATGAGATCCACGCCCTCGCCGGCAGCAAGCGCGGCGATCAGTTGGCCCTCTGCCTCGCCCGGCTGGCGACATTGGCGCCGGCGGCGCGGCGCATCGGGCTCTCGGCGACGGTCGCCCATCCCGGCGCGCTCAGGGCGTATCTGGGCGGCGGCTTGCGACTGATCGAGGCGGGTGCGGGAGCGGCGCCGGAGATCGCGCTGCTGCTGCCGCCCGGCCGGCTGCCGTGGGCAGGCCACATGGGAATCGCGGCGGCGCCCGCCATTCTCGCCTGTATCGAACGGGCGGCGAGCAGCATCGTCTTCGTCAACACCCGCGCGCAGGCGGAGCTGCTGTTCCAGGCGCTGTGGAAGCTCAATACCGCGACCCTGCCGATCGGCCTGCACCACGGCAGCCTCGACCCCGCGCAGCGCCGGCGGGTGGAGGCGGCGATGGCGGCGGGCAGCCTGCGTGCCGTCATCGCCACCGCCTCGCTCGATCTCGGCATCGATTGGGGCAGCGTCGATCAGGTGATCCAACTCGGCGCGCCGAAGGGAGTCGCGCGGCTGATGCAGCGGGTGGGGCGCGCCAATCACCGCATGGACCAGCCGAGCCGCGCCATCCTCGTCCCGGCCAACCGCTTCGAGGTGTTGGAATGCGAGGCGGCGATCGAGGGGGTGGCGGCCGGCACGCTCGATGGCGACCCACCCCGCCCCGGCGGTCTCGACGTGCTCGCGCAGCATCTGCTCGGCATGGCCTGTGCCGCCCCCTTCCATCCCGACGCGATGTTCGCCGAAGTGACCGCCGCTGCCCCCTACGCCACGCTCACCCGCGCCGATTTCGATGCCGTGCTCGGCTTCGTCGAGCATGGCGGCTACGCGCTCGCCGCCTATGAGCGCTATCGCAAGCTGTTCCGCGATGCCGAAGGCCGGCTGCATCCGCGCGATATGCGCATCGCGCGGCACTATCGGATGAATATCGGCACCATCGTCGAAGCGCCGCTGCTGCGCGTGCGGCTCGGCGCGCGCGGCCCGGCGCTGGGCGAGGTGGAGGAGTATTTCGCCGCCCAACTGGTCCCTGGCGATACTTTTCTGTTCGCCGGTCGGCTGCTGCGCTTCCTGCGTCTGCGTGAAACCACGATCGAGGTGGCGGATGGCGGCGAGGGTGAGCCGAAAATCCCCGCCTATGCCGGCGGCCGGCTGCCGCTCTCCACCCATCTCGCCGCGCGGGTGCGCGCCATGCTGCAGGCCGAGGTGGGCTGGAGCCGGTTTCCCGACGCGGTGCGGGAATGGCTCTCCCTGCAACGCACCCGCTCCGCCCTGCCCGATGCGGAGGGGCTGCTGGTCGAGAGTTTTCCGCGTGGTGGGCGGCACTATCTGGTCGCCTACGCCTTCGAGGGCCGCAATGCGCATCAAACGCTCGGCATGCTGCTGACGCGGCGGATGCAGCGCGCCGGTAGCCGCCCGCTCGGCTTCGTCGCCACCGACTACGTGCTCGCCATCTGGTCGGCCGAGCCGGCACGCGATATCGCGGCGCTGTTCGGCGAGGATATGCTGGGCGACGATCTGGAGGAATGGATGGCGGAGAGTTCGCTGCTGCGCCGCAGCTTCCGCAACGTCGCGGTGATCGCCGGGCTGATCGAGCGGCAGCGCCCCGGCGCCACGCGCTCGCATCGGCAGGTCGCGGTGAGCAGCGATCTGCTCTACGACGTGCTGCGCCGGCACCAGCCCGACCATGTGCTGCTGCGCGCGACACGGGCCGATGCGGCGGCCGGCATGGTCGATCTCGGCCGCGTGGCGGCGATGCTGGCGCGGGTGCTGGGGCGCATCCGCCACGTCGCGCTCGATCGCGTCTCTCCGCTCGCCGTGCCGGTGCTGCTGGAAATCGGCCGCGAGAGCGTGCGCGGCGCGGCCGAGGAGGAGGCGCTGCTGGCCGAGGCGGAGGCGATGCTCGCCGAAGCGGCGGCAATCCCGGCATGACCCCGGCGGCGATCCGGCTCGCCGGCGAGGCGCTGCTGCTCGACCCGACGGGCGGCGTGGTGTGGCCGGCGCGGCGGCTTTTGGCGGTTGCCGATCTGCATTTGGAGAAGGCTACGGCGGCGGCCGAACGCGGCTGGCTGCTACCGCCGTGGGACAGTGCGGCGACCCTCGCGCGGCTGGCCGCGCTGATCGCCCGGCACCGGCCACAGACCGTACTCGCGCTTGGCGATAGTTTTCATGATCGCCGGGGAGCCGCGCGACTCGCGCCGGAGTCGCTGCATCTTCTATCGGTGATTGCCGATGCCGCGCGGCTGGTCTGGATCGCCGGCAATCACGACCCCGCGCCGCCGGAGGGCCTGCCCGGCGAAGCGGTTGCCTGCTGGCGCGCCGGGCCGCTCTGCTTTCGCCATCAGGCATCCTCGGCACCACCCGGCACCGGGCTGGGTGAAATCTCCGGCCATTTCCACCCCAAGGCACGCATCGCGGCGCGTGGCGCGGCACTCGCCCGGCGCTGCTTCGTCGTCGATGCGCGCCGCCTGCTGCTGCCCGCCTTCGGCAGCTACGCCGGCGGGCTCGACGTGCGCCATCCGGCGATCGGCGCGCTGTTTCCAGAGGGTGGAGCCACCTTTCTGCTCGGCGCGGCGCGGCTGTTCAATTTTCCCCTGCCGCCGCCGACATTGCGCATCCAAGCGGATGGAATTTTGTTATGAGAGAGGAGCAGGTGGAGATCGGGTATGCGCGTAGGCGGCTGGCGGTTGTGGATTGGGCTTTGCCTAGCGCTGCGCATAGCCCCCATCTGGGCCGCCTCCCCGCTGCGCGTCGGCATGGTGCCGGATGCCGGGGCGACGCAGGTCTCGATCGAGGAGAAGGCGCCGCTGCAGACCTATCTGGCGCAGCGGATCGGCCGCCCGGTGGAGCTGATCATTCCGGCCAATTACAACGCGACGGTGGAGGGACTGGGCAATGCCTCGCTCGATGTCGCCTATCTCGGCGGCCTCACCTACATCAAGGCGCATGCGCGCTACGGCGTGATCCCGCTGGTGCAGCGCGCATCGGATCGCGCGTTCCACAGCCTGTTCATCACCCTGGCCAGCAGCCGGATCATGAACCTTGCCGATCTGCGCGGGCATAGCTTCGCCTTCGGCGACATCAATTCCACCAGCGGCCATCTGATGCCCTATCTGGCGATGCGTGAGGCCGGGATCGATCCGAAGCGCGATCTCGCCTGGTTCCGCTATACCGGCAGCCATCCGGCGACGGCACAGAGTGTCGCCACCGGCGTCGCCGATGCCGGCGCCATCGACGAATCGGTCTATCGGGCGCTCGCCGCCGAGGGTAAGATCGACGCCAGCCGCTTGCGGGTGTTCTACACCACCCCCGCCTTCGTCGATTACGTGTGGGTGGCGCGTCCGGGGCTCGATCCGGCAGTGCAGGGCGCGATCACCACCGCCTTCACCCGCCTCGCGCCGGGCCACGATGAGGCCATTCTGGCGATTCTGCGCGGCGCGCATTTCGTCCCCGCCGATGACGCCGAATACGCTCCGCTGCGCCAGGTGGCGCGCCAGCTCGGGCTGGATTGAGCAAGCGTGACGATGCTGCTGCGGCTTGAGCACCTGCGCGTGGATGGCACCGGTGGGGTGCCGATCCTGCGCGACGTCTCGCTGCACGTCGATCCGGGCGAGCGCGTCGCTGTGCTCGGGCGCAGCGGGGCGGGCAAGACCACGCTGTTCCGCGCCATCAACGCCACCATCGCCGCACAGGGTGGGCGCATCGACTTCGCCGGCGAGGTGGTGCGCGGGCTGCGCGGGTCGGCGCTGCGCCGGCTGCGCTGCCGCATCGGCGTGATCGCGCAGCAGCACGACCTCATCCTGCCGCTCGCGGTGCATCAGAACGTGATGGCCGGCGCGCTCGGCCGCTGGAGCGGGGTGCGCGCGCTGCGCTATCTGCTCT
>DAHXNW010000352.1 GCA_027365195.1 Acetobacteraceae bacterium
GTGCCAGCGGTGCCAATGATCCCACCAGGCGAGCGCCGGGCGCGGCGCCGCCAGCGGCACGAACAGCAGCAGAGCGGCACTCAGCGTGGCGATACGGCGAAGGGCGTGGCGCGGCAGCGCAGGCGTGTGCATGGTTGAGCCTCTCCAGGTAAGGCAGATGTCGAAATCCCTGCCACCGTCACAGATACGGCGCGCGCGGCGGAAGTATTCGATGGCGCGGTGGTTTGCGCGCTACATGCCCAGATAGGCGCGCCGCACCGCGCCGTCGGCGGCGATGTCGCTGGCAGCCCCCGCGAGCACGATGCGCCCGGTCTGCACCACATAGGCGCGATCGGCGATCGCCAGCGCCTCCACCAACCGCTGCTCGACCAGCAGCACCGTCATGCCGAGATCGCGGATGCGGCGGATGGCGTCGAAAATATCGTCGACCAGCTTCGGCATCAGCCCCTGGCTCGGCTCGTCGAGCATCAAAAGCCGCGGCTGCGTCATCAGCCCGCGCCCGATCGCCAGCATCTGCTGCTCGCCGCCCGAGAGCGTCTCGGCGCGCTGGGCGAGGCGTTCACGCAGGCGGGGGAACAGCGCGAACACCTGATCGAGCGGGGCGAAACGCCCGGCTTCGCCGCGCCGCGCATAGGCGCCGAGCCGCAGATTGGCCTCCACGGAGAGGCGCGGGAACAGCCGCCGCCCCTCCGGCACCAGATTGATGCCGAGCCGCGCGATGCGGTGCGCCGGCAGGCGGGTGATGTCGGCGCCATCGAAGCGGATCGCGCCGCGCCGCTCCACCTGTCCGGCGATCGCCTTTAGAAGCGTGCTCTTGCCCGCCCCGTTGGCGCCGAGCACGGCGATGATCTCGCCCTTGGCCACCTGCAGCGACATCGCGTGCAGCGCCGCCATGCCGCCATAGGCGGCGGAGACGCCTTCAAGCTGGAGCATGGTAGCGATCGCCGAGATAGGCTTCGATCACCCGTGCATCGGCCACCACCTCGGCCGGGCTGCCGATGGTGAGCACGCGGCCCAGATGCAGCACCACGGCGCGGTCGATCAGCGGCAGCAGCACCTCCATCACATGCTCCACCATCAGCACCGTCACGCCGCGATCGCGCACCGCGCGGATCAGCCGCACGCCTTCCTGCGCCTCGGTGGGGGTGAGGCCGGTCAGCATCTCGTCGAGCAGCAGCACGCGCGGCTCGGTCGCGAGCGCGCGCGCCACTTCGAGCCGGCGCTTCTCCGGCGGCGTGAGCGCCATCGCCGCCACCTCCGCCCGTGCCGTGAGGCCGCAGGTTTCGAGCACCGCCTCGGCGGTGTGCAGCGCCGCGCGCAGCCCGGCGTGGCGGGCGAAGGCGCCGATCATGACGTTCTCCAGCACGCTCATCGAGTCGAAGCTGCGCACCACCTGAAACGTGCGCGCGATGCCGGCCGCCGCCGCCGCCACCGGCCCGCGCCCGGCGAGGCTGCGCCCGGCGAGGCGGATGTCGCCGGAATCGGGTGCGATCTCGCCGGCGATGGCGTTGAACAGCGAGGTTTTGCCCGCCCCGTTGGGGCCGATCAGGCCGAGGATCTCGCCCTCGGCGACATCGAAGCTGATCGCCACATTGGCGGCCACGCCGCCGAACGATTTGCTGACCTCGCGCAGTTCAAGCAGTGCCGGCATGCGTCCCCGCCCCGCCGCGCCGCGCGAACAGGCCGAGCAAGCCCTCCGGCCGCCACAGCGCCACCAGCATGATGAGCCCGCCATAGAGCATCAGATCGACGCCATGCCCGCTGCCGCCGAGATAGCTGCGCGAGAGCTCGCTGAGCGGGATCAGCAGCGCCGCCCCGAGCAGCGGCCCCCACAGCGTGCCCACGCCGCCGAGCACCGCCGGCAGCGCGATCAGAATGGAGAGCGGCATGGCGAGCACGCTGTCGGGGTCGATGTAGCCGACGTATTGCGCATAGATCGCACCGCCCACGCCGGTCGCGAAGCCGCTCAGCCCGGCGGCCACCAGCTTCGAGGGCAGCACGCGCACGGCGAGGCTGCGCGCCGCGATCGGATCGTCCTTCACCGCGCGCCAGTAAAAGCCGGCCCGCGTGCCTTCCATGATCCAGGCCAGCAGCCAGACGAGGGCGGCATAGGCGAGGGCGAGATAGACGAACGGCAGCTTGCTGGTGCGGAACTGCAACGCCACCCAGGAGTCGCCCTTGAAGGGGATGTAGACACCGCTCGCCCCGCCGAGAAAATCCGCATTCAATGCCAGCAGATAAAAGATCACCGCGACGACGATGGTGGCGATGGCATAGTAATGCCCGCTGAGTCGAAAGCACGGCCAGCCGACGGCGAGCGCCAGCACCGCCGCCACCAAGCCGCCGGCGAACAGGCCGAGCGAGGGCGGCAGGCCGAGATGCAGGTAGAGCAGGGTCGAGACATAGGCGCCGGCGCCGAAATACAGCGCATGGCCGAGCGAGATCTGCCCGCAATACCCGCCGAGGATGTTCCACGCCTGCGATAGCCCGACGTAGAGCAGCGTCAGGATCAGCAGATTGAGCGTATAGACATCGCCGATCGGCAGCGGCAGCAGGGCGAGCAGCAGCAGCGCCACCCCGCCGGCCAGCAGCCGCCGCCGGCGGCGTCGCAACAAGGGCGCGCTCACAGCGTGCCGAACAGGCCGCGCGGGCGGACCAGCAGCACCAGCAGATAGACCCCGAGCACGCCCACCTGCTTCAGCGAGGGGTCGAACAACTGCGCCGTCACCGCTTCCACCTCGCCGATCAGCACGCCGGCGAGCAGCGCGCCGGCGAGGCTGCCGAAGCCGCCGAGGGCGACGGTGACATAGGCGATCAGCGCGAAATTCGCCCCCACGTCGGGCGAGGTGTAATAAAACCCGGCGAGCATCGCCCCGGCCACCCCCACGCTCGCCGCGCCGAGGCCCCAGCCGAGGGCGAAGATGCGGTCGCGGTCGATGCCGAGCAGCGCCACCGCTTCCCGGTCCTCGCGCGTCGCCTCCAGCGCGCGGCCGAACTCGGTGCGCGCGATCAGCAGCAGGGCGGCGAAGGCGAGCAAACAAACAACCCCCGCCGCCGCCTGCGGCAGCGGCAGATAGACGCCGGCGAAGGCGACCGTGCGGTTGGCGAGCAGGCTGTGGCCGATGCTGCGGAAATCGCCGCCGAAGGCGAATTGCGCCGCCCCCTGGAGAAAAATCGCAAGGCCGAAGGTGATGAAAATCTGCACCATGCCGCGATTAGCCCGCACACCGAGCGCGCGCGCGATCAGTGTGCGATAGATCACCATGCCGACACCGAACAGCAAGATCGCCACCACCGGCACCAGCAGCAGCGGCTCGATGCCGGTGCCGCGCCAGAGGAAGAAGGTTGCATACATCGCCAGCATCAGCAATTCGCCATGGGCGAAATTCACCACGTCCATCAGCCCGAAGATCAGGCTTAATCCGGCGGCGACGAGGGCGTAGATCAGCCCCATCAGCAGGCCGCTGAGCAGCATTTGTACTACCGCAGCGAGGCTCATCGTCCGATGTCTCTACTCACTCTCCTACATGCCAAACTGGCTTGGCGCTCGCCACATCGGCCGGCCAGATGGTGCGGTAGTGGCCGCCCTGGATCTGCTCGATTACCGGATTGGCCTCGGTATTCTGCCCGTTCTGATCGAAGCGGATGCCGCGCCAGGGCATGATGGTCTGCGCGCCCGGAATGTTCGTCGCGCGCAGCGCGGTGCGGATGTCCTCGGGCTTGGTCGAGCCGGCGCGGTCGATCGCATCGGCGAGCACCTGCAGCCCGACCAGCTCGCGCGAGGTCATGTCGTTGAGATCTTTGCCGGCGCGGGCGCGGAACAGCGCGTTCACCTGCGGGATCGCCGGGCGGCTCGCCACCGCGTCGAGCGCGAAGCTGGAGCGGCTCATCGCCCCCTCGGCGAGCGGCCCCACCGCGTTGACGAAGGTCTGATCGATGAAGCCTGCATCCTGCGCCATGATCGCCGGCGGCTGATAGCCGATGTCGTGCATGGCGCGCAGCATCAGGATCGCGTCGTTGGTATAGGACGAGGGCATCACCACATCGGCCCCCGCCGCCTTCAGCCGCGCCACCTCGGCGGCGAGCGAGGGGCTGTTGGCGCGGTAGCGCAGATCGGCGAGCACTTTGATCCCGGCGGCGGCTGCCATCTTGCGCTGCACGCCGCTGCTGTCGGCGCCGAAGATCGAATCCTCATAGATCAGGGCGACACTTTTCACCGGTCGGCCGGTCTGCGCGCCGATATCCTTGAAGAAATCGAACATCGCCTGGGTGAACATCACATCGTGCGGGGAGGTGCGAAAGAACCAGGTGAGGCCGCGCGCGCTCAGGCTCGGCGAGGAATTATCGACCGAGAGGAAGGGGATCTGATAGCGTTCGGCCACCTGCGAGATGGTCGCGGCCGTCGCACTCTGATAGCTGCCGATCAGCGCCACCACATGATCTTGGGTGATCAGCCGCTCCGCCTCGGCGCGCGCTTTCTGCGGGTCGGCCTCATGATCGGCGAAGATCAGGCGGATTTTGGCGCCGCCCATGTGCGGCAGCCCGCCGCCCTGGCCGAGCAGCATCGGGATCGGCGCGTGCGCATCGTTGATGATCGCCGCCTCGGTCTCCATCGCCATCTTGGCGTCTTGGCCGGATTGCGCGGCATTGCCGCTCAGGCCGAAGATCGCCCCGATCACCACATCGGCGGCCTCTGCCCGCGCACCGCACAGCAGCAGCGCCAGCGCCGCCAGAACCAGCCTCGTCATCGTGTGTCCCTCTCGTCTCGACCCAGCGGTAAGCAGGAATGATGCCAGCCTTGGATCAAAAAATCGCCAACCGCGCGTTGCTCAGATCCGTCACCAGCATGTGTCCCGGCGCGTGGGTGATGCAGAACGCCGGGCGCGAGGCCGCCACCACCGCCTGCGGGGTGACACCGCAGGCCCAGAACACCGGCAGCTCGTCCGCCCGCACCTCCACCGGGTCGCCATAGTCCGGCCGGCCCAGATCGGCGATGCCGATCGTCTCGGGCAGGCCGATATGCACCGGCGCGCCATGCACCGAGGGAAAGCGCGAGGTGATCTGTACCGCGCGGATCGCATCGGCCGGGCGCAGCGGGCGCATCGAGACCACCATCGGCCCGTGCAGCGGGCCGGCCGGCGTCGTCATCAGCGAGGTGCGATACATCGGCACGTCGCGCCCCTCGGCGATGTGGCGCAGCGCGATGCCGTCGGCGAGCAGCGCCGCCTCGAAGGAAAACGAGCAGCCGAGCGCGAAGGCCACCAGATCGTCGCGCCAGAGCGCGCGGATGTCGGCCATCTCCTCCACCAGTTCGCCGTCGCGCCAGAGCCGGTAGCGCGGCAGATCGGTGCGGATGTCGAGATCCTCGCCGAGCGCCGGCAGCCGTGGATCGCCCGGTTCGGAGGCGGCGAGCAGCGGGCAGGGCTTCGGGTTGCGGTGGCAGAAACGCTGGAAATCGGCGGCGAGATCGCGCGGCAGAATGGCCAGATTGGCCTGCACATGGCCGGGCGCGAGGCCGGCCGTGTGGCCCGGATGATGCCCGGCGCGAATACGCCGCCGCGCCTCGAGCCCGCTCTCGCTACCGGTCTGCCGCATCGCTGCCCCCGCTTCGCTTCGATCCTTCGGGTATAGCCGCCATGCAGCAGATTTCAAATCACCTGTAACGTTGAAGCCTGCGCCGGCTCGGCGCCGCCTCCGCGTGGTGGTGGCGGGCTGGCGGCCGGGGTGAGCGTCGCGTCCTGCACGAAGCGCAGCCGCCGCACCAATGCGGTGCCGAGGGTGGTGTTGATCCGCTCGCGCAAAGCCTCGCCGAGAT
>DAHXNW010000017.1 GCA_027365195.1 Acetobacteraceae bacterium
GAAACCTCACACCAGCTGACGTCTACAACGGAAGAGGACAGACCATCCTGAGCCAACGCGACCGCATCAAACGACAGACCATTCAACAGCGACGCTTGCTTCACCGGCACATCGCCGCATAGCATCAACCCACCAACCAGATGAGCCAAAGCCTCCGCTAATTCAGGACGCCAAATGTCTTACTAACCAGGCACTCAAATAGGTAGCAATTGATTTCTGTCTGCGCTATCCTGCGGGCATGCCGAGCGAACGCGATTTCCGAAAACTCCCGCCATCGACCCAGGCCGAGCTGCGTCGCATCGCAGTGAACATGGTGCGCTCAGGGAAGAGCCGGATCGAGGTTGCCGAAGCGATCGGGGTCAACCGGCGCTTCGTGGGGGCATGGGTGCGCGCCTTCGAGGCGGCCGGAGAAGCCGCCCTTGCCGGGGGACGGCGTGGCCGTCGTCCGGGTGAGCAGAAGGCACTCACGCCGCGCCAGGAAGCCCTGATCCGGCGGCTGATCGTCGGCAAATGCCCGGATCAGTTGAAGCTGCCGTTCGCGCTCTGGACCCGGGAGGCCGTCGCTCAGTTGATCGCGCACAAGACCGGCATCCGCCTGTCGCTGAGCGCGATCAGCCTTTACCTGGCGGCCTGGGGCTTCACCGCGCAGAAGCCGATCCGGCGGGCCACCGAGCGCGACGAGGCGGCGGTCCGGGCCTGGTTGAACCATGAATACCCCGCGATCGTGAAGCGGGCGAAGAAGGAGGCGGCGGAGATCCATTGGGCCGACGAAACCGGCATCTCCAACCAGGCCAACTATGGCCGCAGCTTCGCGCCGCAAGGCGAGACCCCGGTGATCCCGCGGCCGGCGGCACGGTTCACGCAGTCGATGATCTCCAGCCTGACCAACCGGGGCAAGCTGCGGTTCATGGTCTATGACGGGGCGCTGAACACGGCGATCTTCCTGAAGTTCCTGCGCCGCCTGGTGAAGGACGCCGATCGCAAGCTGTTCGTGATCGTGGACAATCTGCGCGTGCACAAGGCCAAGGTGGTGACCGCCTGGGTGGCGGAGAACGCCGATCGGATCGAGCTGTTCTATCTGCCGCCCTACGCGCCGGAGCGAAACCCGGACGAGTATCTGAACAACGACGTCAAGCAGGCGCTCGGCCGGCGGAGCACGCCCATGGACAAGTTGGCGATGAAGGCTGGCCTGCGATCGCACATGCAGGGATTACAGCGGCGCCCCGCAAAGGTCCGCTCGTTCTTCCAGGCCCCCGACGTCCGCTACGCCGCCTGATTGTAATATGATACCTGTTTGGGTGCCTGGTTAGTAACGATTCCACTTTAACTCTACAAACAGGTCAGTCGCTCGTTGCATTTAGCGGACGAGCGGGCGCGTATCTGGATCACCTCACGCCGATTATCCTGACTTTTAGCCCAGCGCTCTGGCAGGCTCCGTAGCGATGGAAACATACGTCTGATTTGAGCGGAAGTCGCAGCCGAACGGCTTTGTACCAACGGGCATTCGTTATGGCCGTTGGTATTATGTACTTTCATTTGGGGTTGGTTTAATCGGGTGGAATGCCTCGCTCCCGTAAACCGTATCCGTCTGATGTCTCTGATGAAGAATGGTCGCGGGTGGTTTCCTGTCTGACGTTGATGACCTTGCCGGATCGCGCCAGTGCCACCCAAGCGCTGTGCCACGTTGCCGATCAGTTGCGCGGCAAATGGCCGAAACTCAGCGCGTTCATCGACGACAGCGAAACCGACGTGCTGGCGCACAGGGACTTTGCCGCCCAGCACCGGACCAAGATTAACGGCACGAACCCGCTGGAACGCCTGAACAAGGAAGTCAAGCGCCGCGCCGATGTCGTCGGCATCTTCCCAAACGAAGGTTCGATAATCCGCTTGATCGGTGCCGTGCTGCTCGAGGCAAACGACGAATGGCAGACCCAGAACCGCTATATGCAGATCGAGGGATGGCCGAACTTACCCCGGCCTTGATCAAGACCGTCACACCACAGATTTCCACCGTAGCCGCATGATCAATAGCCGCTTCAGCTACACCAAAAAATTCCACCAATTTGACAGACGATATCGACGTTGGCGCTGATCTCGACCAAGTGCAGGTTCATCATCTCGGCGTTGGCGAACGGCAATACGAGAGCGGCGCCGGTGCGTCATGGCCGGGATGGCGCGGCCTGGGCATCAGCCGGTGGAAGCCCATCCGCCGCAAAACGTCGCTCATGCGACGCTCGGCCAGTTGCACGCCCCACTTCGCTGCGATCACCCGCGCCAGGTCCGCTCGTCGCCAGCGCAGCACGCCGTGCTCGACCGGATTGGGTCCGTGCCGCACCCAATCGGCGACTTCCGCTTCCTACTCAGGCGACAGCAACGGCTTGGGTTCGACGTTGCCGGTCTTGTCGGACAGGCCAGCAAGGCCCGGTTCGTTATAGCGATGCACCCAGTCGCGCAACGTCTGACGGTCCATGCCGCCCGCCTTGGCGGCGTCCGTGCGCGACGCGCCATCAAAGACCATAGCGAGCGCGAGCATTCGCCGTGCGGCAGTCACATCCTTGCTACGGCGTGCCTCTCGCCGAAGCCCGGCCGCGTCAAAGCCCAACCGTGCAATCCGGAGCGCCGTCCCCTTGCCAACCTCCGCGAAGCAAACCCGCAGAAAAAGAACCACATCGGGCGCATGGAGGGAATCTGGAGAGTCAGATGACAGCACCGGGCGTTTTACTAGGCAAGATTTGCGCCGAAGAAAATTTTTATTTGATCTCAAAGCTATAACGACACTACACAATCGTGAGTGTAAAAAATCCTGACAGGTGCGTTGGAGTGGATCGCGGAATCTGACCCGCATGAGCGGGTCGGGCGGGCGCGGGCGGATCAGGCGGTTCCAGTCAGCGCGGCATGCCCAACGGTTTCCGTCCGTTCCTGCCCGCATCCACAACCACTTCCAACCCCGCCGACATCGCCTGACTGCCACCCGACATCGGGCTGCACGTGAGGCCGCCGTATCACCCCTCGAACGGATCGCGCACCAGGATGGTATCGTCGCGCTCCGGGCTGGTGGAGAGCAGCGTGACCGGGGATTCCGTCAGCTCCTCGATGCGGCGGACGTATTTCACCGCCTGCGCCGGCAGTTCGGCCCAGGAGCGTGCGCCACGGGTCGATTGGCTCCACCCCTCCATCGTCTCGTACACCGGCTCGGCGGCGGCCTGCGCGCGCGGCGCCGCCGGCAGATGGCGCCACAGCATGCCGTCGATCCGGTAGCCGACGCCGATGCGCAGTTCCGGCAGGCCATCGAGCACGTCGAGCTTGGTGAGCGCGAGGCCCTGGATGCCGCCCACCTTCACCGCCTGGCGCACCAGTGCCGCGTCGAACCAGCCGCAGCGCCGCCGCCGCCCGGTGACAGTGCCGAATTCATGGCCGCGATCGCCGAGCAGCGCGCCGGTCGCATCGTGCAACTCGGTGGGAAAAGGACCAGCGCCGACGCGCGTGCTGTAGGCCTTGGCGATGCCCAGCACGAAGCCGATCGCACCGGGGCCGAGGCCGGCGCCGGCGGCCGCACTCGCCGCCACCGTGTTGCTGCTGGTGACGAAGGGGTAGGTGCCGTGATCGACATCGAGCATCACCGCTTGCGCGCCCTCGAACAGAATGCGCCGGCCGGCCCGGCGCGCTTCGTCGAGACGCTGCCACACCGGCTCGGCATAGGGCAGGATACGCGGCGCCAGGGCCAGCAATTGCGCCAGCAGTGCCGCCTTGCTGAATGGCTCGGCGCCGAGGCCGCGCAGCAGCGTATTGTGGTGCAGGAGCAACTCGTCGAGCTTCTCGGCCAATGTTTCCGGCTCGGCCAGATCGCAGACGCGAATCGCCCGCCGCGCCACCTTGTCCTCATAGGCCGGCCCGATGCCGCGCCCGGTGGTGCCGATCTTGCGTTCACCGCGCGCCGCCTCGCGGGCGCGATCGAGGGCGGCATGCAGTGGCAGGATCAGCGCCGCATTCTCCGCCACGCGCAGATTGTCCGGCCGCACCGTGAGCCCCTGCGCCTCCACCCGCGCGATCTCCGCCAGCAGTGCCTCGGGATCGACCACCACGCCGTTGCCGATGATGCCGAGCTTGCCGCGTACCACGCCGCTCGGTAGCAGCGAGAGCTTGTAGGTTTCATTGCCGACCACCAGCGTATGGCCGGCGTTGTGGCCGCCCTGGAAGCGCACGACGATCTCGGCGCGGCTGGCCAGCCAGTCGACCACCTTGCCCTTGCCTTCGTCGCCCCATTGGGCGCCGATGACGGCGACATTGCCCATCGTGCTACTCCGCTGTCACGGCCCGCAGACCGTCCGTTTCGAGAATTTCCGCGCACCCGAGCCGGCGCGCCTCGGCCACGCTATCGGCCACCGGCGCGAGGGCGGCGATCGTTGCGCGACCGTCGCGGCGCAGCGCCGCCGCCACTGCCGGGTCCGCGCCCGGCGCCAGATAGACGCGCGGGCGCGGCGCCGGCCGTGCGGCGGCACGCAGCAGCGCGTCGGGGAACAGCGTGAGGCCGGCCGCCGGTTCGCTCTCGCCGCTGAGATAGCGCCCACCCCGGCCGAGTTCTTCATGCCGGCCGGGGGCATAGACCGTCATGCAGACGCCGGTATGATAGCGAAAGCCACGAAACTCGATCGGATCGATGGTGAGTTTCAGCGCCGGCGCGCGCTCATGGATCGCCGCCACCGTCGCCGCCAGACATGCCGCGTGGCTGCGCGCCTCGGGCGGCAGATCGGCGGCGGCGAGCGCCGCGAGGGCCCCCGGCGCGGCGCCGGCGGCGAGCAGCAGGGCGGTGAGGGTTTCCGCCAGGGCGCCGCCGTGCTGGCGCACCGCCGCCGCGTCCTTGCGGTCGAGCGCATGCAGCAGGGCGGATTGTGCCGTGGCGCACACGCCGGCGGCGGCCAGCAGCGCGGGTACCAGCGGCGGCAGGGTGAGATCGAAGCTGACGCGCGCCAGACCGATCGCCGCCAGCGCCTCGGCGGCGACCAGCACCAGCTCGGCATCCGCCATCGGGCCTTCGGCGCCGATCAGCTCGATGCCGGCCTGCGCCACCTGCCGGTCGGCCAGCAACTGGCTGCCGCGCACGCACAGGCATTGCCCGGCATAAGAGAGCCGCAGCGGGCGTGGCGCGCGGGCCAGCCGGGTGGTCGCGATGCGGGCGACCTGCGGCGTGGTATCGGAGCGCAACGCCAGCATGCGGTGGCTGTCGGGGTCCATCAGGCGGAAACTATGCTCGGCGACCGCCCCGCCGGCGCCGGCCAGCAGCGTATCCTCGAATTCCAGCAGAGGCGGCTTGACGCGCTCGTAGCCATGGCTCGCGAACACCGCCATCAGCCGCTCGACGGCGGCGGCCTCGATTTCGGCCTCCGGCGGCAGCAGGTCGCGCAGCCCGGCGGGCAGCAGCGCCGGGTGAGGGGGAAGGTCGTCGGTCATCACACGAGCGCTATAGCATCGGCGCGCCCGGCGGCCAAACCGGAAGCGTTGCTCAGCGCCCGGTCATGATGCGTTCGACCAATTGCTTGACCGTCGGGATGAAGCCATTGGAATAAAATGAATCAGAGGCGAAGCGGAAGGCGTTGTGGCCGCTGAACATCAGGTTGTTCTCCACCGCCGCCGGCTGGTCGGAGGTATGCACGATGTCCTGCAGGGTTTTCTGGATGCAGAAGCTGCGCGGATCGGCCTTCTTGCCGGTGTTGAACTCCGGCCCCTCGTGCGACCAGTTGGAGAAGCGGCATTGCGTCAGGCAGCCCATGCAGGCGACCTGATCGGCCACGATCTCCTGTGCCTTCTCGGGGCTGACGAAGATCAGCGTGCTGTCCGGCGTGCGCAGCGCCTCGGTGAAGCCGGCGGCTTCCCAGCCGCGCACATGCTGCAGATCGCCGGGGGTGAGATAAACCAAGCGCCGGCGCGGGCCGACGCCGTATTCCGCCTCGTGCTCGCCGATCGGCTCGGTGGTATAGGCCACCTGCCGCTCGTTGCGCGCGCGCAGTTCCTTGATGAAGTCGTTGTTCACCGCGCTGGAATAGAAACCGGTCGGGCTGAAGTGGTTGAGGAACACATCTCCCTCCTTCAGCGTCAGCAGCCGGCGCTTCCACGCCTCGCCGATCGGGCTCTCCTGCGTCAGCAGCGGGCGGGTGCCGAATTGGAAGGCGATCGGGCCGAGTTCCGGATTGTCGATCCAGTTCTGCCATTCCTCCAGCCACCACACGCCGCCGGCCATGATGATCGGCGTGTCGCCGAGGCCGAAGCCGCGCATCAGCGTGCGCAGCGCCAGCACGCGCGGATAGGGGTCTTCCGGCTTCGTCGGGTCTTCGCCGTTCGACAGGCCATTGTGTCCGCCGGCGAGCCAGGGGTCTTCATAGACCACGCCGCCGAGCAGGCTCGCCGCCTTGCTGTAGGCGCGCCGCCACAGCGCGTTGAAGGCGCGCGCAGAGGAGACGATGGGATAATAATGCACACCGAAGCGGGCGGCGATGTCCGACAGGCGATAGGGCATGCCGGCGCCGCAGGTGAGGCCGTTGATCAGCCCCTTCGCGCCTTCCAGCACGCCGGTGATGACACGTTCGGCGCCGCCCATCTCCCACAGGATGTTGGCGTGCAGCCGGCCCTTCCCGGCGGCGAGGTCATAGGCGCGGCGGGCCTGGGCGATGCCGCCGCGAATGGCGAATTCGATCAGTTCCTCATGCCGCTCGCGCCGCGTCTGGCCGTGATAGCGCTGCGCGATCAGCTCGCCCCGCTCGTCGTAACTGTCGGCATTGACGGCGCTGAACGTGCCAACGCCGCCGGCCCCCGCCCAATTGCCCGAGGACAGGCCGTTGGAAACGGCGACACCCTTGCCGCCTTCGACGATGGGTAGGACATCGACACCCCCCATCCGGATCGCGTTGATCGTTCTCATCGCGGCGCCTGTGCCCTTCTCTCGTTTTCGTTATCCACCGCAGATGGTCTGAGAAGATGGTGATTGCAACGCGCGAGTGACGCCGCAAACAGCGAAACTTTGCCGCCCCGGCCAGGGCCGGCTATTCCGCCGCCCGCTCGCCATCCTCGCGGCGTCCCTTGCTGCCCACCTTGTCGCTGATGTCGGCGCCGGTCTGCTGATCGACCACGCGCATCGAGAGCTTCACCTTGCCGCGATCGTCGAAGCCGAGCACCTTCACCCGCACCGCATCGCCGACGCTCACCACATCCGCCGTCTTGTTCACCCGTCCCTGCGCCAGTTCGCTGATATGCACGAGACCGTCGCGGGCGCCGAGGAAATTGACGAAGGCGCCGAAATCCGCCGTTTTCACCACCTTGCCGGTGTAGATCACGCCGATCTCCGGCTCCGCCACGATGCCCCGGATGCGGTCGATCGCCGCCTGCGCGCGCTCCGGCTCGCTGGCCGCGATCTTGATCGTGCCGTCGTCCTCGATGTCGATCTTCGCCCCGGTCTGCTCGACGATCTCGCGGATCACCTTGCCGCCGGTGCCGATCACGTCGCGGATTTTCTCCTTCGGGATGGTGATCACGGTGATGCGCGGCGCCGTCGCGGCGACATCGCTGCGCGCCCCGGTGATCGCGCGCGCCATCTCGCCGAGGATGTGCAGCCGCCCCTCGCGCGCCTGATCGAGCGCCACCTGCATGATCTCCGGCGTGATCGAGGTGATCTTGATGTCCATCTGCAGGCTGGTGACGCCGTGCTCGGTGCCGGCGACCTTGAAATCCATGTCGCCCAGATGGTCTTCATCGCCAAGGATGTCGGACAGCACGGCAAAGCCGCTCGCCTCCTTGATCAGCCCCATGGCGATGCCGGCGACCGGGCGGGAGAGCGGCACGCCGGCGTCCATCAGCGCGAGGCTGGTGCCGCAGACGGTCGCCATCGAGGAGCTGCCGTTGCTCTCGGTGATCTCGCTCACCACCCGCATGGTGTAGGGGAATTTGTCCTTCGCCGGCAGCAGCGGATGAATGGCGCGCCAGGCGAGCTTGCCATGGCCGATTTCGCGCCGGCCGGGGCTGCCCATGCGGCCGGCCTCGCCCACCGAATAGGGCGGGAAGTTGTAGTGCAGCATGAAATGCTGGCGGTATTCGCCCTCCAGCGCGTCCATGATCTGCTCGTCCTGCGCGGTGCCGAGGGTTGCGACGCACAGCGCCTGCGTCTCGCCACGGGTGAACAGCGCGCTGCCATGCGCGCGCGGCAGCACGCCCACCTCGGCGACGATCGGGCGCACGGTTTTGGTGTCGCGCCCGTCGATGCGCTGGCCGGTCTCCAGAATGGCGCGGCGGACGATATCGGCTTCGAGATGCTTGAAGCCGGCTTTCGCCTTTTCGGTATCCAGCCCCTCGGCAGCGAGGGACTCCATCACCGCCTTCTTGGCGGCGGCGATTTTTTCCTGCCGCGCCTGCTTGCCGCGCTCCAGATAGGCATCGGCGAGGGCCGCGCGTGCCAGCGTGTCGATCCGGCTCTCCAGCGCCGCCTCCGCTTCGCTGATCTCGGGGAGCGCCCAGGGCTCCTTCGCCGCGTGCTCGGCGAGGGCGACGATCGCCTGGATCACCGGCTGGAATGCCGCGTGGCCGAAGGTGACGGCGCCGAGCATCGCTGCCTCGGAGAGTTCATGCGCCTCGCTCTCCACCATCAGCACGCCCTCGGCGGTGCCGGCGAGCACCAGTTCGAGGCGCGACTCCGCCATCTGCGAGCGGGTCGGGTTGAGCACATAAGCGCCGTCGATCATCGCGACGCGCGCGGCGGCGACCGGGCCGAAGAACGGGATGCCGGACAGGGTCAGCGCCGCCGAGCAGCCGATCATGGCGACCACGTCGGGGTCGTTCTCCATGTCGTGGCTCAGCACCGTCGCGATCACCTGCACCTCGTTGCGAAAGCCCGCCGGAAACAGCGGACGGATCGGCCGGTCGATCAGCCGGCTGACCAACGTCTCCTTCTCCGTCGGCCGGCCCTCGCGTTTGAAGAAGCCGCCCGGAATTTTGCCGGCGGCGAAGGCTTTTTCCTGATAATTCACCGTCAGCGGGAAGAAATCCTGCCCCGGCTTGGCCTGCCGCGCCCCGACCGCGGTGCAGAGCACGATCGTATCGCCATAGCGCGCGAGCACGGCGCCATCGGCCTGACGGGCCATCTTGCCGGTTTCCAGCACCAACTGCCGGCCGCCCCATTCAATTTCGTGGCGGAAATAATTAAACATCGCATCCATCCTTCAGCAGGCGATGCGCGCGGGCGGCAGCCGGGCGATGCTCTCCCAGAACGGGCATGGCCCGCAGCAGGGCGCGGCGCCTCGGACCACACGGAGAGCGGACTGCTGTTGCGCAGTGCCGCGAGCCATGTCGCCGGAGCCGCCGCCACGGCCGCCATCTGGGCGCACCGGATCGGCCATTTGTCGTCCCGCCGCCATCGCGACAGGCCGGGGCACCATGCCCCGGTCTCGAACCATTCCTCTTAAACCAAATCGCGCCCTATCCGTCCCGGGGCGCCTCGGCGGTCTTCAGCGGCGCAGGTTGAGCCGGCCGATCAACGCCTGATAGCGCGGCGCATTCTTGCGCTTGAGATAGTCGAGCAGGCTGCGCCGCCGCCCGACCAGAATAAGCAGGCCACGCCGGCTGTGGAAATCCTTGGCGTGGGTTTTCAGATGTTCGGTCAGATTGGTGATCCGCTCCGACAGCAGCGCCACCTGCACTTCCGGACTGCCGGTATCGCTGGCGGCAGTGGCATATTCGGCAACCAGAGCGCCACGGCGCTCCGCAGTGATCGACATCGCATAACTCCATGCGAAAATGTGAGAGGGACGCGTAACCGGCCAGCTCGATCTGCCGTTGGGCAGCTACTCGATCAACCGTTCGGGCCTGAGCCAGCCATCCTTGAGCCGGCAAAGCCCGATTACACGATCCGCCGCCATGGCACGCGCCAATCCCCCATCGGGATCGGCGCCGTCAGGAATCCGACCCATCAGATCGACGAGGCTGATCGCCTGGCCGTTCCTCAGCTCGGCGACTTCCGCAACGGTCAGGGCCAGCGCCGGGATGTCGGCCAGCGCGGTCGCGACCGGACGCAGGAAATCCGGAGAGACCGGGGCGGTATCGCTCGATTGCAGCAATTTGTCCAGCATAATCGCGTCCGCCTCGACGAACGGGCCGACGCGCAGGCGGCGCAGGGCGGCGACATGGCCGAGCGTGCCGCAGGCCGCCGCCAGATCGCGCGCCAGGGCACGCATATACACGCCCTTGCCGGACTGCACCTCAAAAATCGCCGTGTCGGCATCCACCCGCTCGACCAGATCGAAGCGATCGACCCGCGCCGGGCGCGCCTCGAGCACCGGCGCGCGGCCTTCCCGCGCCATGTCATAGGCACGCTCACCGGCGATTTTCACCGCCGAGAAGGCGGGCGGCACCTGGAGGATGTCGCCGCGAAAGGCGGCGAGGGCGGCGCGGATCTGCGCATCCTCCGGCCGGATTTCCGAACGCGCGACGACCTGGCCATCGGCATCGTCGGTATCGCGTGCCTCGCCGATGCGGAGCGTGAAGCGATAGAGCTTGGTGCCGTCCATCACATAAGGCACGGTTTTCGTCGCCGCGCCGAAGGCGATCGGCAGCACGCCGGTCGCCAGCGGATCGAGCGTGCCGCCATGGCCGGCCTTTTGCGCATCGAAACCGCGGCGAACGCGGTTGACGACGTCGGTGCTGGTCAGCCCCGCCGGCTTGTCGATGATCAGCCAGCCATCGAGCGCCCGCCCGCGTGGCCGCGCCGGCGCGCGCCCACGCCCACGTGCGCCGCCCTTGCCACCGCTTTTGCCTTCGCCATGACGGCGCGCGGCATGGCCGGCCGCGTCGCCGGTCTGCATGTTCGACATACCGAAATCCTTTAGTGCGCCGCGCCGAGGTCGCGCGCGACAGGCGGCGAATGCAGCAATTGCTCGATCCGGCTCGCGTATTCGATCGTGCCATCGGCCTGGAACGAAATGTCCGGCACCAGCCGCAGCCGTAGCGCCTGCGCCATCTGTCGGCGCAGAGCAGGGGCGGCACGCTGTAGTGCAGGCAGCAGTTCGACCACATCCGATCGGCCGAGTCTGGCGACGAAGGCGGTCGCGTGGCGCAGATCGGGGCTGATGCGCACCTCCGTCACCGTCAGCAACACCCCCGCCAGCGCCGGGTCGCGCAGCCCGCCACGGGTGAAGATGCCGGCGAGCACGTGGCGGATCTCCTCCGCCACACGCCGCTGACGCTGCGTGGGCGCCGCCGCTTTGGCGACTTTGCTCACGCCGGTACCATTTCGGTCTCGAAGCACTCCACCTGATCGCCGACCTGCAGATCGTTGGTGCCGGCGAAGGAGAGACCGCATTCATAGCCGCGCGCCACCTCGCGCACGTCGTCCTTGAAGCGCTTGAGCTGCGACAGCTCGCCCTGATGGATCACCACGCCCTCGCGCAGCAGCCGTACCCCGGCGCCACGCCGCACCAGACCCTCGGTGATCATGCAGCCGGCCACCTTGCCCACCTTGGTGATCTCGAACACCTGGCGGATTTCGGCATAGCCGAGGAACTTCTCGCGCGCTTTCGGTGCCGTGCGGCCACGCACCAGCTTCTCGATGTCGTCGGCCACCTCATAGATGATGCTGTAGTAGCGGATATCGACGCCATCGCGCTGCGCCATCTCGCGCGCCTGCGCCGTCGCGCGCACGTTGAAGGCGACGATCACCGCGCTCGAGGCGCGCGCCAGTTGCACGTCGCTCTCGGTGATCTGGCCGACGGCGGCATGCAGCACGCGCACGCGCACCTCCTCGTTGCCGAGCTTGGCGAGCGTCACGGTGAGGGCCTCGGCGCTGCCCTGCACGTCGGATTTGACGACGACGGCGACCTCTTTCTGCACCCCGGCCTGGATGCGCGCCAGCATCTGGTCGAGCGTGCCGCGTCCGGCGGCCACGCCGGCAGCGGTTTTATCGCGCTGGCGGCGCTGGCGGAACTCGGCGATCTCGCGGGCGCGGCCATCGTCCTCCACGACGACGAACGGCTCGCCCGCCGCCGGCACGCCGGAGAGGCCGAGGATTTCCACCGGCATCGAGGGGCCGGCCTCGGTCATCGCCCGGCCGCGATCGTCCTGCATCGCGCGCACGCGGCCCCATTCGGAACCGACGACGACGATCTCGCCCGGCCGCAGCGTGCCTTTCTGCACCAGCAGGCTCGCCACCGGCCCGCGCCCACGGTCGAGCCGGCTCTCGATCACCGCGCCCTCCGCCGGCCGGTTCGGATTGGCGCGCAGGTCGAGGATTTCGGCCTGGAGCAGAATCGCCTCCTCCAGCTTGTCGAGACCGGTGCGCTTCAACGCCGAAACCGCGACATCCTGCGTCTCGCCGCCCATGTCTTCCACCACCACCTCGTGGTTCAGCAGATCGGTGCGCACGCGGGCCAGATCGGCGCCCGGCTTGTCCATTTTATTGATCGCGACGATGATCGGCGCGCCGGCCGCATGAGCATGGCGGATCGCCTCGATGGTCTGCGGCTTCACCCCGTCATCCGCCGCCACCACCAGCACGACGATATCCGTCACCCCGGCGCCTCGCGCGCGCATCGCGGTGAACGCCTCATGGCCCGGCGTGTCGATGAAAGTGATACGCTCGCCGGAGGCGAGACTCACCTGATAGGCGCCGATATGCTGCGTGATGCCGCCCGCCTCGCCCCCCGCCACGTCGGTCGCGCGCAATGCGTCGAGCAGCGAGGTCTTGCCGTGATCGACATGGCCCATCACCGTCACCACCGGCGGCCGCTTCACCCGTGCCTCGTCGGTATCGGCGGAGCCTTCCAGCCCCTGCTCGACATCGCTCTCGGCGACCCGTTTGGCGCGATGGCCGAATTCCTGCACCCCCAGCTCGGCGGTGTCGGCGTCGATCGACTGCGTGATGGTCGCCATCACGCCGAGCTTCATCAGCGCCTTGATCACCTCCGGCGCGCGGGCGGCCATGCGGTTGGCGAGTTCTTGCACGGTGATGGTTTCCGGCAGCACGACCTCGCGCACCACCTTCACCTGATCGGCGCGCAACCGCTCCAACTCGGCTTGGCGGCGGTCGCGCTCGCGCTGGCGGCGCACCGAGGCGAGGCTGCGCACCCGGTCGTCCTCGCCCTCGATCGCCGCCTGCACGTCGATCCGCCCGCGCCGGCGATCGTCCACGCCCTTCTTCGGCGCCACCACCTGCGGCTTGCGCGGCGGCAGCGCGGCACCCGGCCGGCGACGGCGCTCTTCGTCCTCCTCGCCGGCGCGCACCGGCTTGAGGCGCAGGGTCTCGTTGGGAACCGCGGGGCGGGCATCCGCCGCCGCTGCCGGTGCTTCGCCGGCCGCACCGTTGGCGGAGACGTGCGGCTCGGCCGCATCGGCCGCCGCTGGCGGGGGCGCTTGCGGCGCTGCCGCCGCTTCGGCAGCGCGCCTGGCCTCTTCGGCGGCGCGCTGCGCGGCGGCTTCGGCGGCGCGACGCTGATCTTCCTCGGCGCGCCTGGCTTCCTCGGCGGCCGAGAGAATGGAGATTTTTTCCTGCTCGCGCCGCTCCGCATCGCGGCGCGCATCCTCGCGCTGCTGTTCCACCAGCACGCGCTGACGCACCGCGAGTTCGGTCGCGGTCAGCGCCCGGCCGGCGCCGATCGGCGGGCGCCCGGCGGGTGCCTGCGGCCGCGCGCCGCCCGGCGCGTTGGCACCAGGACGACTCCCGGCGCCGGGCGCGCTGCCGGGCAGAGCGAGACCGCTCGCCGGCGTGGCCGTGCCACCACCCGGTGCGGCGCCGGGCAGGCCGGGGCCGCGCTTCTTGCGCACCTCGACCTGCACCACCTTGGAGCGACCGTGACTGAAACTCTGCCGCACCGAGCCGGCGTCCACGGTTCGCCCGCCCTCCGCCCGGCCGCTTGGCCGCAGCGAGAGCCGACTCTTGCCCGTGTCCTGATCGTCGCCTTCGCTCATCTATCCGCCTGTCTTCCCGAGTCTGTCTCGCCCGACGGCGTCGGGCGCAGTCTTCGCAATGTCACCGGCCTTCGCAATGCCCCCGGCCTTCGCAATGCCATCGGCCAATCCCGCCAGCCGCGCCGCATCGATCTGCACCCGCTCGGCGAGCCGTCCCTTCGCCAGCGCCACATGCACCACATGGTCGCGGCCGAACAGAGGCCCCAGCACGGCAGCCGGCAGCGGCGCCACCACCGGCATGTCGGAGAGGGCGGCGAAGCGCCGGCGCTCCTCGGCGCTGCCATCGCTCGCCTGCACCAGCAGCGCCACCCGCCCGGCCCGCAGCCATTCCCCGGCCTTCTGAAAGCCGGCAACCGCCTGTCCGGCCCGTCGCGCCAGACCCAGGGTCTCGCCGATCCGTCGCGCCAGACCGAGCCGCACGAGTGCCAGCAGATCCGGCGACACCCGCACCGAGGCACGCGCCGCCCTACCGAAGGCGCCACGCAACCGGGCGGTTTCTAGCACATCCCGCGACGCACTCAACCACAAACCCCGGCCGGGCAGGGTTGCAGCCAGGTCCGGCACGATCTCGCCCTCCGGCCCGAGCACGAAGCGGATCATGCCCGATTTCTCCAGCCGGGCGCGGGTGACGAGGCAGCGGCGCAGCGGGCCGCTCTCGGCCTCCTCGGCATCCGGCTCCAGTCCAGCCTCCGGCCCGGCGGCTGGCTCCATCTCGTTAGCCGTGATCGCCGCCCGCCACCGCATCACCGGCTGCCTCGCCGGCCGCCGCCTGCGTGCCCTCCGGCTCGCCCTCGAACCAATGCGCGCGCGCCGCCATGATCACCTCATTGGCCGTCGCCTCGTCGAGCTGCCCGTCGCCGACGATCTCGATCAATTCGTCCGAGGCGAGATCGGCGAGATCGTCGAGGCTTTTCACGCCTTTCTCGCCGAGCGCCACCAGCATCGCCGGGCTCAGTGTCTCGATCGCCGCGATCTCTTCGGTGACGCCAAGGCTCAGCCGCTGCGCATCGAGGGCTGCGTCACGCTGTTGCAGAAACCCCTGCGCGCGGCGGATCAACTCGCCGGCGATCGCCTCGTCGAAGCCCTCGATCTCGGCGAGTTCCTCGAGCGGCGAGAACGCCACCTGCTCGACCGTGGTGAAATCCTCGGCCACCAGCAGCCCGGCGATCATGTCGTCCACATCGAGCGCCTCGACGAACAGCCCGGTGCGGCGGCGGAATTCTTCCTGCCGGCGCTCGCTCTCCTCGGCCTCGGTCAGGATGTCGATGTCCCAGCGGGTGAGCTGGCTCGCCAGGCGCACGTTCTGCCCGCGCCGGCCGATCGCGAGGGAAAGCTGATCGTCCGGCACCACCACCTCGACCCGCCCGGCCTCCTCGTCGATCACCACTTTCGTCACCTCCGCCGGCGCCAGCGCATTGACCACGAAGGTCGCCGCCTGCGG
>DAHXNW010000018.1 GCA_027365195.1 Acetobacteraceae bacterium
TGCACCGGCCCGCGCCCCGACCCAGCCACCCACGTCAGTATACTGGAATGGGGGGCCGGGTGGGGGTGCGGGCCGGTGCAGGCTAAACTCATCATGGCTTTAGAATGTCACCCTGATGCCGCCATAGGTGATGATCGGCGAGGCCGGGCTGAGGCTGCGCGGGTTGGTGGCCCCCGGTGCCTGCACGATCGGCACCGCCGAGGTCTGCGACAGCGCGCCATAGGTATAGTAATTCGCGTTGAACATGTTCTCGATCATGCCGAAAATCTGGATGTGATCGGTAATCTGATAGCTGCTGTTGAGGTTGGTGACGAAATAGGCCCCGGTCGTCGGCAGCAGATTGGCCTCGTCACCGAACAGATACTGCCCACTGGCGGCGATTGCGGTGGCGCCGACCACCCAGGCTTCGGTCACATTATAGCTGGTGCCGAGCTTCAATTGCTGTGGCGGAATCCCCGGCATCTGGCTGCCGGGGCGGACGAAGATCAGCCCCTGTGCATTGGCGCCTGGATTGTTCGGGCTGTTCAGCACCAGCGGACTCTGGAAGGTCGCATCCGTATAGGAATAGTCGATCCAGCTTTGCAGCCGCCCGGTCTGCAGTTTCAGCCCGGCGTCCACCCCCTGGCGCAGATCGTTGCCGATGTTCTGGAAATAGGCGCGGCCCTGCACCTGGCTTTCGACGAAGAGGATGTCGTCGGCGGCGCTGGTGCGGTAGGCGTCGAGATTCCAACTCAGCTTGGCCTTGCCGAACGGGTTGAAATCGCCGCGCAGCCCGACCGTCGCGGTCTCGGCGACGACCTGCTTCAGATTGGGGTCGGCGACAAAGAAGTTCGCGAGGCTGCACGGGCTCGCCGGGTCGGCGCAGGAGAGTTCGGCCGGCGTGGGCGCACGGTTGGAGACGGCATAATTGGCATAGGCGTTGAAATGCGGCGTGACATCATAGGTCAGCCCGATCGCCGGGTTGAAATGCTGGTAGCTGTGATTGCCGTTGAGCGAGGTGCCCAGCAGATCGACCATGCTGATCTGCGCGATGTTCTCCCGCCCCGACAGTGTCGCGGTGAGTTTTTTGGTGATGTTCAGCGAATCGGAAAAGAACAGCCCGTAGTAATTATTGCCGTCGTTCAGGTTCACCGGCACGATCGAGCCATCCGCCTGGTTGATCGCGATGCCGGGGCCGATGAAATTGCGGTTCTGCAAGGTCAGGCCGCCGGCGTAGTTCTGTGCCTGAAAATTGGTCTGCCCGCCATCGTAGCTGGCCCCTACCACCAGCTGGTTGGCCATGCCAAGGAAGGCGCTCTTGTTGGTCGCCTCGATCGAGGCGCCGTAGCCGTTGGTGTTGATCGTCTGGGTGTCAAGTTCGGAATATGGCCCACCGTTGAGGTAGTTCGGAATCGGGCTGCCGTTGAGGCCGGTGAGCGGCACGCCCGGCGATTCGCAGAGAAAGCCGCCCGGCCCGTTGCCGCAGGGGGCGAAATTCGGTGAATTGCCGTTGTTCACCTGCTGGCGGAGGTTTTCGTAATAGAGCACGGTCTGCACCGAGGTCGCCGGTGTTACTTGGAACGTGCCGTTCAGGTTGATCATGGCGTATTTATTGGCGATCGCGTTCGGCGAGGTGAAGGCGGCGCTGCGCTGCGCATCCAGCAACTGCACCGGGACGGTGCCGGGGCCGTTCAGGATGTTGTCGGCGCCAAGGATATTGAGATGGATTTCGGCACGGTCGCTGCGATAGCCGATGTCGCCATAGATTTTCTCCAGTTGCGACGAGGAATCATAGCGCCAGCCGCTGTTGGTGGTACTGTTGATGGCGAGATAGGTGGCGAAATTGCCGACTTGCTTGCCGTATTGCCCCTCCGCCGTCAGTCGCCCGTAGGAGCCGCCGTACATATCGGCCTCGGCGCCCTGGAAGGTAAATCCATTCTGCATCTGCACCGAAAGCGAGCCGCCGAGCGCGTTCAGCCCGAACACCGGGTTCGAGCCTTCCAGCGTCATCGTGTTGATGGCGATGCTGGGCAGCAGATCCCAGTTCACCGTATCGCCGAACGGTTGGTTGAAACGCGCCCCGTTGACATAGACGGCGATGCCCTCCGGCGTGCCGACCAGGGGCGATGCCTGAAAGCCGTGATAGAACAGATCCGGCTGATTGCTGTTGCCGGCAGCATCGTCGAGCGAGACGCCGCCGATCTGTTCATTCAGCGTGCGCAGCGCATCGGGTGTGCCGTCGATCGCGATATCGCCGCTGTCGAGCACGCGAGCGTTCTCCGGCACCTTGTTGATGCCGATGCCCGAGCCGGGCAGGGGGGTGCTGCCGATCACCTGTGTGTCGGGCAGCACGCTGATGTCGGGGGCGGCGGGGGTTGGGTTGGAGTCCGGCGCCGGCTGCGCCAGTGCCGCCGCCGGCAGCAGGACGAATGCCATGGCCAGCGTCACGCGGACCCTCATCTCGCCCCCCTCGCTTTTGGCTTGATTGAGACATCGATTAGAGGAGGAGGGCGGCCCGCGTCAATCGACCCCTCTCAATCCGTCAGGCGGAAATTGAACGGCACCTCGGCGATGCCGGCGACCGCACTGCCGCCGCGCCGCGCCGGCGCGAAACGCCAGTTCTGCACCGCCTCCTCGGCGGCATGGTCGAGCAGGGGATAGCCGCTGCTCTGCTGCACCGCGACGGCGCCGGGCGTGCCAGTGTCGCTCACCATGACCCGCAGCACCACGCGCCCCTCCTGTCGCCGGCGGCGCGCCACTTCGGGATAGGGCGGCGGCCGGTTGCGGGCGAGCCCGGCGATCGGCTGCGGCGGCACCACGCTTGCCGCCGTCGTCTCGGCGGCGGCCGGCGGTGTTGCGGCTGGCGCGGTTGGAGCAGGGGCGTTTGGAGCAGGCGTCGGGGCCGGCGCGGGTGGACGTGCGGGCGCTGCCGGGCGCGCTGGCGGGCGATGGGGCGGCGGGCGGCGTTGCGGCGGCGCCGGGCGTGCTGGCGGTGGGGGTGCCGGCTGCGGTGGTGCTTCGACGGGCGGCGGTGCTGCGAGCGGCATGGGCGGTGGCGCTACCTCATGGGGCGGCGCTTCTGGCGGCGGCGGCGGCGAGGGCGCTGGCGGAGCGGGGGGAGTGGGGACGGGAGCAGTGGGAGCGGGGGCTGTGGGAGGGGGCGTCGCCGTGGGTGCCGGTGGCTCGAAGACCATCGGCACGCTCGGCAGCAGCGCCAGCGGCCGCGGCGGCACATAGCGCTGCGCCAGCATCCAGGCCGCGGCGGCAAGCAGCATGTGGCCAAACAGCGAGACGGCAAGCGCCGGCCAATCGCGCGGCGGCGCACCGGAAACCGGCGGGAGAGACAATCGGCGAGGGGTCTGATCGTTTGGCATGGCGAGGGCGGCGAAGCTATCGCGACGTCGCGCGAAAATCCACGCCTGCACCCAGGGGTGCGGGGTGGTTCCGGCCAATTTTCAAAAATATTCTCCTGGTGCGGGCGGTCGGAGTCGAACCGACACTCTGTCACCAGAACCGGATTTTGAGTCCGGCGCGTCTACCAATTCCACCACGCCCGCATCAGGATGCGCCATCACTAATAGGGCCTATATCGGCTGACAAGATCTGTCTCCAGTCCGGTTTATACAGCTCTCGGAAACCATGGCTCACGGTGGGCTTGGCGACATGGGCGTGGATATGATTCACGATACCGAACAGAAGGATGTTCGGTATGGCCGCAGCAATGCCGCTTCGTTCGGACTTCACGGCTGGTGAGCTTTGTTGCCTGGCGCGGAACGCGCGAGACGACCATCAGGCGAGACGCCTCTTGGCGTTGGCCACGATCTATGATGGCAGTTCGCGCAGTGACGCCGCCCGGATCGTCGTGTCCGCCGTCAGGTCTCATGAGACAGTTTTGCGGTGTTGAAGAGGGGAGTCTCCCGCCAGCCCGCCCTCGGAACGGCTGGTCAAAGACATCCGCAGAGCCACCCGCGGGCAGTATTCTGCCGAGGAGAAGATCCGCATTTTGCTGGATGGCCTGCGTGGCGAGGCGAGCATCGCCGAGTTGTGCCGGCGTGAGGGCTTAGCCGAAAGCATGTACTACGCCTGGTCCAAGGAGTTCCTCGAGGCCGGCAAGCGCCGACTGGCTGGAGATACCGCGTGAGCTACTCCCGATCCGGTGGAAAACCTTAACCAGGTGTCCACCGAACCGGCAGCAGTTCA
>DAHXNW010000036.1 GCA_027365195.1 Acetobacteraceae bacterium
GGCCGCGATCTGCGCCATATAGGCCGGCTTGCGGGCCTGGATGGCGGCGAACTGCGCCTCGCTCAAACTCACCGGGCGCCCCGATTGCTGCATCGCCGCCTCGTAATCGGCGAGCGTCCAGCCCGGCGTGCTCGCCGCGCGGGCGATCGCGGGCAACAGGGCGGTGGTTGCGAGCGCGCCCCGCGCGAAGCCGCGACGGCTGAGCATGCGGGGAGTCACGGCGTGGTTTTCTGCGGCCAAGGAAGCCTCGCGGGTGAGAATGCGTAGGTGATCAGCGGCACCAGATAGAGCAAAGCCGCGAGCAATAAAACCCGCTCGAAGCCGAACCGCAGCGCGATCAGATTGGCGAGCGGGGTTGCGATCACCGAAAATGCGCCATTCAGCCCCCAGGCCCAGGGCAGCAGCGCACCGGCGCCGAGCCGGCCCAACCCGAGCGGGAAGGGCAGGCCGAGGGCGATGCCGACCGGCGCCAGCAGCAGCAACAGCAGGCCGGCGCGCAGCGCCCACGGCAGCGCCAGGCTCGCCAGCATCGCCGGTTGCGCCAGCGCCGCGACCAGCAGGCACCACAGCAGGATCACCCCGCTCGCCCGCGTCAATGCGCGCCGTGGCCGCGCGGCCACGCGATCGGCCAGCAGGCTGCCGAGGCCGGAGTAGATCAGCAGCCCGCTCAGCACGAGCGCGAAACCGCTCGCCCGGTCGTCGAGATAGAAGGCGGCCTTCTCGATGGCGTAGAGTTCGATGAACAGGAAGCCGAGGCCGAGGCTCGCGAAATAGAGCATGCAGCGCAGCAGCGTGAGCGGCGGCGCGGCGAGGCTGCGCCGCCCGGCGAGCGGGGCGAGCAGCAGCAGGGCGGCGATCATGAGCGCCTGCGCCAGCACCGCCAGATTGACCAGCGGCCCGATCTCCGCCTGCGGCAGCACTTCGAGCCGGCGCAGCAGCACGCCCGGATGATCGAGCCGCAGCACCGAATGCACGAACGGGCGATCATCGGTGATCGGCGAAAGATCGAAACTCTCTGCCGAGGCGCTGCGCTGGCCGGCGAGGGCCGCCTGTGCCTCGTCGGCGACGGCATCGTCCGGCCCGCCATCGCTCACAGTGCCGGCGGCGAAGGAGACCGCCGGCAGATCGTTATAGAGGCCGGCGCGGGCGGCGGCGATGTCGATCCCCGGATAATAGGAGACATCGAAGGAGCGGTCGTCGGCGGCTTTGCGCAAGGCGGCGAGGCGTGCCCCGACCCAGGGCTGGTTGGAGAGCAGGATGCGCGCGTTCCACGCCGAGCGCACCACGACGACGCTCGCCGCCGGATCGAGGTCGCAGCGCCGCAGCGCCGCCCGCGCGGTCGCCAGCATGCGCACCGCATAGGCGGGGAATTCGCGAATCGAGACCGGAATGGAGACGATGCCGCCAGGGCCGAGCGCGCTAAGATCGGCGGCGAGCGCCTGCACCGTGAAAGCGCTCGCGGCGGTTTCCGAGGCATCGAGAAAATCGGCCGAGAGATCGATCAAATCGTAGCGCGCCGGCGGCCGCACGGCGGCGAGTGGGGAGGCATCGCGCAGCCGCAGCCGGGAATCGGCCGGCAGGGCGCCGACCGGGCCGAAGCCATGGCGCAGAATGTCATGCAGCACCGGCTCGGGTTCCACCACATCCACCCGCGCGGCCCCGAGGGCGAGGGCGGCGGTCGCGCGAAACCCGCCGGAGGCGCCGATCAGCAGCACCCGCTGGGGCGGGCCGAGCAGATAAGGCAGCGCATCCAGCGTCGCCGCCGCGTAGCGCGCATCGAGGCCGGCCGGGCCGGGGAGGGCGGCCAGCCGGTTGCCGTCGCGATACAGCCCTAGGCTGCGCGGCGGCCCGGGCAGGCCGAGCATTGCCGCGTTGTTCGACAGATCGGTGTCCACCCGCTCGGTGAAATCGTCGAGCAGCAGATAGAGCCCGCGCGGCGAGCGCCGTTCGGCCAGCACCCTGCTGCCCGGCACGTGCAAGGCGGCATAGATCGGCTTGAACTCGTCGAACCGGCTCGGATCATCGCCGAGCAGCAGCGCCTCGCCGGCGCCGAGCGCCAGCAGCGTGGCGAGCGCCAGCCGCCAGGGATGGCGGCTGGCGCGCGCCATCAGCAGGGCAGCCAGGGCGAGCGCCGGCAGCAGCGCCGGCAGCAGCCGGAACGGCGGCAGCGCCAGCATCAGCAGCAGCACCAGCAGCGCGCCGGCCCCGGCGCCGGTGAGATCGGCGCCATAGACCCATCCGATGCGCGCCTCCTGCAGCATGAAACAGAGGCTGATGAACACCCCGGCGAGGAAGAAGAACGGCAGCAGCCCGAGGTAATAGAGACCGATCAGCCCGAGCTGTGCCACGAGCGTCGCCGGGTTCTGCAATTGGAGCGGATTGAACGGATTGGCCGCCGTCGCATGATCGCCGAGGGCCGCGGCGAGGATCAGCAGCACCGGCAGCCACGCCAGCAACCCCCGCGCATGGCGCAGCAGGAAGGGCCGCGCCAGGGCGACGGCAAGCCCGCTCAGCGCCAGCCCCGCCATTACGATGGAGATCACCCAATAGCCATAGGCCGACCATTTGGCGACGGCGAAATAGCGCGTGAGCGCAGTCTCGAAGCCGACACTCGCGAGCGAGACCAAAAACAGCGGCAGCAGTACTCTCTCTTTCACCGAGGAGGCCAGACGCGGCGGTCGATGAAGCCCTGCATCAGCGCATCGAACCGCGCGGCATCGTCGATGAACAGCGCGTGGCCGGCATCGGCGAACACCACGCTCTCTACATCGGCATGATGGGCTGCGAGATTGGCCGCCTGCCCGGCGAGCCTCGGGCGCACGACATAGAGGATCGGCCGGTCGGTGGCATAGATCGCCGTCCGCCAGTAGCTGCGCGGCACCGGGTAGGCGAGCAATGCGGCGGCGATGCGTGGCGGGGTGTGCAGAGCGCTGGCGGTCAGCGCATCGAGAAAGGCCGGCGGCTGCGGGCGGCGGAACATGCCGCGCACGAAGGCGGCCATCGCCACTTCCCGGCTCCGCTTCGGCGTGGCGCGCGGGCGCGACGGGCGCCGTGGTGGCGGGGCTTCGCCGACCGAATTGTCGATCAGCACCAGCCCCGCCACCTGGCGCTCGCCATGGTCGGTGAGATAGGCCAGCACGTCGAGCACGCCGAGCGACCAGCCGGCCAGCACCACCGGATCGGGGCCAAGGCGGGCGAGCAGTTCGGCGATGTCCTGCCCGCGCCGGCCCGGCTCGTGGCCGGAAGCGGCGATGGCGCTCTCGCCTTGCGAGCGTGGATCGAAGGCGATCACGCGATAGCGCGGCGCGAAGGCGGCCATCTGCTCCCGCCAGATCCAGGCCGGCATCAGCCAGCCCGGCACGAAGACGAGGGTTTGGGTATGCGGATCGGCAGGCCCCGCCTCGATGTAATGCAGCCGCTCGCCGTCGCTTGCGATGAAGAAGCGATCCCGCAGGGCTTGCGCCCGCGCCGCCGGGATGGCGAGAATGAGAAGAATCAATGCAAGCCTGCAGCGCATGCCGCCACGTGAGGGGGGATGCCGGCGGCTGTCAACCGGGTGGGGGATGAGAGGGCTGGCGGCAATGGCTGAACCGGACGACGACGAAGGCCCACCACGCGGCGCGCTGATCGCCCTGCTGGTGCTCGCGGCGCTGGTGCTCGGCGGGCTGTGGCTCACCCACCGGCTGCGCGACGCGGCGCGCCTGCAGGATTGCATCACCGCCGGGCGCAGCAATTGCGCGCCGGTGCAGGCTAATCCCGTCACGCGTTAGAGCTTGATCGCGTTAGTCTGCACCCGCCCGTATCCCGTCCAGATTGCCGCCGGAGCCTGTTCACCGATCATCATGCGCGGCCGGCGCGGCTTCAATCCGGGATCGCCATCTCCAGCAGCAGCGCGCTCAGGCATTTGCCATGCGCATCGAGCGCCAAGGAACGGGTGACGCCGGTGCCGAGCGCTTCCTGCATCACGAAATTCAGCGCGCCGAGCGTGGGCAGTTCATAGCGCGTCACCGTGCCGCGCACCCTGCCGGCGAAATGGGCGCGCACGCGCTCGGCGGTGACGTAGCGGGCGAGGCGGGAATAGTCGGCGGCGTCATAGGCGATCAGCGAAAGCTGCGAGATGTCGCCCTTGTCGCCGGCGCGGGCGTGGGCCAGATCGCGCAATTGCATCTCAGCTTCCCTCATGGATGAGGACGGGGGTCACGCGGTCTTGCGCGAGCAGGGTGGAGACGACGGCGATCACCTCGCGCGCTGCCTTCGTGGCCCCGCCGCCGCCGGCCGGGCCATTGGTGTAGAGGGTTTCCACCTCGTTGCCGATGCGCACCGCCTCCGCCATGCTGGTGGTGCGCCCGGCGACGCGGATGCGGATCTCGCCCGGCTCCCGCTCCACGCCCCCCGGATGCACCGCATCGACGCCGATCAGCTCGAAGCGCGCCTCCGTCATCGCGACACCGGTCAGCGCCAGCCGCTCGCGCACGATGTCGAGCGCGAGTCGGCCACGCGCGACGCACCCCGCCCCGGCGTAGGACATCTGCCCCTCGCCGATGAAGCTGTCACGATAGCCGATCGAGACCTTCAGCGTCTCCGGTCGCGGCCGCCCGCTGCCGCCCGAGACCGCGACCCGGTCGGGGGCGAGTTCGGTGAAGCGCACGCCGGTGAAATCGGCGATCACGTCGGGTTGCAGATAGGCCGTAGGGTCGAGCAGTTCGTAGAGCAACTGCTCCTTGCAGGAGGCGACGCTCACCCGCCCACCTGAGCCGGCGACCTTGGTGATGACCGCCGTGCCATCCTCCGCCACCTCCGCGATGGGAAAGCCGAGGCGGGCGAGGTCCGCCACGTCCTTGCGTCCGGGGTCGGCGAAATAGCCGCCGGTGATCTGCCCCGCGCATTCGAGCAGATGGCCGATCACGGTGCCCTGGCCCAGCCGGTGCCAATCGTCCATCGCCCAGCCGAATTCATGGATCAGCGGCGC
>DAHXNW010000055.1 GCA_027365195.1 Acetobacteraceae bacterium
CGCCGCCTCCCCCACCGGAGCCGACGCCGGAGCCATTGCCGCTGCCACCGCCCCCACCGCCGCAGCCACCACCGCCGGTGCCGCCGCCCCCCGCGCCGCCGCCGAAACCGGCGCCCCCGACGCCGCCGGCCAAGCCGACGCAAGCCACCCCGCCGAGCACCACGGCGCAGCCGCATCCGACGAAGAATGCGGCGGCCGAGAGCGAGGCGCTGGAAGCGACGCTCGAGAAGCTGCGCGCCCTGCAGAAGCAAACCCGACCGCCGCGCGCGCGGCCGAACCCCTCCGCCGGCGGCGCGCCCGAGGGCGGCGGCAGCAAGCAGGGCAGCGATACCGGCAAGCTCTCGGCCGATCAGCGTGGCGCCATCGGCAACGAAGTACGCCGCTGCTGGACCTACGATCCCGGCGCGCGCGGCGGCGATCAGTTTCAGGTGATGCTGCGCGTTCAGACCGACGAGCAGGGTATCGCACGGGTGGCGCAGGTGTTTGGCCCGGATGTCGCGCGCGTCGCGGCCGACCCGGTGTTTCGTGCCTTCGCCGAACGGGCACGCCGCGCCGTGCTCGACCCGACCTGCGCCAAGCTACCGCTGCCGGCGAGCCTGCTCGGCCAGCGCGGCAGTTTCGATTTCCGCTTCAGCCCGTGAGCCACGCGGGCCGGTGCGGGCATGATAGCTTCAGTCCGCACCGGCCCGCACCCCCACCCGACCACCCACGACAGTATACTGAATGGGTGGTCGGGTGGGGGTGCGGGCCTCGCTTGCACACACCATGCTCTACCGTTTGGGAGACAGATGATGGACCGGAACACGAATTTTCTGCTGCCGCGTCGTGCGCTGTTCGCCGGCTCCGCAGCCGCCGCCTTCGCGCCGGTTCTGCTCGCCACCCCGGCCGGTGCCGCGAGTGCGCCGGCGGCGGCGCCGAGTGCGGTGATCGACGTCAATCGTGCCCGCGCCGCTCCTATTCCGGTGGCGATCCCGGATTTCGCCGGCGCGGATGCCGACAGCCGGGCGCTCGGCCATAATATCGCCCAGGTGATCACCGCCGATCTGGCCAATTGCGGCCTGTTCAAGCCGATCGATCCGGCGGGCTTCGTGCAGAACGCGGCAACCGGCGACGTGCCGGACTGGAGCGCCTGGCGCAACATCGGCGCGCAGGCGCTGATCAGCGGGCGGGTGGCCGATGCCGGCGGCGGCAAGGTGCGCGTCGAGTTCCGGCTGTGGGACATTCTGCCGCAGCAGCAGATCCAGGGCACCGCCTACACCACCGCCAACAGCAACTGGCGCCGCATCAGCCACATCATCGCCGATGTGGTGTATGAGCGGCTGCTCGGCGAAAAGGGCTATTTCGACACCCGCATCGTCTATGTGGCGAACACCGGTCCGCGCAGCCGCCGCACCAAGCGGCTCGCGGTGATGGACCAGGACAGCGCCAACAACCGCTTCCTCACCGACGGCACCTGGATGGTGCTGACGCCGCGCTTTCACCCGACGCGCGACGAGATCGCCTATATGAGCTACGCCAACGATCGCCCGCGGGTCTATATCTTCGACCTCGCGAGCGGGCGACAGCGGCTGCTCGGCGAATGGCAGGGGATGACCTTCGCCCCCCGCTTCAGCCCGGACGGCGCGAGCGTGATCCTCTCGGCGACGCACGATATCGGCTCCAACATCTTCGTGCTCGACCTCGCCGGCGGGCATGAGCGGCAGTTGACCAACTCGGGCGCCATCGACACCAGCCCCTGCTTCAGCCCGGACGGCAGCCAGATCGTGTTCAACTCCGACCGTGGCGGCGACCAGCAATTGTATGTGATGAACGCCGACGGCGGCAACGTGCGCCGGATCAGCTACGGCCAGGGCCGCTATGCGACGCCGGTGTGGTCGCCGCGCGGCGATCTTATCGCCTTCACCCGGCTGGGCAGCGGCAACTGGAGCATCGGCGTGATGCAGCCCGACGGCAGCGGCGAGCGCATCCTCTCGGAAGGCTTCTCGGTCGAGGGGCCGACGTTCTGCCCGAACGGGCGGGTGTTGATGTTCTGGCGCGACACCCCGGCGCGCAACGCCAGCGGCGCGGGCTATTCCTCGCGGCTGGTCAGCATCGACATCACCGGTTTCAACGAGCGCATGGTGCAGACCTCGACCGATGCTTCCGACCCGGCCTGGTCGCCGCTCGGTGCCTGAGATTTGGTGCCGGCTTTCACAACGACGCTCCCAGGTGACGAAAAATTGATCAGGTGGCTTGACCAGTGCTAAACCAATAAGTTATCAGCGTGTTGTCCGGTCTGATACGCGGGAGGATCGGACTCGCCTGCGTCCGTGCGAACCCCCCGCTCCCAATCGATTA
>DAHXNW010000058.1 GCA_027365195.1 Acetobacteraceae bacterium
GCCGGCGCCTCCCTGACGGCCACGAGCCTCGATGTGGGGAGCGGCGGCGTGCTCTCCCTCGGCGCGGGGAGCCAGATCACGGCGACCAGCATCACCAACGCCGGCGGGACGATCGCGGGAGCCGGCACGATCACCGGCGCGCTCGACAATAATGGCCAGATCATCGCCACCGGCGGCACGCTCACGCTGAGCGGCGCGGCCGGCAGCGGCAACCTGATCGTCGGGGCCGGTGCGGATCTCACCCTCAATAGCACGCCGGCTTCCGGCGAGAGCATCGCCTTCGCCGCCAACGCCGGCACGCTGGCGCTCGCCGATCCATCCGCTCTCGGCGCCGCGATCACCCGGATCGCCGCCGGCGATGTCATCGATCTCACGCAGTTGAGCTATAACGCGGCCGATCGGGTGGCGCTGCTCGGTGGCGACGTGCTCGACGTGAACGGTGCGGGCGGCACGCTCGCGAGCCAATCGTTCGCGCCGGGCCTCGGCCTCAGCGCGGCGGATTTCAGCCTCGCCGCCGACGGCAGCGGCACCGCGATCACCGTGGTGCCGTGTTTCGTGCGTGGCACGCATATCCGCACCACGCGTGGCGAGGTCGCCGTGGAGGCGCTGGCGGTGGGCGATCGGGTGATCACGCGCGATGGCCCGCGCCCGGTGGTCTGGCTCGGGCGGCGGCGGATCGATCTCGCGCGCCATCCACAGCCAGAGCAGGTGCGCCCGGTGCGCATTCTGCGCGATGCCTTCGGCGCCGGGCTGCCGTGCCGCGATCTCGTGCTCTCGCCCGGCCATACGCTGTTCATCGACGGCGCGCTGATCCCCGCCGAGGCGCTGGTCAATGGCGCCAGCGTGCGCCGCGAACGGGTCGAGCGGGTCGAGTATTTTCATGTCGAACTCGACCGGCATGCGGTGCTGTTCTCGGAGAACCTGCCGAGCGAGAGCTATCTCGACATCGGCAACCGCGCGGCGTTCGAGAACGGGCCGGTGGCGCTGTTGCATCCGGATTTCTCGGCGGCAGGGGAACCGGCGGCGCTCCGCTGCGCGCCGCTGGCACTCGACGGCGCGCCGGTGCGGGCCGCGCGCGCCGGTTTGCTGGCGCGGCTGCCTGCACTGGGTTTTGCCCGCGTGCCGGGTGGCGGCGTTGCCATCCATGCGGCGGAGGCAACGCATCGGGGCTGCGCCGGCGAGACGCTGAGCCTGCGTCTGCCGGCCGGACTCCGCACCCTCCTCCTGCGTTCGCCCTGCTTCGTGCCAGCCGGGCTCGGCCCGGAGCATGAAGACTGCCGCAGCCTCGGCGCCCGCATCGACGCGCTCGCCCTCGACGGGGAACCGCTGGCGCTCGACGATACGGCGCTCGCCGAGGGGTTCCATCCGATCGAGCGCCAGGGCGGCCATGCCTGGCGCTGGACCGATGGCGCGGCGATACTGCGGCTGCCGGCGCGCACCACGCCGATGACGCTGCGCCTCACCCTGGGCGAGGCGCCGGCGATCTGGGCGGCGGCCTTGCCGGTGCAGGATACGGCTATCACGTTCCGGTGATGGCACGAGGAGACCCCCGCATGAACACCATCGCCCCGATTGCCTATTCCGACGCCAAGCTGCGCCGCATTCTCGCCAGCGTGCGCCGTATCGCGCTCGTCGGCGCCTCGACCAACTGGAACCGGCCAAGCTATTTCGTGATGAAATACCTGCAAAGCAAAGGCTACCGCGTGATCCCGGTCAATCCGGGCGCCAGCGGCGGGATGCTGCTGGGCGAGACGGTCTATGCCTCGCTGCGCGACATCCCCGAGCCGGTCGATATGGTGGATATCTTCCGCACCCCGAAGGACGTGCCGCCGGTGGTGGAGGAGGCGATCGCGATCGGCGCGAAGGTGGTCTGGATGCAGCTCGGCATCCGCCACGATGCCGCCGCCGCGCGCGCCGAGGCGGCCGGGATCGAGGTGATCATGGACCGCTGCCCAAAGATCGAGTTCGGCCGGCTCGGCGGCGAACTCTCCTGGAGCGGGGTGAACTCCGGCCTGGTGCGCAACCGCGCGGCGCGGCCACCCAATGCGGGGCCGGCGGCGGCCCCGGCAGCGGCGCAGCCCGATCTCGCCTACGGCTTCGAGACCCGCGCGGTGCGCGCCGGCGCCGCCCCCGATGCCACCACCGGGGCGCGTTCAACGCCAATCTATCAGACCACCGCCTATGCCTTCGAGGATGTGGACCATGCCGCCTCGCTATTCGATCTGCATAATTTCGGCTATATTTATTCGCGGCTGACCAACCCCACCGTCTCGGTGCTGGAGGAGCGGGTCGCGAGCCTGGAGGGTGGCCGCGCGGCGCTTGCCGCCGCCTCCGGCCATGCGGTGCAGTTCCTCACCTTTTTCACGTTGATGGAGCCGGGCGATGAGTTTCTCGCCTCGCGCAATCTCTATGGTGGCTCGCTGACGCAGTTCGCGCTTTCGTTCAAGAAGCTCGGCTGGACTTGCCATTTCGTCGATCCCACCGACCCGGAGAATTTCCGCCGCGCGTTAACGCCGCGCTGCAAGGCGATTTTCGTCGAAAGCCTCGCCAATCCGGGCGGCCTCGTGCTCGATCTGGAGCCGATCGCGCGCATCGCGAACGATGCCGGCATTCCCTTCATCGTCGATAATACGCTGGCCACCCCCTATCTCTGCCGCCCGTTCGAGTGGGGGGCGGATCTGGTCTGTCATTCCACCACCAAATTCCTCGCCGGCCACGGCAATGCGCTGGGCGGGGTGGTGGTGGAATCGGGCCGCTTCGACTGGTCGCGCGATGGCCGCTTTCCCTCGCTGAGCGAGCCGGAGCCGGCGTATCACGGGTTGAAATTCCACGAGAATTTCGGCGATTTCGCCTTCACGACGAAGGCCCGCGCGGTCGCGCTGCGCGATTTCGGGCCGACCCAGTCGCCAATGCATGCCTTTCTCACCCTCACCGGCATCGAGACGCTGCATGTGCGCATGGAGCGGCATGTGGCGAATGCGCAGCGCGTCGCGGAATTTCTCGAGGGGCACCCGCGCGTCGCCTGGGTCTCCTATGCCGGGCTGCCGTCCAGCCCGAGCCATGCGCTGGCGCGGAAATACATGCCGCGTGGCGCCGGCGCGGTGTTCACCTTCGGCGTCAAGGGCGGCCTCGCCGCCGGGCGGCGGCTGGTGGAATCGATGCGGCTGTTCCTGCATCTCGCCAATATCGGCGACACCCACAGCCTCATTCTGCATCCCGCCTCCACCACCCATCGCCAGCTCTCGCCCGAACAGCGCGCGGCGGCCGGCGCGGGCGATGACGTCATCCGCCTCTCCATCGGGCTAGAGAGCGCCGAGGATCTGATCCGCGACCTCGATCAGGCCCTGGAAGCACTGTGATGGGGCAGGAACTGAAGGATCTCGGCCTCCGCAGCCACCGCCAAGCGCTCGACGCCGTGGTCGGGCCGGTGCGCGGCCTCGACATTCTCGATATCGGCTGCGGCGAGGCGGCCTTGTCGCGCGCCTTGGCGGTCGAGGGGGCGGAGGTGATTGGCATCGACCCGATGATGCCGCCGGAGCCACGCCAGGCGACGCAGGGCGGCGGCTTCACCCTGCTCGCGCAGTCCGCCGGCGCGGTCGCACTGCCCGATGCCTCGGCCGATCTGGTGTTGTTCATCTTCTCGCTGCACCACATCCCCGAGGACGTGCTGCCGCAGGCATTGGCCGAGGTGGCGCGGCTGCTGCGCCCCGGCGGGCGGCTTTATGTCGCCGAACCACTGCCGGATGGGCCGAGCCATTATGTGACCGCCGCCTTCCACGACGAAACCGCGGTGCGTGCGATGGCGCAGCGCATGCTCGATGCGCACGCAACCCCGCGCTTCGCCCGGCGCGAGCGCCTGCTCTACACCGACCGGCGGCTGACCGACGGGTTCGAGGGCTACGCCGCGCGCATGATCGCGGCTCGCCGGTTCAACGGCTACAGCGCCGAGGCGGTGCGCACGGCGGAGGTGCAACGGCGCTTTGCCGAGATGCAGGCACGCACGCCCGGTTATCTGGACCAGCCGGTGCGGGTCGATCTGTTTGGTGGGTAAGGTTAACGCCGAACCCGAGGCAGAATACCCTCCGCCTGCAGCGCCTCGATTTCTGCCATGCCGAAGCCATGCGCGCGCAGCACGTCGTGGGTGTCGGCGGCGAAGCCGGGTGGCGAGGTGCGCGGGCCGCCGGGGGTGCGCGAGAGCTTGATCGGGCTGCCGAGGGTGCGGTGGTCGCCGAGCGTGCTCACCATGGCGCGGGCCTCGGTATGCGGCGCGGCGAGTGCCTCGTCCACCGCCAGCACCGGCCCGGCCGGCACCCCGGCGCGCAAGAGCCGCGCCGCCAGCGCCTGGCCGTCCTGCTCGGCGAAGATCGCCGCGAGCCGCGCCATCAGCGCCGGGCGGTTCGTCACCCGATCGGCATTGCGCAGGAAGCGGGCATCCTCGGCCAACTCGGGCACGCCGAGCGTGGCGCAAAGGGTGCGGAACTGCCCGTCATTGCCCGAGGCGATGAAGATATCGCCATTCAGCGTCGCGTATTTTTCATACGGCGCGAGATTGGGGTGCGGGTTGCCGGTGGGCAGCGGGCGACGGCCGTTGAGGAAGAAATTCGCCGCCGCCGGATGCAGCAGCGACAGGCCGCAATCATGCAGCGTCATATCGACGAACTGCCCACGCCCGGACCGGGCGCGCTCCTGCAGCGCCATCAATATGCCGATCGTCGCATAAAGGCCGGTGGCGATATCGACCACCGGCGTGCCGAGGCGCAGCGGGCCGGTGCTCGGGTCGCCATTGACGCTCATCAGACCGGTCATCGCCTGGAGAATTGCGTCATAGCCGGGCAGCCCGCCGAGCGGCCCCTCGGCGCCGAAGCCGGAGACGCGGCAGTGGATCAGCGCGGGAAAGCGCGGCGCTAGCGCCTCGGTGTAGCCGAGGCCCCATTTCTCCATCCCGCCGGGCTTGAAGTTCTCCACCAGCACATCCGCCCCTTCGAGCAGGCGCAGCAACACCGCCTGCCCGGCCGGCTTGCCGATGTCGAGCGCGATGCCGCGCTTGTTGCGGTTGACGCCGAGGAAATAGCTGGCATCGCGGCTGCCGTCGGCGTTATCGCGAAACGGCGGACCCCAGGACCGTGTCTCGTCGCCCTGCGGCGGCTCGATCTTGATCACCTCGGCGCCGTGGTCGGAGAGCACCATGGTGCAGAACGGGCCGCCGAGCACGCGGGTGAGGTCGATCACCTTCAACCCGGCCAAGGCACCGGGGCTGAGAGAGGCCGGCTGCTCCATCACATCGCTTCCTTCATTGGGGCCAGACGCGGTTGCAGAACGCCGGATAGGTCTCCAGCATCGCCGCCCGCACCGGGCCGCGCAGCAGGGCGAGGCTCGCGGCGTCCGGCTCGGCGGTGAGCGGCGGCGCGTCCGGCGTGTCGTAGGCAAAGCCGGTATTGGCACGCACGGTTGCGGCCGTCTCGCCCGGATGGACCGAGGCGAGCGCGAAGCGGCCGGCCGTCACATCGAAATGGAACACGCAGCGCCCGGTGACCAGCGCCTGCGCCGTGCCGCGCCGGAAATGGCCGGGCGGCGACAGGCCGGCGGCGGAGACCCAGTCCACCCTGGGCACCAGCTCGCGCGGCGAATGCGCCTCGCGGAACAGGATGGTGCGCGGCGTCATCAGATACATGAAGGCCGAGCCGAAACTGCCGGGAAAGCGCGCCTCGCGGCCGGGCCAATCGCCGGTGCCGAGCAGATTGATGTTGGCCTGCCCGTCGATCTGCCCGCCGCCGAGGAAGAACAGATCGATCCGCCCCTGGCCGGCGAGGTCGAACAATTCGCGGGTGCCTTCGCTGAACGGATTGCCGCGCCGCAGATGCAAAAGCGAGAGCCGCACCGGATAGCCAGCGAGCTTGACCAGCCAGCACGCGGCGGCCGGGATCGGGCTTGCCGCGCCGACGGCGATATGGCGCGCCGGCGGTGCCGACGGGTCGAGAATGAGCCGCGCCAGCGCTGCGGCGAGACGCTCCTCGGGCGCGATCATGCCGGAATGATGGCGTTCTCGAGCCAGGTGTTAAACCCGGCCTCGCTGCGCGCCATGCGGGCATAATCGGCGATCGCGGCGGCATCGGCGCCGTACTCGTCGAGCAGGCCGATCGGCCAGGCACCGCGCGCGGCAAGCGCGATCGCATCGATATAGATGGCCGAGATCACGCCGGGGGCCAGGTGCTCGTCCTCCAGCAGATTGCCCGGCACGCGCCGCTCCACCGTCACCAGCACGCGCCGCGCCGCATGCGCCATGGTGGCAAGCTCGCGCCGCCGGCCGACCCAGACATTCCCCACCGCATCCGCCATCACCGCATGGAAGGTGGCGATATCGGGATGCAGCGCCGGCACCAGCAAAATCGGGTCGTCGGGACAGAAGGGATTGTCGATCACCCGCCAATCCGGCCGATGCGCGATGAGGTCGCTGCCGAGCACACCGCGCAGCGGCATGAACGGCACGCCCTTCTCCGCCGCCTGCAGCATGGTATGGATCGCCGGGCAGGTGGCATCGCGCACCACGAGGGTGCCGGCGCGCAGGGCGGCGGCAAAGCGCGGCGCGAGGCCGGTCTCGCCGAGGCTCGCGGCACTGGTCTCGATCTCGGCCACACAGCCGGCGCCGATCAGCAGATCGCTGGCGAGGCCCGAGACCGGCACGCCGAGCAGACGCAGGCCGCGCGCCTGCCGGCGGATCAGCGCGAAGACCAGCGCGAGCGAGGGCAGCGAATTGTCCGGCGGCAGCGCCATGAGCGCGCCGTCGGGTATTTGCGCCGCCAGCGCGTCGATCTCGCGCATCGTCTCAGCCGAGGGCGGCGACCAGCGCCTCGGCGCTGCGCCCGTTGGCGATGGTGGCGGCGCGGCCGTTCCAATGCACGCCATTGACGCGGGCGAAGGCGTGATCGGCGGCGGGATAGACATGGGTATGGATCTGCGGCTTGCCCTGACAGGCAGCGACCAGCTTGGCACGGCCATCGGCGGGAAAGAACTGATCCTGATCAGCGATGTGCAGCACCAACGGCGCGCGTATGCGATCCAGATCGCCGAGCAGATCGTCGAGCCCGACGCCGTAATAGGAGATGTTCACATCGGCATCGGACTGTTCCGCCATCAGCATCGCGAGCCGCCCGCCGAGGCAGAACCCCATGGTGCCGACGCGGCCGTTGCAGCCGGGCAGCGTGCGCGCCACCGCGAGCGTTGCCTTGAGGTCGGCGACACCCTTGGCCTGATCGAAGGTCTGGAACAGCTCGAAGGCGCGCTTCCACTCCGCCTCGGATTTGTCGGTGATGTCGATCCCCGGCTCGATGCGCCAGAACAGATCGGGGCAGATGGCGATGAAGCCGAGGTCGGCCACTTCCGCGCAGGTCGCGCGCATCGCGTCGTTGATGCCGAAAATCTCCTGGATCACCACCACGGCGCCCGCCGGCTTGGCCTTCGGCTCCACCACCAGCGCCTTGAAGCGGCCCGTGCCGTCGCTGGCGTCGATCATGATCTCTGACATCGCTCTATGCTCCTCGCTCGGCTGCGCTCAGTCGCCAGAGTTGCCGGCGACGAAGCGTTCCAGCCAGTGGATGGTGTAGTCGCCGGCCTGAAACGCCGCATCCCGCATGATACGCTGATGCAGCGGCACCGTGGTCTTGATACCGACGATGGCGAATTCCGCCAAGGCCCGGTCCATCCGCGCGATCGCCTCGGCGCGGGTGGGGGCATGCACGATCAGCTTCGCCACCATGCTGTCATATTGCGGCGGCACGCGATAGCCGGCGTAAAGCGCGGAATCCACCCGCACACCGAGGCCGCCGGGGGCGTGAAAGGCGCTGACCAGCCCGGGGGTGGGCAGGAAGGTCTCCGGGTCTTCGGCGTTGATGCGGCATTCGATGGCGTGGCCGGCAAAGCGGATGTCCTCCTGGGTGTAGCCGAGGGAGGCGCCGGCGGCGATGCGGATCTGCTCACGCACCAGATCGACGTTGCAGAGCATTTCCGTCACCGGATGTTCCACCTGCAGGCGGGTATTCATCTCGATGAAGGCGAATTGCCCGTCCTGATAGAGAAACTCCAGCGTGCCGGCGTTGCGGTAGCCGAGCTTCCGCAAGGCGGTGGTGACCGTCGCCCCCAGCGCCATGCGCTGCGCCGTGGTGAGGGCCGGCGAGCCGGCTTCCTCCAGCAGTTTCTGATGCCGGCGTTGCAGGCTGCAATCGCGCTCGCCGAAATGCACCACGTTGCCCGCCGCATCGGCCAATATTTGCAATTCGATATGGCGCGGGCGGTCGAGATATTTCTCGATATAGACGGCATCGTTGCCAAAGGCGGCGCGCGCCTCGGCGCGCGCGGTGCGCCATGCCTCCTCCAGCCCCGCCGCATCGACGGCAACCTTCATGCCGCGCCCACCACCACCGGCCGCCGCCTTGATCAACACCGGATAGCCGATCCGTGCGGCGATCGCGCCGGCCGCATCGAGGTCTTCCACCGCGCCGGCCGAGCCGGGCACCAGCGGCACGCCGAGGCTCGCCATCGCCGTCTTGGCCGCGATCTTGTCGCCCATCATGCGGATATGCGCCGGGCTCGGGCCGATGAAGGCGAGGCCATGCGCCTCGACCATTTCGGCGAAATCGGCGTTCTCGCTGAGAAAGCCATAGCCCGGATGGATCGCGTCCGCACCGGTGATGGTCGCCGCCGAGAGCAGCGCGGGCATGTGCAGATAGCTGTCCTTGGCCGGCGGCGGGCCGATGCAGACGCTCTCGTCGGCGAGGCGGACATGCATCGCCTCGGCATCGACGGTCGAATGCACGGCAACCGTCGGGATGCCCAACTCGCGGCAGGCGCGCTGGATGCGCAA
>DAHXNW010000103.1 GCA_027365195.1 Acetobacteraceae bacterium
GGAAACCCATCTGGCCGAGGAACTCTGGAATACCGATGTGGAAATCGACGTCGTGCTCGACGAGCAGGTGATGCGGCTGGCCGATGTGATGGCGTTCCGCCCGGGCAGCCGGCTGCTGCTCAGCGTGACGCGTGGCGCGCCAGTGCAATTGCGCTGTGGGGCGCGCGCGCTGTTCGAGGCGCGGGTGGGGCGGCGGAAGAACCGGATCGCGGTGCAGATCGAGCAGGAATCCCCCCGTAATGGCCCCGAGGAGGCATGAGCGCTGATCGCAGCGCTGTTGCGGTCACGGAATCCTAACCAATCGCAGGCAGGATGTGGGCATGAGCGGTATGGAATGGGTGTTGGAACTGGTCTTGGTGGCGCTGCTGGCGGCCACGCTGTTCCACGCGCTGCGGCTCGAGCGGGCGCTCGGCGTGCTCAAGCGTGACCGCGCCGCACTCGAAGCCCTGGTCGCTGGCTTCAACGACAGCACCCGCCAGGCGGAGAGCGGGATCGAGCGGCTGCGCAACGCGGCGGATGGCGCCGGGCGGCAGATCGCGCGGCAGGCGGAAGCGGCGGGGGCGCTCAAGGAGGATCTGCTGTTCCTGATCGAGCGTGGCGAGCAGGTGGCCGAGCGGATGGACAAGCTGGTGCGCGCCGCCCGCCCGCTCACCATCGATACGCCGCGCGCGCCGGTGCTGCGCGAGCCGGAACCCGAGCCGGAACCCGAGCCCGCCCGGGTGCGCAGCCAGGCCGAGCGCGATCTGCTCAAAGCCCTGCGGATGGCGCGGTGAGGGTTTGGCGATGATGAAAGCAATCACCATCCCGCGCCTGCTGCCGACGACGATTTTCGTCATGGGCGTGGTGCTGGCACTGAAATCGGTGGCGCTGGTGCGCGCCGCCGCACCCCCGGCGGCGCCCGTCACCTCGCTCGAGGTCGCGGGCAAGGCAGCCGGCAAGGCGGCGGAAGCGGCGATCATGCCGGCCGCCCTCGCCGCCTCGCCAGCGCCCGGCACCGACGCCGGCGAGGCGCCAGCCGCCCCGTCGACCGCTCCTGCGACCGCCTCTGGGACCGCCCCTGCGGCTGCCCATGCCATGAATGAGGCGCCCCCGGTGAGTGCGGCGGAGCGGACGCTGCTGCTCGATCTGCGGCAGCGGCGCGCAGAGCTCGACACCCGCGCCCGCGCGCTCGGCGAGCGCGAGGCGGCGCTGTCGGCGGCAGAGAAGCGGCTCGATGCACGGCTCGCCCAGCTCACCGCCTTGCAACAGCAACTGGAAGCCCTCGATGCGGCCCGTCGCCAGCGCGAGCAGGCGAATTGGACCGGCCTCGTCAAGCTTTACGAGACGATGCGCCCGCGCGATGCGGCGGTGATCTTCAACGACATGGACATGAGCGTGCTGCTGCCACTGGTCGACCGGATGAAGGATGCCAAGGCGGCGGCCATTCTGGCCTCGATGCGACCGGAGAAGGCGCGCGATCTGACGATGCGTCTCGCGCAGTGGCGATTGCGTGAAAACACGCTGGGTACTTCGGGTAATCTCTCCGCTGGGAAAGGGTGACGGATGTCGATCGATAAATCCATGAACGTGCTGATCGTCGATGATTACAAGACCATGCTGCGTATCATTCGCAACCTGCTCAAGCAGATCGATTTCAACAATGTCGACGAGGCGACCGATGGCGGCGAGGCGCTGGCCAAATTGCGGGCGGGCAATTTCGGCCTGGTGATCAGCGACTGGAACATGGCGCCGATGACCGGTCTGCAATTGCTCCAGGAGGTGCGGGCCGATGCCAAGCTCAAGCACATGCCGTTCATCATGATCACCGCCGAGAGCAAGGTGGAGAACGTGGTGACGGCGAAGCAGGCCGGTGTCTCCAACTACATCGTCAAGCCGTTCAACGCCGAGACGCTGCGCGAGAAGATCGAGAAGGTGCTTGTGCATGCATGACATTTTGAAAAGCGCCGGCGGCCTTGCGGCCTCGCTCGCGCAGATCCGCAAGCGTTATCCGGATGCCGATCCGGAGATGGTGGCCGAAGTGGTGCATGCGGTGCTCGACACGATGCAGCATGACGTGTTGGAGAAGCACGTCTCCCTGCTCGCCGCCGTGCAGGCACTCGGCGATACCATCTCGGCGGCCAAAGCCGAGATCGCGGCGCTGCGCGTCGATGACATCACCGGCAGCCAGATCCCCTCGGCGACCGATGAACTCGATGCGATCGTCGCGCATACCGCGGCGGCGACCGATGTCATTCTCGAAACCTGCGAGACTTTGGACAAAGTCGCCTCGGCGCTCGATGGGCCGCTCGCGGAGCAGTTGCAGAACGCCACCACCCATATCTATGAAGCCTGCGGCTTTCAGGACATCACCGGACAGCGGATCACCAAAGTGGTGGCGACGCTGCAAGCGATCGAGGCGCGGGTGATGCAGATGGTCAACGCATTCGGCGGCCCGCGTCCGGCCGTGCTGATGGCCCCGGTGGCCGTCCCGCTCGACGCGGCGGCATTGCTGAACGGACCGCAACTGCCGTCGCAGGCGATGGATCAATCCGACATCGACCGGCTGCTCGGGAGCTTCGACTGATGCGTGCCGGGCGCGCTCTTCTCGCCGTCTTGCTGCCGCTGGTGTTCGCCGCCTCGTCGGCGATGGCGGAGGGTTCCACGGGCGTGCCGATGAGCGTCCCGGTAAGAATCGGCGATCATGCCGGCTATGGCCGCGTGGTGTTCGACTTTCCGCACCCGACGGCGTACCGGCTGGAGCGCGACGGCGCGCAGGTCGTGCTGCATTTCACCGATCAAACGCCGATCGCGAACGCCGTGCGCCTGCCGCGCAACGTCGCGCAGTTGAGCACCGCGCCGGGCGAGGCGACATTGCAGGTGGCAGCCGGTGCGGCGGTGCATGTCATGCGGCTCGGCGATCGGATCGCGATCGATATTAGCGATCCGCCGGCGCCGACGAGCGCCTCGCCTCTCTCTTCAGCATCCGCCTCTCTGGCGGCGCCGCATGTGGCCGCGCCGCGTCTGGCGGAGGCCGTCGCATCACCCCGCCACGGCCTGCGCCCACGCACCGCGCCGCCGCCGCCCGCGCCACCCCAGCCGCCGGCGCCCCAGCCTGCGGCGGCCGTTCCCGCACATCCGGCGCGAGAGCCGGCGATGCAACCCGCCGCCACCCCGCTATCCCCCGTCTCGCCGAGCCCCTTCAGCCCCGCCCCACGCGCGGCGGTGCAGCAGTCCACGCTGGCCGCGCCGCCAACGCTGGCCACGCCCCGGGTGCCGCCGCCATCGGCGCCGGCGCTCCCCGCGCCGCCCGAGGTCGCAGCCGACAGCACGGTCGCGATCGCCGCGCGCAAACTCACCCTGCCGCCCGGCGTGCCGGGCGCGGTGATCGTGCTGCCTTTCTCGCGCACCACCGCCGCCGGTGCGTTCCGCCTGCGTGACGACGCGGTACTGGTGTTCGACGAAAGCCGGCCGATCGATCTCTCCGCCTTGCAGGCGGATCCGGTATTCGGCTCCGCTGCCGTGCATCCGCTGGCGAATGCGACAGTGGTGCGGATGAAGCTGCCGGCGGACCGGATGCTGCGGCTGCGTCCGGTGCGCGATGGCTGGATGGTCTCGGCCGAGCCGGCGAGCGCCCCGGCCGCGCAGCCCATCGTCGCCAGCAGCGATCCGCATGGCGTGCTGATGCCCGCAACCACCCCCGGCCAGGTGGTGACGATCGACGACCCGGACAGCGGGGCGCCTCTGCTGGTCGGCACTCAGCGGGCCAGCGGCCAGGCCGTGGCGGTCGCTCGCCACGCCCCCGAATTCGATCTGCTGCCCACCTGGCAGGGGGTGCTGGTGGCGCCACATGCCGACCGCCTCGCCCTGCGCACGGTTCCCGGTGGATTTCTGCTGCAATGGAGCGAACCGGGGGCGGCGGCCCTCACCCTGGCGCCGATGCCGGCCGGGGCGCTGGCACTCGCCAACGCTGCCAATCTCACCCGCCGCTTCGATTTCCCCGATCTGCCCACCCCGGCATTGCTGCGCCGGCTGCAAGCGGAAATCGGCAGTGCCGCGACGCTACCGTCGCGCGCGCGGGGGCCGGCGGAGCGGCAAACGGCGGCGGTGCTGATCGCGCTCGGCCTCGGCGCCGAGGCGCAGGCGGTGACGGAGTTGGCGGCCGCGCAGAACCCGCGCATGGCGGATGACCCGGACGACATCGGCCTCGGCGCCATCGCGGCCCTGCTGGCCGGCCGGCTGGATCAGGCGGGGGGCCTCGCCGATCCACGTCTGACCGGCACCGATGACGTCACCCTGTGGCGCGCCGCGGCGGTGGCCATGAGGCAGGAAGGATCGCCGGCGGCGGCGGCGGCGATCGCGACCGAATTACCCCTGCTGCTGACCTATCCGGCGGCGTTGCGCGCCCGGTTGCTGCCGCTGGCGGCGGAAACCCTGGTGCTGGGCGGGCAGCTCCAGCCGGCGGCGGCCCTGCTGGCGAGCCGCCCGGACGACCCCTCGCTCGCCCTGGCGCGCGGGTTGCTCGCGCAGACGCAGGGCCATGCGCCGGCGGCGCTTGCGATCTATGACGCGCTCGCGCGGTCGAAGGACCGGCTGCTGAGCACGCGTGCCGCCGTGCGCGCCGATGAGCTGCGTCTCGCGATCAAGGCGCTCTCACCGGCGCAGACGGCCGATGCGGAGGAGCGGCTGCTGTTCGCCTGGCGCGGCGATCAGCGCGAGATCGCGCTACGCCTGCGCATCGCGGCGCTGCGCGCGGAGGCCGGGCAGTGGCGTCCGGCGCTTGCGATGCTGCGCGAGACGCGTGCGAGCTTTCCCGAGCAGAGTGCCGCGATCACCGCGAAGCTGAACGAGACGTTCGCGGCACTGATGCGCGATGAGCAGCTCGACCATCTGGCGCCGATCGATCTCGTCGCCCTGGTGCAGGAAAACCCCGATCTGCTGCCCGATGGGGCCGCCGGCGAGGCGATGGCGGCGAAGGAGGCGAGCCGGCTCGCCGCGCTCGACCTGCCGCAGCAGGCCGAGCCGATCCTGGAGAAACTGTTGCAGGCGGCGCCGAGTGCCACCGCGCGCGCGGCGATCGGCGCCCGGCTCGCGGCGCTGCGGCTCGAGGATGCCGAGCCGGCGGCAGCGCTGGCGGCGCTGGCGGCCAGTGCGGCGGACGATCTTTCGGCGCCGCTGATCGAGCAGCGTAGCCTGCTGCTCGCCCGCGCCACTGCCGCGACCGGCGATGTCGCGAAGGCAGCCGCCACGCTCGCAGCCTTGGGCACACCCGCCGCCGACCGCGCGCGGGCCGATATTCTGGAGGCGGCGAAGGACTGGCCGGCGGCCGAGGCGGCGCTCGCGCGCTGCCTTGCTGAGAGCGTGACCGGCACCGGGCCGCTCGATGAGGCGCAAGCCCGGCTGCTGCTGCGTCTGGCCAGCGCCTCGGCACAGGCCGGCGACGAGAGCGGCCTCGCCGGGCTGCGCGAGCAGTTCGCCACACGATTGCCGCCCGGCCCGCTGGCGCAGACCTTCGGCGTGCTCACGGCAGAGCCGGTCGCCGCAGTCAGCGACCTGCCGCGCGCGGCGCGCGAGATGAAAGCGGTCGAGGATCTGCCGGCGGCGCTGGCCAAGATCGGCGCCAGTATCGCGGCCAATTGAGAGAGCGGGCAGGCAGGGGTTACGC
>DAHXNW010000128.1 GCA_027365195.1 Acetobacteraceae bacterium
ACCACTTCACGCACGGACTTCACGCCGCCGAACGCCTTCATGGCCGCGATCGTCTCCTGCATCTGCGCCTGCGCATGGGCGGCGACCTGCTTGGAGATGTCCTGAACGCCGGCAAACCAGATCTGGCTCGCATTCATGCAGGCTTCGATATTGCCCTGGCTGAAGGCCATCATGTCCTCAGCGACCTTGAATGATTTTTCCATGCGATTTTTCAACTCCATTTGAGTGTGTTGTGTGCTGTCAGAAGACGCCCCGAGCTTCGCCTGCAGTGCCTGTGCACTTCGCGCCACGGAATCGAGACCATCCTCGATGGTTTGCTGCGCCACCAAAACGGACGCGTTCTTGCCGAATTCGGCAAATTTTGCTTTCGTAGCCACGATGCTGTTCCTCATCCAACCCGGTTCGTTTGCACGACATAGAGCCCGCCGCGGACGCCCAATGAGAGCACCGCGCGGAAAGCGTCGTCGCAATGCAGCGACCCCGATGCCAGACGGCGCACCGAAAGACGTTCCATTGCCTGTTGCGGTGCTATTTTGCTGCACTGCAACACGGCATAGTTATGCGAGTTGATCGCCATCGTCAAGACTTATTGTGCGGTGCACAAATTTTTGGGCCGATAAATTTTTCTCGCCCAGCGTTGGCCAAATTCCCGCGCATGGTTTAACAGCGATCTTTAACCCTTTCTTTTCGCCTGAGCTTTTACAAGTTAGCGCTGGACAACAGGCGGCCGATCGCGAATAGTCGGCCCGGCAGTGATGAAGAGGGCGGCAAGGATGCACGAAATCAGGTCGGATCGGGCATCCGCGGGCATGAAATCCACCGCTCTTTACGGCACATTTCTCCTCTGCCTGCTGGCCTTCGCCATCCTGGTCACGCCGCGCGAGGCGGCCGCGCAGATCGGCTCGGCGCGCTACAGCTCGATGGTGATCGATGCCGGCTCCGGCGCCGTGCTCTCGGCGGTGAACCCGGACGCGCCGCGCTATCCGGCGAGCCTGACCAAGCTGATGACCCTCTACATGGTGTTCGAGGCGGTGCGCGACCGCCGGATCTCGCTCGATTCGCCGGTGCCGGTCTCCGCCGCGGTCGCCGCCACGCCGCCCTCCAAGCTCGGGCTACTGCCCGGCACGCGGCTTACCGTGGAGCAGGCGGTGCTCGGCCTGGTGACGAAATCGGCGAATGACGCGGCGGCCGCCCTCGGCGAAATGCTCGGCGGCAGCGAGCCACGCTTCGCCCAGATGATGACATTGCGCGCCCGCGCCCTCGGCATGACGCATACCAGCTTCCGCAACGCCTCCGGCCTGCCGGACCCCGAGCAGATCAGCACCGCGCGCGACCTCGCCCTGCTGGCGCGCCATCTGGTGCAGGATTTCCCGGAGCAGTACCATTATTTCAGCGTCGCGAGCTTCACGTTTCACGGCCAGTTGATCCCCAATCACGATCATTTGCTGGTCGACTATCCGGGGGCGGACGGCATGAAGACGGGCTATACCCAGGCCGCCGGCCATAATCTCGTCTCCTCCGCCGTGCGCGGCAATGTGCGGCTGATCGGCGTGGTGCTCGGCGCCGGCTCCAACATCGAGCGCGACCGGCACATGATGGCGCTGCTCGACGACGGCTTCGCCAGGCTCGACGTGCCAACCGCCCCGCGGCCCGATACCTCGCTGATCGCCCGCCTGCCCTCGCTCACCACCTCGGCGCAGGCCGCAACCCTGCCGCATCGCCGCAGATATGGCGTGCAGCCGGTGGCGCAGTCGGCGATGGCCGGCCATCTGGCGCTGCGCTGGTCGGTGCAGATCGGCAGCTTCCGCTCGCAGGCGACGGCGCGGCAGGCGGCGACGGCGGCGAAGCGGCGCGCCCATGCCGGCGAAATCCGCCTGCTGCCGGTATTCATCCACCGGCGGGAGAATTGGCGCGCGCAACTCGTCGGGCTGACACAGGCGGAGGCGCAGAACGCCTGCGCCGGGGCGAAGGGCGCCTGTATGCTGATCCGCCCGCAAACCCGCCAGCTCGCCAGCCGCTAGAGCATGACATAGGCAAGGTTAGTCTGCACCGGCCCGCACCCCCCACGCCGCGACGCGGCAACTCTTGCGCGAGAGCGCGGCCTTGCGCATGGTGCGGCATCGGCGGGCATCCCCCGCGCGGAGGACGGAGTTCGACATGGACGGCGGGTCCGACCCACGGCGCATCACCATTCACGCTCGCGATGACTTCACCCCGCTGCGTGCGGCCGGACAGCTCGCGGCGGCGACCCTCGACATGATCGCACCGCACGTCCAGCCGGGCGTGACCACGGCGGCGCTCGATGCGCTGTGCCACGATTTCATCCTCGCGCACGGCGCGCAGCCGGCGCCGCTCAACTATCGCGGCTTTCCGAAATCCATCTGCACCTCGATCAACCACGTCGTCTGCCACGGCATCCCCGGCGAACGCTCGCTCGATGCCGGCGACATCCTCAACATCGACGTCACCGTGATCCTCGACGGCTGGCACGGCGATTCGAGCCGCATGTATGCCGCAGGCACCGTCAGCACACGCGCGCGCATGCTGATGGACATCACCCATGAGGCACTCCTGCGCGGCATCGCGGTGGTGCGCCCCGGCGCGCGGCTCGGCGATATCGGCCATGCCATCCAGAGCTTCGTCGAGGGCAAGCGGCTCAGCGTGGTGCGCGATTTCTGCGGCCACGGCATCGGCCGGCGGTTTCACGAGCCCCCCAACATCCTGCATTTCGGCCGCCCTGGCGAGGGGCCTGAACTGCGCCGCGGCATGGTCTTCACCATCGAGCCGATGGTGAATGCCGGCCGGCCGGAGGTGAAGGTGCTCGACGACGGCTGGACCGCCGTCACCCGCGACCGCAGCCTCTCGGCGCAATACGAGCATATGGTCGGCGTGACCGAGTCGGGTTGCGAGATTTTTACGCTCTCGCCCGCCGGCCTGCACCAGCCGCACCAGAGCGGCTAAAGCAAATTGCGTCGCTCCGGCGCGCGTGACCCTGCGGCACGCGGCATGGCCGAGTTGCCGGCGCTGGCCCTCGATTCACTGCCCAGCGAGGCGGCATCCAGCGCGGCCGGCAGCGAGGGGCATCGCGCCCGCATGCGCGCGCGCCTGCTCGGCGGCAGTGGCGAGGCGCTCGCCGATTACGAATTGCTCGAAATGCTGCTGTTCCTCGCCCTTCCCCGGCGCGACACCAAGCCGATCGCCAAGGCGCTGCTCGCCGCCTTCGGCAGTTTCGCCGCCGCCATCGCCGCCCCGGTCGCCGCCCTGCGTGGCATCGAGGGCCTCGGCGATGCCGGGATCGCGGCACTGAAAACCGTGCAGGTCGCGGCCACCCGCCTCGCGCGGGCGGAGGTGCAGGATACCCCGGTGCTGGATAACTGGGACCGGCTGATGGCCTATCTCACCATCGTGCTTGGCCGCGAGAAAACCGAGCAATTCCGCGTGCTGTTCCTCGACAACCGTAACCGCCTGCTGCTCGACGAACAACAGGCGCGCGGCACCGTCAATCACACCCCGGTCTATCCGCGCGAGGTGATGCGCCGGGCGATCGAACTGCATGCCACGGCACTGATTTTGGTGCACAACCACCCGAGCGGCGACCCGACCCCCTCGGTGGAAGACATCGCGATGACCGGCGAGGTGAAGGCGGCGGCCGCCTTGCTTTCGATCACGCTGCACGACCACATCATCGTCGGCAACGGCCGCTGGTTCAGCCTGCGCCGTGAGGGGTTGTTGTAGAGAACGCGGGTTCGACCACCCCGGTACAGGCGCCAAACCCGATCGACGCAAAACCCTCGCGCTCGCAGCGGCCGCGCAGAATGATCTCGTCGCCATCCTCCAGAAACCGCCGGTTCTCGCCATTGGCCAGGGTGAGCGGCGCGCGGCCGCCCTGGGTGATCTCCAGCAGACTGCCGAATCCCGCCGCCGTCGGTCCGGAGATGGTGCCGGAGCCGAACATGTCGCCCGGGCGCAGATTGCAGCCGTTGCTGCTATGATGCGTCACCATCTGCCCGACACTCCAATAGAGATCGCGCGCGTTGCTCTGGGAGAGACGCTCGGCGGGCAGCCCGGCGGTGCGCATCGATAGCGTGCGCAGCCACACTTCGAGCGTGATATCGAGGCCGCCGGCCGCTTGATCCGCCGCATCGTGCAGATAGTCGAGCGGCGCGGGGTCGCCCGCCGGGCGCGGCGGCATCGGCGCGCGGAAGGGCGCGAGCGCCTCGGCGGTGATCAGCCAGGGCGAGAGGGAGGTTGCAAAACTTTTCGCGAGGAACGGGCCGAGCGGCTGATATTCCCACCCCTGGATGTCGCGCGCCGACCAGTCGTTCAGCAGACAAAAGCCGGCGATATGCGCAGCCGCCTCGCCGATCGGGATCGGGCTGCCGAGCGCATTGCCGGGGCCGATCCAGATGCCGAGTTCCAGCTCGTAATCGAGATTGCGCGAGGCGCCCACGCTCGGCACGCTCTCGGACGCCGGCTTGCGCTGCCCACACGGCCGGCGCACCGGCGCACCGGAGGCGAGCACCGAGGAGGCGCGGCCGTGATAGCCCACCGGGATATATTTGTAATTCGCCAACAGCGGGTTCTCCGGCCGCAATTGCTGGCCGGTGTTGCGGGCATGATGGATGCCGGCGAAGAAATCGGTGTAATCGCCGATGGTCGCGGGCAGATGCAGGGTGCAGTCGGCGGCCGGATGCAGCAGCGGGGCGAGCAGCGCGCGTTCCGGCGCCCCCACGGCGAGCAGCGCACTCAGCCGCGCCCTGAGCGCCCGCCGCGCCGGCGGGCCGAGCGCCAGAAGGGGGTTGAGGCACGCACCGCCGGCGGCACGCGCCGCCGCCTCGGCCGCGCCGCCGAACACCCCGAGGCTTGCCGCCTGCGCGAGGTCGAGAATCCGGTCGCCGATCGCAACCCCGCCGCGCGGCGCTCCGTCTTGCGGGCTGAAGATACCGAGCGGCAAATTCTGGATCGGGAAATCGGCATGGCCCTCGGCACTCTCGACCCAACTGCGCAAGCCCGCGTCATGTGTCGCATCGATCATCGCGCCGGCGCCACGAAAGTCTTGCGCAGCCCCTGCCAGCAGGCATCGTAATCCGGCTGCAATTCGGCGCAGGCCATGGCGTAGGCACTCGGGCGCAGCACCTGGCTCGTTTCGAACATGAAGGCGAGGCTGTGGTCGATCTTCTGCGGCGCCAGCTCGGCGGCGATGGCGCGCTCGGTGCTGATCGCGTCCGGCCCGTGCGCGCTCATGCAGCTATGCAGCGAGAGCGCGCCTGGCGCAAAGCCATCGGCCTTGGCATCATAGCTGCCATGGATCAGCCCCATGCACTCGTTCATCACGTTGCGGTGAAACCAGGGTGGACGGAAGGTGTGCTCGGCCACCATCCAGCGCGGCGGAAAGACCACGAAATCCAGATTGGCCACCCCCGCCGCCCCGCTCGGCGCCGTCAGCACGGTGAAAATCGACGGGTCGGGATGATCGAAGCTGACACTGTTGATGGTGTTGAAGCAGGCCAGATCGTATTTGTATGGCGTATTGCTGCCGTGCCAAGCGACGACGTCGAGCGGCGAGTGGTCGAGGGTTGCCGCCCACAGGCCGCCCTGGAATTTCTGCACCAGCTCCACCGGCTCGTCGCGATCCTCGAACCAGGCGGTGGGAGCGAGGAAATCGCGCGGATTGGCGAGACCGTTGGCGCCGATCGGACCGAGATCGGGCAGCCGCAGCGGGGCGCCATGATTTTCGGCGAGATAGCCGCGCGCCGTCGCCTCCTGCACTATCACGCGGAATTTCAGCCCGCGCGGCAGCAGCGCGATCTCGCCGGGCGCCACATCGAGCCGGCCGCATTCGGTCTCCAGCCGGAGCCTGCCCTGCTGCGGCACCAGCAGCAATTCGCCGTCGGCGTCATAGAACACCCGCCGCATCGAGGCATTGGCGGCGTAGAGATGCACGCTGACCCCAAAAGGCCGGTCCGCCGGGCTGCTCGCCGCCATCGTCGTGAGGCCGGCGAGGAAATCGGTGGGCGCGTCGGGGAGCGGCATCGGGTTCCAGCGCAGCCGGTTCGGCGTCGGCTCGGCCAAAGCCGCGGCGAAGCAGCCAGCTTCGATGCGCCGGAACGCCGGATGCACCGCCGAGGGGCGGATGCGATAGAGCCAGCTACGCCGCGCCTCGCTGCGCGGCACGGTGAAGGCGGTGCCGGAGAATTGCTCGGCATAAAGGCCGAAGGGGACGCGCTGCGGCGAGTTCTGCCCGCGCGGCAAGGCACCTGCGATCACCTCGCTGGCGCATTCATTGCCAAAGCCGCTCAGATAGGCGAGTGCCGATTCCGTCATGCCGTCGCTCCCTCCTGCGCCGCCGCCAGATCGCGTGCGATGGCGATCGCCTGGAATACCACGTCCTGCGCGCCGATGTGATTGGCGAGCAACAGCACGAGTTGCGCGTCGAGCCGGCGCGACGCCGCCTCGTCCAGCCCCTGATGCGCCGCGATCAGCGCCGCGTAGAGCGCATCGGGGTCGGCGAGGCGCGGCGAAAGATCGAGGCTCATGCCATCACCCCGATGGACGCCACGACGCGCGCCATTGCCGACGCGACCCGCGCGGCATCGTAGCGGACAAAGCGGGAGAGCACATGCTGATCCGGGCGCAGCAACACGCAGCCGCCGATGGGCGCGCCATAGCGGCGGGCGGCGAGGCCGGTGCGGTCATGCAGCACATCGGCGCGCCCCGGCACCGGCTCGGCCGCGATGAACAGACAGCGCACCGCAGGCGCGTCCAGCGGGAACGGCGGGCCAAACACCAACAAAGTGAAGCCGTCGCCGAGGTGGCGCAGCAGCCAGTCGTCCTCACCCACCGGTGCGTCGATGGCGACGCTGCCGAGCGGCGGCGCGCCGGGCCAATCATCCGCCTCGGGATCGTTCAACGGGCTGTCGGCCAGCACGGCGGGGCGTGAGAGCCGGCCGGAATTGACCAGCGGGCGGGCGAAGGGAAACCGCTCGGCAAGGCTCAGCACGGCGTCGCGATAGGCGCGCGCGGCGGGCGATTTCGGGGTGATGAAATCGGTGCTGCGCGTCGCGTGCAGAATGTTCTCATCCGCCGCCGCCACGCGCTCGGCGTCATAGCTGTCGAGCAGGCGCACCGGTGCGCCGGCCAGCACGGCGGCGAGTTTCCAGCCCAGATTATCGGCGTCCTGCACCCCGCTATTGCCGCCGCGCGCGCCGAACGGACTGAGCTGATGCGCCGCATCGCCGGCGAAGATGGTGCGCCCATGCACGAAGCGATGGAGCCGCCGGCAGCGGAAGGTGTAGACGCTGACCCATTCGAGGCTGAAATCCACGTCCTCGCCCAGCATCGCGCGGATGCGCGCGCACACCCGCTCCGGCGCGCGCTCCACCTCGGGGTCGGCCTCCCAGCCGAGTTGGAAATCGATCCGCCAGACATCATCGGGCTGCTTGTGCAGCAGCACCGACTGGTGGCGATGGAACGGCGGGTCGAACCAGAACCAGCGCTCGGTGGGAAAATCCGCCTGCATCTTCACATCGGCGATCAAAAAGCGGTCGCGAAACACCTGGCCCAGGAAATCGAGCCCGAGGGACTCGCGCACGAAGGAGCGCGCGCCGTCGCAGGCGATCAGCCACGCCGCCCGCAGCGTATACGTCCCCTCCGGCCCGGCGACGCTCACACGCACATCCGCGCCATTCTCCACGCCGACCACGCGATAGCGCCGGCGGATGTCCACCCCGGCAGCGAGGCAGGCGTCCACCAGCCACGCCTCGACGTGATATTGCTGGAGATTGACGAAGGCCGGACATTCATGGCCATCCTCCGCCAGCAGGTTGAAGCCGTAGATCTCACGCGCCTGGAAGAACACGCGGCCCTGGTTCCAGGTGATGCCCTTCTCCAGCATGCGCGCGCCGAGGCCCAGGCGGGCGAAAATCTCCAGCGTGCGCTTGGCGAAGCAGATCGCGCGCGACCCCTCGGCGACGCTTGCCGCCTGGTCGAGCACGACGGCGCGCACGCCGCGCCGCGCCAGATCGAGCGCGAGGGTCAGCCCGACCAGCCCGCCGCCGGCGATCAGCACCGGCAGGGTGGTATCCGGCTTCATGCGCCGCCTGTCGCCGCCCCGCGTTCGAGCGCCTGCCACATCTCGCGGTCGCGCTCGGCGGTCCAGATGCGCGGTGTGTCGAGGCCGCGCGCCTCATCGACGGCGCGCGAAACGTTGAAGGGCATGCAATGCTCGAAGATCACCCATTGGCCATAGGTGGGGCGCAATGCGGCCATCGTCTCGGCATAAATCTGGGGAAGCTCGTGGCCGGCCGCCACACCGGCCCGCGCCTGTGCGAAGACGGCGGCGGTGAAAGCCGCCGTGCCGGCGAGCGCCTCGGCCACCTCGGCACGGTTGAGCAGGGCACGCCCCCGGCCGGGTACCAGAAACTCCGCCCCCAGCGCCTCGACGGCGGCGAGGGTCGCCGGCCAGTCGGTGAAATGCGCATCGCCGCAATAGGGTGTGGCGCCGAATTCCACCGTATCGCCGGCGAACAGCACCCGCTCGCGCGGCAGCCAGACCACGGTATCGCCCGCCGTGTGGCTGCGCCCGATGTGGATGATCTGCACCTCGCGCCCGCCGAGATACAGGCTCATGCGGCGATGGAACACGAGGCTCGGCCAGGTCAGCCCAGGGATCGAGCCACGGCCGCGAAACAGCCTCGGGAAGCGGGCGATCTCGCTGTCCATGTCCTGCTGGCCGCGCTCGGCGATCATCGCGCGGGTGACATCGGAGGCGATGATCTCCGCCCCGGCATAGGCGCTCGCCCCGAGCACGCGCACCGCATGGTAATGCGTCAGCACGACATGGCGGATCGGCTTGTCGGTGATGGCGCGGATGCGCGCGATCACATCCGCCGCCATCGCCGGCGTCGCCTGCGCATCGATCACCAATACCGAGGAATCGCCGATCACCACGCCGGAATTCGGATCGCCCTCGGCGGTGTAGCCGTAAAGGCCGGGGGCAAGCTCGTCGAAAGAGACGCGCTTGTCGGCGAGATCGTTAGTGCTGGCGAAGCCGGACATCTCACTCTCCTCGCTCAATTCAAGATTTCAAGATTTCTTAAAGATATACTCGAAAGTTTTCATCATGACTTTGTCTTGGCGAGCATGGCCTTCCGCCTCGCCAGGCTTTCGGGCGGCCAGTACGCTTTTCGGTCATAATATTCGGGAACCGCCGGCACCCCGGAAGGAATGATCACCCAAGGCTGCTTCGACGCCGTAAAAATATGAATGTCTGGCTGAAGATGATCCGGTTGATCCAGAGTACCGACACGGACAAATCTCACGATATCGCCCAGACCTCCATAATTGCTCCAAACCGCGACATGGCATTTTGGACAACGCGCTATGCGTTGCCCCACCCCACTCTCCGAAGGCGTATCGACAGTCACCGGCGCCTCGCCGAGCAGGATGACCCGATCGGATTCAATCATGGCGTTCAAGGCATAAGATGCGCCGCTCTCGCGTTGACACCAGCGACAATGACAGCAGTGGACAAACAGGGGAGTGGTTTCCATGCGATAACGAACCGCTCGGCAATCACATCCACCTTCAAGGGGAAAAACATCCGGATTGGGCATTTCCACGTCCCATTTTAGAGTTCCGCGGCGATCACGGAAGAATGCCGATTATCTCCACCCAGTCGCCAACGCCCATACTGGAATTTTGGCCATCCTCCCCTCCTCAACAAGGCACCACCCTCGCAATTCAAGCTTTATGCAGCAGCGGGCAGGCGGATTGCGCCGCCGGGCGGAAGGCGTCCTCGCCGCTGACCGTGCGCAGAATGTTCAGATAGTCCCACGGCCCGCGTGATTGCGCCGGGGTTTTCACCTGCGCCAGATACATCGCGCGGATCACCCGGCCATCGGCGCGCAGATGGCCGTCGTGGACGAACACATCCTCGATCGGCGCGGCCCGCATCGCCGCCATCGTCGCCGCCGCATCGGTGCCCGCCGCGCGCACCGCCTTTAGATAGTGCAGCACCGCGCCATAGGTGCCGGTCTGCTCCATGTTCGGCATCACCCCGGCGCGCTTGAAGAAGGCCGCCGACCAGGCGCGCGTGCGCGGGTTCATGTCCCAATAGGAGGCGGTCGCCATCACCGCACCCTGCGCCGCCGGCAAACCCACGGCATGCACGTCGGAGAGGAACATCAGCAGCGCCGCCACGTGCTGGCCGTTGCGCGTCGCCCCGATGCCGAATTCGGCCGATTGCTTGAGCGTGTTGTCGGCATCGCCGGCCGCATTGGCGAGCGCCACCACATCCGCCTTCGACGCTTGTGCCGCGAGCAGTTGGGCGGAAAAATCGGTGGTGCCCGGCGGATGCAGCGCCTGCCCCACCACGCGCCCGCCGGCGGCGGTGATGAAGGCGGTGGCGTCTTCCTGCAACTGATGGCCGAACGCATAGTCGGCGGTGATGAAGAACCAGCTCTTGGCACCTTGGCCGATCAGCGCGCCGGTGACGACCTTGGCCAGCGCGTAGGTGTCATAGGTGAACTGCACCGTGCGATCGTTGCACAGCTTGCCGGTGATGGCGCTCGATCCGGCGCCGGAGATCAGCGCCACGCGGTCCTTCTCGCGCGCGAGCCCGCTGATCGCGATGCCAAGCGCCGAGTTCGGCACATCGGCGATCGCCAGCACGCCCTCGGTATCGATCCATTGCCGGCCGATCTGGATGCCGATCATCGGTTGCATCTGATGATCGCCGGTGAGGATCTCGATCGGCCGGCCGCCGATCGCGCCGCCCATCTCCTCGGCCGCCATCTTGGCCGCGATCACCGCCCCCGGCCCGCCGGTATCGCGCCCCCAGCTCGACATGTCGGTCAGCACACCGATGCGCAGCGGCGCCACCGCCCGGGCGATGCGCGGCGCGGCCAGGAGTGCCGCGGCGGCCAGCACGCCACGACGTGAGAAAGCCGCCAAAGGCCGCGCCCTGATGCCACTGCCGCGCATCGTTTCCCCCTGTTTGTTGGTCTTAGTCTTAACGATCGACGCATAACTCCACAATGGACGAATAAAATCGGTAGTGGGTCGGTTTGAATGCCGGCACCGGCCCGCGCGGGATATAGCTATCGCCAAATCGGCTCCCATTTTGAAACCACCCTCGGTTACGTGATGGTGTCGGTCTGCAATGGCGGTCATTGATGGCGCGGGCTGGGCTTGTCGTGTGCGGTATGCGGGATGACTGGTCTGGCTGCAT
>DAHXNW010000167.1 GCA_027365195.1 Acetobacteraceae bacterium
CCGCCGCGCCACCGCTTGCAGCAGCCGGTCGCCGAAATGATGCCCGAGCGCGTCGTTCACCGCCTTGAACCGGTCCAGATCGATGAAATGCAGTGCGAACATCCGATCGCCGCGCCGCGTCCGGCCGAGTTCGCGCTGGAGCCGCTCGCGCAGCAGCGAGCGATTGGCGAGGTTGGTCAGCGCATCGTGATGCGCCATGTGGCGCAGCCGGCTCTCCGCCTGCTTGCGCTCGGTGATGTCGAGCGCCGTGGTAAGCACGCTGCTGAGGCGCAGATCGGTGTCGCGCAGCGGGGTTTTGGTGGTGAGGAAGGTGCGGCTGACGCCGTCGCGATCGGTGATCTCCTCTTCGAAGCTCGGCAGCGCCGCACCGCTGTCGAGCACCAGCCGGTCGAGCGCGCGACTGCGTGTGGCATGCGCCTCGCCGAACATCATCGCCGCGTCATGGCCCACGCAAAGGGCGGGGTCGAGGCCGACGAACGCGGATTGATAGGCATTGACGAACAGACAGCGCCCGTCGCGATCGACCGCGCTGATCATCGCCGGCACGGTATCGATCACCTGCACCAGCCGCTCGCGGCTGTCGCGCAGCAGCGCCTGGCGCGAGCGCTCGCTGTTCTCCAGCTCGCGCTCCAGCACCAGCGCCCGGCTTTTAACTAATTGCTGATGCAGACTCAGTTTGAGCAAGTTACGAACGCGCGTTAAGAATTCCTGATGATCAACCGGTGATTGTAAAAAATCGGTCGCCCCAGCTTCCAGCGCGCGCAGCCGGAAGCTGCGATCCTCATAGACGGTAATGACGACGACGGGCACATCCGCTCCATTCGGGCGGGTGCGCAGGACACGGGTGAATTCCGCGCCGTCGAGATTGGGCATTTTATAGTCGGTGATGATCAGATCGGGCGGATGATCGTCGAGCCAGGCGAGCGCCTCCAGCGGGTCGCCGAAGGCTTGAACGGTCACTCCCTCCTCCAGCGTGGCTGCCAGACGAGAAAAAATATTGCGGTTCGTCACGCGGTCGTCGAGGATAACGATCAGTGCCATAGCGCCTTCACCGGACGGATCAGCCATTTCGTCGCGCGCAGGTTAAGCATTCCTGAATTTCTCAAAAATATCAATAAACCTCGCTTCAAGAACGGGGCGTGGAATTCAAATTTCTACCATAAGTATCATGGATCGGCGAAAAGGACCAGGCTTGCGTGCAACGCCGGCGGCAACGCCACCGGTCTTCGGCTCTGCTGCCCGATCAGCACCACCACGCTCTCGGCCGTCGCAACACAGGTCTCGCCATGGAACAGGCCCTGACCGATGGTGAGTGAGTGCCGGCCGAAGCGCTGCACCCGCGAGCCGATGGCAACCTCCGCGGGCCAGTGCAATTCGGCGCGGAAGTCGATGGCGAGGCGGGCGATGACGAATTCGGTTCCCACCGGCGCGATTCGCCCACCGTCCTGATGCAGCAGGGCGACCCGGCCGCTCTCGCAGAAGGTCGCGAACACCGCGTTGTTCACATGGCCCTGGCGGTCGGTATCGCCGTAGCGCACCTGCTCCTGCGACCAAAACAGGAAGCTTGCGCGGTCGGTCAGGGAGGGGGCGCCGCTCATGCCCGCGCCGTCGCGGCGGCGCAGACGGCGGCGGCCAGTGCCTGCGCATCCTCGGGCCGGGTGCGATGATTGACGATCGCCGCGCGGATCGCGAGATTGCCGCCGATGCGCGTGGTGGAGGGCGCGAAACTGCCGGCTTCCTGCAAATCCGCGACGATCTCGGCGTTCAGCCTGTCGAGCGCCGCCGGCGACAGGCCCGGCGGCCCGCGATGGCGGAAACAGACGATGTTGAGCCCGACCGGGGCCAGCAATTCGAGCGCCGGGGTTTCGGCGATCGCGGCGGCGAGCGCGGCGGCGGCCTCACAGCAGCCTTCGACCACCCGGCCGAGCGCATCGGCGCCATAGCTCTGCAGGCTGAGCCACACTTTGAGGGCG
>DAHXNW010000217.1 GCA_027365195.1 Acetobacteraceae bacterium
CAGCGTCGAGGAGGCGGAGATCAATCCGCTGATCGTGCGGGCAGAGGGCGCCGGCGTGGTTGCCGTCGATGGTCTGGTGGTGATCGGCGCGCCGGAAATTTTGCGCTGAGAGGGAGCGGGCAGCATGGACATGCAGGCGCAGGACGACGAGCAGCGGATGTTGCAGGAACTCGTCGCGAAATTCGTCGATCGGGAGTTGATGCCGCTGGAGCCGACGATCCTGGCGCGGGAATCCTCGGGGGGCGCATACGCGCTCACCGACGAAGAAGAGGCGCCGCTGCTCGCCCGCTGCGCGGCACTCGGGCTGACCGGTCTCGACGTGCCCGAGGCGCTCGGCGGCGCCAATCTGCCGGCGACGGCGCTGATGCGGGTGGAGGAGGAGCTTGCCCGCACGCTGGTGCCGTTCACCTTCCCGCCCGATTCGCCCAATCTGCACATGATGCTGGCGGTGGCCAACGAGGATCAGCGCGCGCGCTACCTCAAGCCCTATGCCGAAGGCCGCATGCACTCCGCGATCGGCATTTCCGAACCCGGCGCCGGCGGCGACCCGGCGGGGATGCTCACCCGAGCGGTGAAAGACGGCACCGACTGGGTCATCAACGGGCGCAAGATCTGGGTCGGCCGTGTGCCGGCCGCCGATTTCATCATCCTGATGGCGCGCACCGGCGAGGGCAAGCGCGCGGAGGGGGTCACCGCCTTCATCGTCGAGCGCGGCACCCCGGGCTTCATCATCGAGCGCGAGATCCGGATGCTCGGCGGCCGGCGCACCTATGAGCTGGTGTTCGAGGACTGCCGGGTGCCGGAGACGCAGGTGCTCGGCGAAATCGGGCGCGGCTATGCGCCGATGCAGTTGCGCCTGAACGTGCGGCGGCTGCAGATGGGCGCACGCTGCGTCGGCATCGCACGCCGCGCGTTGCAGATGATGTGCACCTATACACAGCAGCGCAGCACCTTCGGCGTGAAGCTGTCGGATCGCCAGGCGATCCAATGGTGGATCGCCGATGCCGCGACGCAAATCCACGCCTGCCGGCTGATGGTGCAGGCCGCGGCGGCAACGCTGGATCGCGGCGGCGACGTGGGCACGGAAGCCTCGATGATCAAGGTGTTCGGCACCGAAATGGCAACCGCGGTGGTGGACCACGCCATGCAGTCCTTCGGCGCGATGGGCATGACGAAGGAAATGCCGCTGCAACTCTTCGCCCAGCAGGTGCGCCTGATGCGCGTCTACGAAGGCCCGACCGAGGTGCATCGCATGTCGATCGCCCGCAAAACATTGAAGTCCTTCGCGTAGCGCGTGATGGCGCAGCCCGGTGCCATCGGCGCCCGTCTCGACCGGCTGCCCTTCTCGGCGTTTCACGCTCGCGTGGTGGTGCTGATCGCGCTCGGGCTGTTCATCGACGTGTTCGACATCTATCTGGCCGGCGGTGTGCTCGCCGCATTGGTGAAAAGCGGCTGGTCGAGCATGGCGGCGAATGCGCGCTTCATCTCCGCGACCTTCCTCGGCATGGTGGTGGGTTCCTGGGTGGCGGGCATCGTCGGCGACCGCTTCGGCCGGCGGTTCTCCTATCAGTTCAATCTGGCGCTGTTCGGCCTCGCCTCGATCGCCGCCGCCTTCGCGCCGGGGATGAATGTGCTGATCGGGCTGCGCTTTCTGATGGGCATCGGCCTCGGGGCGGAGATCGTCGTCGGCTACGCCACCCTGGCCGAGTTCGTGCCGGCGCGCAGCCGGGCGCGCTGGATGGTGGTGGTGGCGGCGAGCACCAATTCGGCGCTCGCCGTGTCTTCCCTGGTATCGCTCTGGGTGATCCCCTCGCTCGGCTGGCGGGCGATGTTCGCGGGCGTCGGCGTGGCCGCGATGAGCTTGTGGTTCGCCCGCAAGGCGATGCCGGAAAGCCCCCGCTGGCTGGAGAGCAAGGGGCGCCATGCCGAGGCCGCGGCGATTATCGACCAACTCGAAGCCGAAGCGGCACGGCGCGGGCCATTGCCGCCGGTCGTCGAGCGCCCACCGGTCGAGACGGCGCCGGTTGCGATCTGGATTCTGTTCAGCCGGCCGGTGATCCGCCGCACGCTGATCGGCATTCTGCTGAATATCGTGCTCGGCTTCGGTCTTTATGGATTCGTGCAATGGGTGCCGAGCTTCCTGGTGAAACAGGGCCTGGAGGTGAAAACCTCGCTCGGTTTCAGCGCCATCCTATCGTTCGCCGCCCCGGTCGGCTCGCTGATCGCGCTCGCCTTCGCCGACCGCATCCGGCACAAGACCGGCATCGTCTGCGCCTCGCTGGTGGCGGCGGCGATGGGCTGCATCTTTCCCTTCACCGGCAATGGGGCTGCCTTCCTCTTCACCGGCTTCTGCCTCGTCGCGGCGATCTATGCCAATAATGCCTTCGGCTTCGTGGCCCATGTGCCGGAGTTGTTCCCAACCGCATACCGCCTGCGCGGCACCGGCCTGTGCATCACGATCGGCCGGCTCGCCACCTCGGCGATCCAGTTTGCCGTGGTGGCGGTGTTCGCCTGGGGTGGCTTCGGCGGCGTGGTGGCAATGCTCTCGCTGGTGTTCCTGCTGCAGGCGATGCTGATCGGCGCCTTCGACATCGACACGCGCCAGCGCGCCCTCGAAGACATCGCGCCCGCGCCTCCCTAGAGCATGATCGTTTCAGTCTGCACCGGCCCGCACCCCCACCCGGCCACCCACGCCAGTATGCTCAATGGGTTGCCGGGGGTGCGGGCCGGTGCAGACTCACCTTGAACATATCAGACTCTAGGATACGCCGAGGCCGAGATGCGCGCGCAGCCGGTTCTTGCCGAAAACAGCGTCCCGCGGTGGCAGGGACCGCGGCAGGTTCTCGGCTTTGACCTGCACGACATACAGGCGTGGCCCGGACGCGGCTTGCCTCGCGGCATGCGCCACAGCCTCCACACCCGCTGCATCGGTCACACGGCGGGCCTCGGCGAAACCGGCGGCGGCGGCGATGGCGGCGAGATCGAGGCCAAGCCCGGTATGGCTTTGCTGCATGCCGGTCTCGCCAAAATGGCCGTTGTCGAGCACGACGACGAGCAGGTTTTTCGGCGCCGCGATGGCGATCGTCGCCAGACCGCCCAACCCCATGAGTTGTTCGCCGTCGCCGGTGATCACCATCACCGCCCGCTCCGGCTGCGCTTGGGCAAGACCGAGGCCGACGAGCGATGCGGCTCCCATGGCGCCCCAGAGATAATAATTGCCGTCATGGTCGCCAGCCGCATGCACATCGTAGCTCGGAGAGCCAAGGCCGGTGACGACCAGCAGATCGTGCCGATCGCGCAGCAACCGGGCGACGACCCGGCGACGGTCGAGCGTCTCGTTCACCATTGCTTCGCTCCGAGCAACCGCTGCGCCATGATCACCGCGATCTGCTGATCGGCCTCGAAGGCGAGCTTGGCGGCCGCGCCGACGGTTGCGATCAGATCCTCCGGCGTGCTCGCCC
>DAHXNW010000228.1 GCA_027365195.1 Acetobacteraceae bacterium
GTACGCAACATCGTCGGCACGTTGAAGCTGGTGGGCGACGGGCATTGGCGCCCGGAGGACGTGGCACGCGCCCTCGCCGCGCGCGACCGCCGCGCCGCCGGCCCGACCGCGCCGGCGGCGGGTTTGACGCTCACCGGCGTGTGCTACGACGCCCCTCTCTTCAACCCGCCGAGAGAAACGCGGTGAGCGCGCTCAACCCGACACCGAGAGCGATGTCGAGGGCGGTAAAGAGTGCCGCCGGCCAGACGCCGAGTTCGAGGGCGAGGCGCGTTGCGAACCATTCGAGCCAGATCGCCCAGAACACCGCGACCAGCGCCGCCATCTGCTGCGCCCAGAGCGGCGCGCCGAGCAGGGCGGGCAGTTCCGATGCGGCGAGCAGCACGTATTGCGCGACGTTGCACCAGTTCCATGCCGCCACATAGCGCGGCCAGCGCCCACCCCGGCCGAACCACGCGGCGAGCGGGCGCGAGAGCAGCAAAAAACCGATCCAGCCGAGCACGAAGCTGCACGCTTCGAGCGCCATCGCATGGCCGAGGCGCTTCGGCATGCCATCCTGCGTCCAATCGAGCCATCGCAGCCCGGCGAATAGTGGCAGGCAGAGCGCCATCGCCCAGAAGCTGCGCCGCGCCATCGACACGCCGTGATCGGCCGGCCGGCTCTGCGCATCGAGCAGGCGCAGCCCGGCCGGATCACCCTGCGCCAGCAGCAGCGCCGCACGCAGCCCGCTGCTCAGCGTCGCCAAGGTGGAGACGACGGAAACCGTCAATGTATCCCGCCCGGCGCCAGCAGAACCTGCACCACTATGCCCGGTATCAGCACCAGGACGGTGACGGCGATATTCACCGCCAGCACCATCCCGGCGGCGCGCAGCAGCCCGAGGCGCAGCCCGCGCCAGGCGAGAAACCCCTGCAACGCCAGCGCGTAGAGGCCGAACGCCACGAAAGCCGCAACGCCGGTCGCGGTGCGCGGCAGGCCGAGCCACAACGCGCCATGGCCGAGCAGCAGCAGGGCCGCCGCCGCCAGCGGCAGCAGCCACTGGCACCAGTTATAGGCGGTGGCGTAGCGCAGCCACTCCGCCTCGCGCCGCCACCAGCCGGCCACCAGTTCCGACACCACGAGTTGCACCAGCAGCGCGCAGAGGGTGGCGAGAAATTCTGCCACCGCCGCGGCGGGATGGCCGGCCAGCAGTGACATCGCGGCACCCACCAGCGGGAAGGCGATCAGCGGCGCGAGGCTCGCGAGCAGCGCATCGACGCTTCCGGTGATGCCGGCGAAGCCCCGACGGTCGAAACAGGCGAGGCGCAGCACCGCGCGCAGCAACCCGACGCGCAGCAGCCCGGCGGGACTTGGCTTCATGGCAGAAAGGCCGCGAGCACGGCGCGGTAGATCGCCGCCAGCGCGCGCAATTCGGCCACCGGCACGCACTCGTCGACCCGATGCATGGTGATGCCGACGAGGCCGAATTCGGCCACCGGACAATAGCGCGCGATGAAGCGCGCATCCGAGGTGCCACCGCCGGTCTCCAGCCGTGGCAGCCGCCCGGCAGCCTCGGCGATCGCCGCGCGCAACCGCTCCACCGCCGGCCCCGGCTCGGTGAGGAACGCCTCGCCGCTGATCTCGACAGCGACCTCGGAGCGCTCGGCGTGCTGCGCGAGCGTGGCGCGCAGCCAGTCCGCAAGCTGCGCACCACGATGCAAATCGTTGAAGCGGATGTTGAGCCGCGCGCTCGCCCGCGCCGGGATGACGTTGCTCGCCGGATTGCCGACGTCGATGCTGGTGATCTGCAGGCTGGAGGGCTCGAACCATTCACCCCCGGCATCGAGCGGCGCGGCGATCAGGGCGGCGAGCGCACGCAGCAGCCGGTGCACCGGGTTGTCGGCGAGGTGCGGATAGGCCGAATGGCCCTGCGTGCCATGCACGGCGATGCGCGCATTCAGGCTGCCGCGCCGGCCGATCTTGATCACCTCGCCGAGCGTCTCGGGGTTGGTCGGCTCGCCGACCAGGCAGAAATCGGGGATATGGCCGCCCGCCGCCATCCAGTCGAGCACCCGCACCGTGCCGTCTTGCGCCGCGCCCTCCTCGTCGCCGGTGATCAAGAGGCTGATCGAGCCGCGCGGCGGGCCGGCGGCGAGATGGTCGGCGGCGGCGGCGGCGAAGGCGGCGATCGCGCCCTTCATGTCGCAGGCGCCACGGCCATAGAGCAGGCCGTCACGCACCACGCCGGAGAACGGATCGTCCGACCAGCCGGCATCGCCCGGTGGCACCACGTCGGTATGGCCGGCGAAGCAAAAATGCGGCCCGGTGGTGCCGATGCGGGCAAAGAGGTTCTCGATCGCGCCGAAGCGCAGCCGATGCACCGTGAAGCCGCACGCGTCGAGCGCCGCCGCCAGCACCGCCTGGGCGCCCGCATCGGCCGGGGTGATCGAGGCGCAGCGGATCAGCGCCTGCGCCAGCGGCAGCGGGTCGGCGGCGCTCAATCGCGCAGCAATTCGTTGATCGAGGTCTTCTCGCGCGTGCGCGCATCCACCCGCTTGACGATCACCGCGCAGGCGAGCGAGGGGCTGCCCGGGTGCGACCCCGGCAGGCTGCCCGGCACCACCACGGAATAGGCCGGCACCCGGCCGGTGAACACCGCACCGCTGGCGCGATCGACGATCTTGGAGGAGGCGCTGAGAAACACCCCCATCGCCAGCACGCTGCCGCGCTCCACAATCACCCCTTCGGCCACTTCGGAGCGCGCGCCGATGAAGCAATCATCCTCGATGATGACCGGATTGGCTTGCAGCGGTTCGAGCACGCCGCCGAGGCCGACGCCGCCGCTGATGTGGCAGTTCCGCCCCACCTGCGCGCAACTGCCGACGGTGGACCAAGTGTCGATCATCGTGCCCGCGCCGACATGGGCGCCGACATTGACGAAACAGGGCATCAGCACCACCCCCGGCGCGATATAGGCCGAGCGGCGCACCACGGCGCCGGGCACCGCGCGAAACCCGGCCGCCGCGAAGGCCGCCGCGTCCCACCCGGCGGTCTTCATCGCCACCTTGTCGAACACCGGGGAACCGGCGGCCCCCGGCAGCGGGGCGGAGTCGTTGAGGCGGAAGGAGAGCAACACCGCCTGTTTCAGCCATTGATGGACCACCCAGCCATCGCCCTCGGGTGCCGCGACACGCAGCCGCCCGGCATCGAGCGCCGCCAGCGCCGCCTCCACCGCCTCGCGCGGGCGGCCGGATGTCGCCGGGGAGAGTTCCGCGCGGCGCTCCCACAGGGCTTCGATCTCGGCTTGCAGAGCGGTGTCGGTCATCGTACGGGCGTCCTTGCGGCCATGGGCGGGACCATGCGCAAGGGCGGCTTGCGCTGTCAACGCGTAACCCGGTCGCAGTCCCGGCACCGGCTCGCACCCCCACCGGGCCACCCACGGCAGTATACTGAGTGGGTGCCAAGGGGAGATGACGCGTGGGGGGCGGGCCGGTGCAGGCTGGCTGCAATAAACCGATAACGAGATATTTACATCTCCACCCGCATCATGCGCGCGACAGAGAGGCATGGCTTCATGACCCATCCGCAGATCCCGCGCGCGGCGAACGACCCTTCGGCCATCGACCCTGCTGCGGCGGCGGCTCCGCAAGCCGGCGAGGCGCTGCGCGACGCGCTGCTGGACAGCCGGCAGCGCTGGCGCGACTTCGTGCTGCTGGCCGCCGATCTGGCGTTCGAGACCGATGCGGAGGGCCGGCTCACCTTCATCGCCCCCGAGCCGGCGCTGGGCTGGGAGGCCGGGCGGCTGCTCGGGCAGCCGGGCGCGATGCTGCTCGCGGCAGCGCGGCCGGGCGCCGGCTTCGACCCGTTCCAGCCGCATGACGCCAAACGGCGCGGCCGCGCCTGGCTACGCCGGGGCGATGGCAAAACCATCTGCCTGACCTTCACCACGGCGCCGCTGCTCGACCCCGCCGGGCGGCGCGTCGGCACGCGTGGCCTGGCGCAGGATGCGAGCGAGGCGGAGGAGCGCGAGAATCGCAACGCCGCCGCGCTTCGTCGCGGCGAGGTGCTCGACCAGATCCTCTGGTGCGTGCGTCAGGAAGTGCTGGCACCCCGCATGATGCGCGCGGCCCTCACCGCCCTCACCGCCGCGAGCGGTGCCACCGGGGCGGTGGTGGTCGAGATGCAGATCGACGCGCCGGGCGGCGGCGGCCGTGGCGTGCTGCACGAAACCGGCGCCGATGCGACACCGGTGCTGGAGAGCGCCTTCGCCGCCCTGCAATCCGGCGCACTGGATGCCAGTTGCGTCACCGCGCGCAATGGCAGCGCCGTGCTGGTCTGCCCCTGCGTCACCCGCTTCGGCGCCCGCACCGGGCTGGTGCTCTGGCGCGATGCCGGCAGCCGGCGCTGGCAGATCGATGAGCTAAGCCTCGTCAGCGCGGTCTCCGGCATCGTGCGCATGCTGCTCGAACAGGAAGCCGTGCAGCACGAGATGGCGCAGCAGGCGCGCACCGATCCGCTCACCGGCCTGCTCAACCGCCGCGCCTTCGTCGAGGAAGTCGGCCGGCGCATCGACCGGCTGGAGCGCGAACAAATACCCGGCGCGCTGATCTACATCGATCTCGACCACTTCAAGACGCTGAACGACCGGCTCGGCCATGAGGCGGGTGACGAGGCGCTCTGCCTCACGGCCGCCCTGCTGCGTGCGACCGTGCGCCCGGCCGATCTGGTGGCGCGGCTCGGCGGCGATGAATTCGCCCTCTGGCTCGATGGCGCGGACGAGCTTGCCGCCGCCGAACGCGCCGAGGGCCTGCGCCTGCGCGTGCCGCACGCGCTCGGCGCGCTGCGCAGCGGCCAGCCGCTCGAGCTCTCGATGTCGATCGGCATCGTCGCCCGCTGGCCCGGCGGCGAGGCCGATCTGGAACTGTTGATGCACGCCGCCGACCGCGCGATGTATGAGGTCAAGCGCGAGGGGCGCGGCTTCTGGCGCGTCGCCCGGCGGGATTCCGAGCCATGAGCGCCGGCACCGCGGCACGCACCAGCGAGGACGAGGCCGTCCGCATCCGCCTCGGCGCGCTGCCCACCACGGCGCCCGCGGTGCTGGAGGCGCTGGCGCGTGACCTCTCGGTGACGGTGCGCGCCGCGGTCGCCCTCAATGTCGCGACCCCGCCGAGCGCCGATCTGATCCTCGCCGCCGATCCCGATGAGCGGGTGCGCACGGTGCTCGCGCGCCGCCTCGCCGCCTTGCTGCCGGGGCTGGACAAGCCGGAGCAGGCCGCCCTGCGCGAGCAGGCGCTATGCAATCTGATGCGTCTGGTCGCCGACGAGGCGCTGCGGGTGCGCGCGATGATCGCCGAACTGGTGAAGGAAATGCCGACGGCGCCGCGCGAACTCATCCTGCGCCTCGCCGCCGATGCCGCGATCGCCGTCTGCGGCCCGGTGCTGCGCCTCTCGCCGCTGCTCGGTCCGGCCGATCTGCTGACCTTGCTCGCCGACTCGCCCTGCGCGCAGGCGGCCAGCGCGATCGCCCGGCGCGCCTCACTGCCACCCGAGGTGTGCGAGGCGGTCGCGCGGACCGCCGATACGATGGCGATCCGCACTCTGCTCGCCAACCGCTCGGCGGCGATTCGCGAAAGCACGCTCGATGCGCTGATCGCGCGCGCCGGCGAGCAGCCGGAATGGCAGGAGCCGCTGGTGCAGCGGCCCGCTCTGTCCGCCAGCGCGGCGCGCGCGCTCGCCGGCATCGTCGCCACCGAATGGCTCGAAGTGCTGGCCCGCCGCCGCGATCTCGATCCCGCCCTGTTCGCCGAACTACGCGAGAAACTGCACATGCGGCTCGATCCTCCCGCGCCGGCGGACATCATGCTGTCGAGCGTGGAAGCCACTGAGGCGATGCGGCGGGCACGCGCGATGCGCGATGCCGGCACGCTCGACGAGGAGGCGCTGATCGCGGCGGCGCGCGAGGGCGATGGCGCGCTCTGCGCCGCCATGCTCGCGCTCGCGGCCGACGTGCCGATCCATGTCGTCCGCCACGCCTGCGCATTGCGCAACGCCAAGGGTTTCGTCAGCCTGGCCTGGAAAGCAGCGTTCCCGATGCGCGTCGCGGCCCTGCTACAGGCCGCCCTCGGGCAGATTCCGCCGGGCGAGGTGCTGCATGGCGACGGCGAGGGCGGCTATCCGCTGACGATCGAGGAAATGCGCTGGCAGCTCGGCGTGCTCACACGCATGGGGTGAGTGTCATGCAGGGTCCGCACCCGGCGGCGCCGAACGGGCCAGCGGGGCGACGAATTGCGGCGCGGTGTCCCAGGGAAACAGAATCCAGGTATCCTGCGAGACTTCGGTGATGAAACTGTCCACCGCCGCGCGCCCGGCGGGCTTGGCATAGACGCAGGCGTAATGCGCCCGTGGCAACGCGAGGCGCAGCAGGCGCAGCGTGCTGCCGGTATCCGCCAGATCGTCGATCACCAAAAAACCGCTGCCATCGCCGGCCGCCGTCGCCGGTTTGATCACCATCGGCTCGCCGCGCATTTCCTCGTCATACGTCAGCACCGACACGCTTTCCACCAGCCGGCAATCGAGCTCGCGCGCAACGATCGCCGCCGGGATCAGCCCGCCACGGCTGACGGCGACGATGCCGCGCCAGCCGCCATCCTCCGGCCCGCTGCCATGCAGCCGCCAGGCCAGGGCGCGGGCGTCGCGGTGCAACTGGTCCCAGGTGACGGTGTAATAATGCCGTGCCATCAGAACAGCCGCCCGCCATTCGGCACCACGGCATCCGGGCGCAGCAGCACGACCGCGCCGGCCGCATCCGGCACGCCGAGGGTGAGCACCTCGCTCGCGAAGCCGGCGATGCGGCGCGGCGGCAGGTTCACCACGCCGAGCACCTGCCGGCCGATCAGCTCTGCCGGCTGATAATGCGCCGTCAACTGCGCCGAGGAGGCACGCAGGCCGATCTCCGTCCCAAAATCGATGCGCAGGCGGATCGCCGGCTTGCGCGCGCCGGGCAATGGCGCGGCCTCGACGATGGTGCCGACGCGAATGTCCAGCCGGTCGAAATCCTCGATCGAGGCACGCATGTCCGCTCCCGCATAAAGTGCTACTCTGGCAGATCTTCCCGCGTTGCCAAGGCCGGCGCGGCATGCCAGCCTAGGGTGAAGGAGAGTTTTCGATGCGTGATTTCCATCTGCCCGGCCGCAGCCCGGTCCATGCGACCGAGGGCATGGCCGCGACCTCGATGCCGGCGGCGAGCCTGGCGGCGATCGACGTACTCCGCGCCGGCGGCAATGCGCTCGACGCGGCGGTGGCGGCGGCCGCACTGCTCGGCGTGATCGAGCCGCATTCCACCGGCATCGGCGGCGACTGTTTCTGTCTTTATATGCCGGCCGGCGGCGAGGTGGTGGCGATGAACGGCTCCGGCCGCGCCCCCGCCGGCGCCAGCCTCGCGGCGCTGCACCGGCTGGGCGTGCGGGAATTCACCATAGACTCGCCGCATACCGTCACCATCCCCGGCGCCGTCGCGGCGTGGGAGGCGCTGCTGCGGGCGCATGGGCGCAAGGGACTTGACGAGTTGCTGCAACCGGCGATCCGCGCCGCCGAGGACGGCTTTCCGGTACACTCCCGCGTTGCCTGGGACTGGGCGTTCGAGGTCGAGAAGCTGCGGCGCACGGGGGCGCAGGCTTTTCTGCCCGACGGCGCCGCGCCGCGCCCCGGCCATATGTTCCGCCAGCCGGCGCTGGCGGCGACCCTGCGCAGCATCGCGCGGGGCGGCGCGCGCGCCTTTTACGAAGGCCCGATCGCCGCCGACATGGTGGCGAGCCTGCGCGCGCGCGGCGGGCTGCACACGGAGGCGGATTTCGCCGCCGGCCTGCATGGCGCCGAGTTCGTCGCCCCGATCACCGCGCACTGGCACGGCCATGACGTGTGGGAGTGTCCGCCGAACGGCTCCGGCCTCATGGTGCTGATGCTGCTTGGCATTCTCGCGGGCTTGCCGGAGGCGCCGGATGGCCCGCTCTCGCCGCTGCGCCTGCACCGGCATATCGAGGCGGCGCGGCTGGTGTATCGCGACCGCGACGCCTTCCTCGCCGACCCGGCGCAGGCCGACGTGCCGGTGGCGCGGCTCACGAGCACGCCCTATCTCGACGCGCTGCGCGCCCTGATCGACGACCGCCAGGCGATGCCGCATCTGCCGGCGCCCGGCGAGAGCCTGCTGCCGGCGCATAAGGATACCGTCTATCTCTGCGTGGTCGATCGCGACGGCAATGCGTGCAGCTTCATCAACTCGCTGTTCATGAGCTTCGGCAGCGGCATTCTGGCCGAGCGCACCGGCGTGATGCTGCATAACCGGGGCTTCGGCTTCCGGCTGGAGGCCGGGCATCCGAACTGCATCGCGCCGGGCAAGCGGCCGATGCACACCATCATCCCGGGCATGCTCACCCAGGCCGGCCGCGCGGTGATGCCGTTCGGTGTCATGGGCGGCCATTTCCAGCCAATGGGACAAAGCCTGTTCCTGACCAATTTCCTGCAATACGGCCTCGATATCCAACAGGCGCTGGACCTTCCCCGGGTGTTTCCCTTCCAGGGCGAGGTGCAGATCGAGCGCGGCCTGCCTGCGGCGGTGGCGGCGAAACTCGCCGCTCTCGGCCACCGCCTGCGCGTCGAGGAAAAGCCGCAGGGCGGCGGCCAGGCGATCTGGATCGACCATGCGCGCGGCGTGCTGATCGGCGGCTCCGATCCGCGCAAGGATGGCGCGGTACTGGGGTATTGAGCATGAGCGATGCGTGTGATCTCGGCGCCGTCGAGGCGCGGGCGCTGATCGGGCGCAAGGCGCTCTCGCCGGTGGAACTGACCGATGCCTGCATCGCCCGCATCGAGGCGGTCGATCATGCGGTGAACGCCGTGGTGGCGCGCGATTTCGAGCGCGCCCGCACGACCGCGCGAGAGGCGGAGCAGGCGGTGATGCGTGGCGAGGCGCTGCCGGCACTGCATGGCCTGCCGCTCGGCATCAAGGATCTGGAGGAGACCGGCGGCCTGCGCACAACCTATGGCAGCACGCTGTTCGCCGATCAGGTGCCAGCGGGCGACGAGCGGCTGGTGGCGGCGCTGCGCGCGGCCGGCGGCATCGTGCTCGGCAAGACCAACACGCCGGAGTTCGGCGCCGGTGCGAATACCCGCAACGCCGTCTATGGCACCACCGGCAACCCGTTCGACCCGGGTAAATCCGCCGCCGGCTCCTCCGGCGGTTCGGCGGCGGCGCTGGCCTGCGGCATGGTGCCACTCGCCAGCGGCTCCGACATGGGCGGCAGCCTGCGCAACCCGGCCGCCTTCTGCGGCGTCGTCGGCTTCCGCCCGAGCCCGGGTCTGGTGCCGAGCGAGCGGCGCGTGCTCGGCTGGTCCTCGCTCAGCGTGCTCGGACCGATGGCGCGCAGCGTGCCCGATCTCTGCCTGCTGCTCTCCGCCATGGTCGCCGACGATGCGCGCGATCCGCTGGCGACCACGGTGCATGGCCAGAGCATCCGCCGCGCCGCCGATTTCGCCACGCCGATGCCGGTCGATCCGGCGCGGCTGCGGGTGGCGATGACGCCGGATTTCGGCTTCGCCCCCACCGAGCGCCACATCGCCGAGGTGTTCGCGGAAAAAACCGCCCTATTCACCCATCTGTTCGCCCGCGCCGAGATGGCGAGCCCCGATTGCAGCGGCGCCGACGAGGCGTTCGCCGTGCTGCGGGCGGTGAATTTCATCGCCGCCCATGGCGAGCGGCTGCGCCTGCATCCCGAGGGGGTCGGCCCCAATGTGCGCGCCAATGTCGAGGAAGGGCGGCACTACACCGCCGCCGACGTGGCGCGCGCGGAATTGCTGCAAACCGCGCTCTATCGCCGCTGGCAGGGTTTTTTCGCCGATTGGGACGTGATCATCAGCCCGGCGATCACCATCAGCCCGCGCTCCTGGCGCGAGCTTTATCCGGC
>DAHXNW010000235.1 GCA_027365195.1 Acetobacteraceae bacterium
ACGCGGTCGATCACATGGATCACGCCGTTCGACTGGTTCACGTCATAGATCGTGATGTCCGCGACATGGCCCTTGGCATCCTTCACCAGGATGTTCTGCGAGCCGTTCATCATGAAGGTGAGCGGCTGACCGTCGAGCGCCTTGAGCTGCGCGGTGCCGTTGCCGGCAAGGATCATCTTGCGCAGATCGGCCGAGGAATAGCTGCCGGGGACGACGTGGTATTCGAGAACATTGGCCAGCATCGGCTTGTTCTTCGGCTGCAACAGCGTTGGCACGGTGCCCTTCGGCAGATCGGCGAAGGCTTCGTTGGTCGGCGCGAACACGGTGAACGGACCGGCGCCGTTCAGCGCATTGACCAGCCCGGCTGCCTTCACCGCCGCGACCAGCGTGGTGTGATCGGCGGAATTCACCGCATTGCCGACGATGGTCTTGCTCGGATACATCGCCTGGCCGCCCACCATCACGGTGTCCTGCTGCGCATTGGCGACGCCGGCGAGAGACGACACGCCGAGCGCGAAGGCTGCGGCCGCTATGCTAAACTTCATCGTAGTTCCTCCAGCTTTGCTGCGACGCGAATGCAGTCGCCATCATCACTAATGGCGAGGGCCGGTGGCGGATGCAGGATAGCGAGAAATTTCGTCGCCGGAATTAGGGGGCCGGTGCAGGCTGCAATCCTTACCTCCTAATCCCGCTGATCGGGAAATTCGACGTCGCGGTGCACATGCACCGACATCAGGATGCCAAAGCCGATCATCGTCGTCAGCATCGCCGAGCCGCCGTGCGAGACCAGCGGCAGCGGCACGCCGCCCACCGGAATCGCCCCCATCACCATGGCGATGTTGACCAGCGCGTAGAGACAGAAATTGGTGGCGATGCCGAGCGCCACCAGCCGCCCGAACGGATGGGTGCAGCGCAGCGCCACGGCAAAGCCGCCGAGCACGATCATCCCGAGCAGAGCGATGACGCACACGCCGCCGACCAGGCCGAACTGCTCGGCAAGGATGGTGAAGATGAAATCGGTCTGCCGCTCCGGCAAGAGATTGAGCTGGCTCTGCGAGACCTGCTGAAAGCCCGCCCCCCACAGGCCGCCGGAGCCGAGGGCGATTTTGGACTGGATGATGTTATAGCCGGCGCCGAGCGGATCGGTCTCGGGATGCAGGAAGGTGGTGATCCGCGCCCGCTGGTAATCATGCAGATGGTGATAGGCGAGCGGGGCGGCGATGCCGGCGAGCACCGCGAGGAGGGCGAATTTCCATAAGCGCACCCCGGCCGCCAGCAGCACCGAGGCGCCGACCATGCCGGTGATCAGCGCAGTACCGAGATTGGGCTCCTTCAGGATCAGCGCCATCGGCAGCAGGATCGCGAGCGCCGGTGGCAGCAGGAACAGCGGGTTGCCGACGCGCTCCCACGCGGCGCGATGGAACCAGTGCGCGAGGGCGAGGACGAGAAAAATCTTCATCAGCTCGCTCGGCTGCAATTGCAGCCCGCCGATCTCGAGCCAGCGCTGCGCCCCCTTGCCGACATGGCCATAGCGCAGCACCAGCACCAGCAGCGCAAGCCCCACGCCATAGAGCGGCCAGGCGAGCCGCGCGATCAGCCGGATATCGATCAGCGCGATCGCCAGCATCAGCCCGAGCGCCACGGCGAAGCGCAGCGCCTGCCGGTTGGCGTAGGCATCCGGCCCGTTGCCGGCGGCATAGAGCGCCACATACCCCACGGCGGCGAGCAGGCAGAGCAGCAGCACATAGCCCCAGCTGATCTGCCACAGCTTCGCCGTCCAGCCCTGCTCGGGCTCGCGCAGCAGACGCCGCTCCATCATCGCGCACGCCTCCCGCTCACGGCAGTTTCGGCCCCTGCGCCAGCCGCGGGCCGGGCGGCGGGGCGCGGTTCGACGGGTCGCGCTCGAGCGTCGCGGCCATGATGTCACGCGCCATCGGCGCGGCGGCGGCAGCCCCGGCGTTGCCGTGCTCCACCACCACCGAGACGGCGTATTGTGGCGCGTCATAGGGGGCGAAGGCGACAAAGAGCGCGTGCGGGCGGAATTCCCACGGCAGGTTCTCGGATTTGAAGCCGTGCTCGCGCGCCTCGCGCGACACCCGGCGCACCTGGGTGGAGCCGGTCTTGCCGGCGAGTTGCTGCGGCCCGGCGAGGCGGGCGAGCGGTGCGGTGCCGCCGGGCTCGTTCACCACCGCCCACATGCCCTCGCGCACGTGGTCGAGCGAGGCTTCCGGCAGACCGAGGCTGGGCCAGAAATCGGCCGTCGCTCCCGGCTGCGCCACGCCATCGATGCTGCGCGTCAGATGCGGCTGCACCGCCCGCCCGGTCGCCAGCCGTGCCGCCATGGTGGCGAGTTGCAGCGGCGTGAGTTGCAGGAAACCCTGGCCGATGCCGTGCACGATGGTATCGCCGAGGTTCCACGGATGGCCATGCGCGCGGCGCCAGGCGCGCGTCGGCACCAGGCCGCTGCGCGCCTCGGGTAGCTCGATATCGAGCTTCACGCCGAGGCCGAGGCGCTTGGCCATCGCCGCGATGGTGTCGATGCCGGTGCGCCGGGCGACCTCGTAGAAGAACACGTCGCAGCTATTCTTCAGCCCGCCGCGCAGATCGAGCAGGCCATGGCCGCCGCGCCGCCAGCAATGGAAGCGGGTGTCGCCGATATCGAGATGGCCGGGACAGTTGATGCGGTCGGTGGGCGTGAGGCTGCGCGCCTCCAGCCCGGCGAGGGCGACCGTCATCTTGAAGGTGGAACCAGGGGCATAGAGCCCGGCCACCGCCTTGTTGATCAGCGGCGTGCGCCGGCTGTTGGTCCATTCCACCCATTGCGCCTGCGAGACGCCGGCGTTGAACAGCGCGGGATCGAACGAGGGGTTGGTGGCCATCGCCAGCACCTCGCCGTTGCGCGCGTCGAGCACCACGGCACTCGCGCTCTCATCACCGAGGCGGGAGAGCACGGCCTGTTGCAGCGCACTGTCGATGGTCAGGCCGAGCTCGGCGCCGGGGGTGCCGTCTTGCCGGTCGAGCTCGCGGATCACCCGGCCGGCGGCGTTCACCTCCAACTGCTGCACGCCGGCGTGGCCGCGCAGCACGGCCTCGTGGAATTTCTCGATCCCCGCCCGCCCGACGCGCATGCCGGGCAGCGCCAGGATCGGGTCGTCGCCCTGATCGTCCTCGCTCGGCGGTGCCACATAGCCCACCACATGGGCGAGCGAATCGTCGAACGGATAGCGCCGCGTGGCGCCGACGTCGATCGATACGCCGGGCAGGTCGGGCGCGTTGACCTCGATCCGCGCCATCTCCTCCCAATCGAGGAAATCGCGCAGGGTGACGGGGATGAACCGCCGGTGGCGGCCAATCTCGCGCTCGATGCGGGCGCGCTCATGGTCGGCGAGCGGCACCAGGGTCGCGAAACGGTCGAGCGTCGCGGCGATGTCGCGGGTCTGCTCCACCATCAGCAGGGCGCGCCAGTTGGTCTGATTGGCGGCGACCGGCGTGCCGTCGCGATCGAGAATGCGCCCGCGCGGCGGCGCCAGCAGGCGGGGGCTGATGCGGTTGGTGTGGGCGAGCAGCGCATAGCGCCGGCCATCGATCACCTGCACCTGATAGAGTTTGGCCGCCAGCGCGCCGAGCGCCGCCACCTCGACGCCGGCGATCAGCAGGGCGCGGCGGGTGAACACGGTGGTGCGCTTGGTGTCGCGCTTCATGCCGGTAGACTCACGCTTCCTCGGGGGCGGCGAGGCCGCGGTGCGCGAGGGTCAGCAGCAGCGCCAGCGCCGGATACAGCCCGCACGCGAGCGCCGCCTCGAACACCGCAGGCGCCGGCGACAGCCAGGCGAAGACGAGCAGCGCATCGAGCGCCCAGGACAGCAACGCGACCGCCAGCGCCAGCAGCGCGAAGGCGAACCACACCCAGGCGAAGCTCTGCCGCACCAGCCCCCGCCGCACCCGCAGCACCACGCTCTGCGCCAGCAGCATGCTCATCATGTCGATGCCGATCGGCGCATTGCCGAGCAGATCGGCGAGCAGGCCGAGGCCGAACACGGCGAGCGGCGGCAGGCTCGCCGGGCGATAGAGCGACCAGAAGAACACGCAGGCGAGCAGGCCGGCCGACTGCAGCGCCGCCTGCTGCACCAACCCGGTGGGCGCGGCCAACAGCAACAGCAGCAACGCCGTGGAACTGGCCGGAAACGCCGCCCGCGCCGCATGGTCGAGCCGGCGCCCGAGGCTGGGTCGCGGCCGGATTCCGGGATGCTGCTGCGCGGGATCGGCCATGCTGGCGCGGCCGCATGGGGCTCAGTGCGCCACGTGCGCACGCGGCGCGTTGGCCGCCCGCCGCTCCGGTGGCAGATCGGCCTCCGGCGGCAGCAGGCCGCGCAGATCGTAGTCGAACAGCCGCACGATTTCGAGCCGCGACAGATCGGCTGCGGGCCGCACCTCGGGCACGTGGGCGGCGTTGTAATGCACCACGCCGACCGGCAGATTGGGCGGGAAGGCGTCCGCCTCGGCGCTGGTCACCACCCGCTCACCCTCGCGCGGGGGCTGTTCCTCCGGCCAGAACATCAAGCGCGGCATGGCGGCGTTGGTGCCGATCAGCATCGCATGCGCCCGGCTGTCGACCAGGGTGACGGGGATGCGGCTGTTGATGTCGGTGATCAGCAGCACCCGCGCGCTGCGCCCGCCCACTTCGCTCACCCGGCCGACCAGACCGCCGCGGTCGAGCGCGATCTGGCCGCGCCGCACGCTGTGGTTGGGGCCGACCGAGAGCAGCACGGCGCGCGCGTAGACGCCGCCGACATCGGCCACCACCCGCGCCGTCACGTAATCGGCTGGCGGATCAGGCAGCCAGCGGAGATTGGCCTTGAGCGCGATGTTCTCCGCATCCAGCGCGACGGCGACCGCCTGCCACTGTCGCAACCGGGCATTCTCCGCCCGCAGAACCGCATTGTCGCGCGCCAGGGAAAACATCCGCCCGGCATTGGCAAAGACACCGCGCACCGCCACCAGCGGCGGGGCGAGTTCGGCATAGATCGGCGCCAGCGCGTCGTCGAGCGTCATGCGCACCCGCGCGGTCAACGCGACATCCGCCTTGCCGATCAGCATCATGGCGAAGGTCAGCAGCACCAGCATCGGCAGGGTGAGCCGCGCGAGCGCCTGGCGCAAAGGGATGGATAACCGGATCAACGCCCCCTATCCTCCGTCTGGCAAACCGGAAGGCCACATGATGCCCGACTCCGGCGCCCGATACCATCAGCACGATTGAATTAAGAATCTGGAAATACAAACAAAAATAGATGCGGCGGTGGCAAACCAGTGCTGCACCCGACTGCGCCCCCCACCTGGCCACCTTCGTGAGTATACACGCATTGGTGGCCGGGTGGAGGAGCGGGCCGATGCAGCACTGGTTTCGGGACGAGCCCTCAGTACATCGTGGCCAGCACGTTGCGCAGCCGCTTCATCTCCTCGAGCGCGCGCCCGGTGCCGAGCGCCACGCATTGCAGCGGATCCTCCGCCACCACCACCGGCAGGCCGGTCGCCTCGCGCAGCACCTGATCGAGCCGATGCAGCAGCGCGCCGCCGCCGGTCAGCACGATGCCCTTGTCGACGATGTCGGCGGCGAGTTCCGGCGGCGTGTTTTCCAGCGCCACCGTCACTGCCTCGGTGATCGCGCTCACCGGCTCGGCCAGCGCCTCGGCGATCTGGCGCTGCGAGACGATCACCTCGCGCGGCACGCCGTTCATCAGGTCGCGCCCCTTCACCTCGCGCAGCGGCCCCTCCTCGCCGTGATAGGGCGCACTGGCCGCGCCGAGTTCGATCTTGATCCGCTCGGCGGAGCTTTCACCGATCAGCAGGTTATGGTTGCGCCGGATGTAGCTGATGATCGACTCGTCCATCTTGTCGCCGCCCACCCGCACGCTGCGCGCATAGACGATGCCGCCGAGCGAGATCACCGCGACCTCGGTGGTACCGCCGCCGATATCGACCACCATGCTGCCGGAGGGTTCCGTCACCGGCAGGCCGGCGCCGATCGCCGCTGCCATCGGCTCCTCGATCAGCAATACCTTGCGCGCGCCGGCACTCTCGGCACTCTCCTGGATCGCGCGCCGCTCGACCGCCGTGGAGCCGGAGGGCACGCAGACGATGATCAGCGGCGAGGCGAAGCGGCGCCGGTTGTGCACCTTGCGGATGAAATGCTTGATCATCTCCTCGGCGACTTCGAAATCGGCGATCACCCCGTCGCGCAGCGGACGGATGGCGGAGATGTTGCCCGGCGTGCGGCCGAGCATCTGCTTGGCCTCCTCGCCCACCGCAAGCACGTGCTTCTTGCCGCGTACGTCGGCGATCGCGACCACGCTCGGCTCGGCCAGCACGATGCCGCGGCCTTTGACATAGACGAGTGTATTGGCGGTGCCGAGGTCGATCGCCATGTCGGCCGACATGATGCCGAGCAGCCTTGCGAACATGACAATCCCTATTCTGACCCTGCGCGGGAGTTACGATGAAGCGGAGGCCAGGGATTAGCCCTCGCCGGGCGTTCAAACAAGAGCGCACGGGCGCGGACTGGTTGAAAGCCATCCGGCACCGCACCGGTGCGCCCTCATTTCTGGGCGTAGCCTTCGTTCAACCCCCTCGGGATGGCATCAGTCATCTGCCTTTGGCAGGTGTTCCGCGATATAGGGCGGCAGATGAAACGCGGCGGCGTGCAGATCGGGGGTCCAATACCGCGTCTGCCCGGCGATGCCAGCGAGCTCGGCGCGGGCGCGCAGTTCGGCGGCGGGCAGGCTGTGCGTGCCGGGCTGCTTGGCGGCGAAGCCGAGTGTCATGAAGCCACCGACATAGCTCGGCACCGCCGCGACATAGGCGCCGACATGAGGGAAGAAGCGGGCACGCCGCGCGCTGGTCTCGCGCAGTTCGTCGGCCTGCATGAACGGCACGCCGCATTGATTGACGATGATACCGCGCGACGAGAGCACACGCGCGCAATTGGCATAGAAATCGTCGGTGAACAGCACCTCACCCACACCGATCGGATCGGTACTGTCGACGATGATGACATCGAAGGCGGCATCCGCCGCCCGGCGCACATAGTCGATCCCGTCACCCACGATCACCTCGGCGCGCGGATCCTGCCACGCCTGACCGCCGATGCCGGGCAGGAATGCCTTCGACAGGCGAATCACCTCGCCGTCGATCTCCACCATCACCGCGCGTTCGATACCGCGATGCTGCAGCACACGGCGCAGCACGCCGCCATCGCCGGCGCCGATGATGAGCACACGCCTGGCCGCGCCATGCGCCAGCAGCGGCACATGGGCGAGCATCTCCTGATAGACGAATTCATCAGCCTCGGTGATCTGGATGACGCCGTCAAGCACCAGAACCCGGCCATGCGATTCGCTCTCGAAGATGACGATATCCTGGAATGCGCTCTTCACCCGCGCCAGCTCGCGGCGCACGCGGAAGCGTTGCCCCCAGTCGGGGTACAGCGATTCGTTGATCCAGGACTCGATGGTCATCGCCGCCCCTTCAGCCGAGCAGGCCGCGCCGCTGTTCGCTCAAAGTGACGGACTGCGGGGCGAAAGCCTCGCGCAGCAGCGGCACCGAGAGATAAGGATCGCAGGCGCCGCACATGAAGATGTCGATCGCCGCGAAATCGCGCTCCGGCCATGTGTGGATGGAGATATGGCTCTCCGCCAGCACCAGCACGCCGGAGACGCCGCCGTTCGGCGAAAAATGATGAAAATGGCCGTGCAGAATGGTTGCCCCGGCGGCCAGCGCCGCCGCCCGCAGCGCCGCATCGATCCGCGCCGGATCGTTGAGGCCGCGCGCGCCCCACAAATCCACCAGCAGATGCATGCCGGCAAATTTCTGTCCGTCCCGCTCGACGAAATAGTCTTTCGGCTCCGCTGCCGCGGCATCGCACGTCTGGTTCTCGCTCGGAGCATCCGAGACCATCCCCAGTGGCATGAGTGCGTTCATCGCAAACCCCTCCACCCAGTAGACGGCCGGTTGGGCAGCGCGCCCCCTTTGGCCAAGGCGGCGGAACATGGTGAAAGCCGGGGCTTTACGCAAGGGAAAATTTTG
>DAHXNW010000250.1 GCA_027365195.1 Acetobacteraceae bacterium
GGTGAACAGGCGCTTGATCGCCTCCTCATCCTCGCCCACCCGCGCCTCGCGGGCGAAGCCGATCGCCTCGCGCGCCATGTCCGACGCCCCGGCATTGGTCGTCATGATCAGAATGATGTTGCGGAAATCGACCGATTTGCCATTGTGGTCGGTGAGCTTACCGTGGTCCATCACCTGCAACAGGATGTTGAACAGATCGGGATGCGCCTTCTCGATCTCGTCGAGCAGCAGCACCGCATGCGGATGCTGGTCGATCGCATCGGTGAGCATGCCGCCCTGGTCGAAGCCGACATAGCCCGGCGGCGCGCCGATCAGCCGCGAGACCGAATGGCGCTCCATATACTCGCTCATGTCGAAGCGGATCAGCTCGATGCCGAGGGTGGCGGCGAGCTGGCGGGCCACCTCGGTCTTGCCCACGCCGGTCGGGCCGCTGAACAGGTAATTGCCGATCGGCTTCTCGCCCTCGCGCAGCCCGGCGCGGGAGAGCTTGATCGCCGCCGCCAATGCCTCGATCGCGCGGTCCTGGCCGAACACCATCGCCTTCAGATCACGCTCCAGATTGCGCAGCGTCTCCTTGTCGTCGGCGGAGACCGATTTGGGCGGAATGCGCGCGATCTTGGCGACGATCTCCTCCACATCGCGCAAGGTGACGGTCTTGCGGCGCTTGTTCTCGGGCAGCAGCATGCGCGAGGCGCCGGCCTCGTCGATCACGTCGATCGCCTTGTCGGGCAGCTTGCGGTCGTTGATGTATTTCGCCGACAATTCCACCGCCGCCCGCACGGCCTCTTCGGTGTAGCGCACTTTGTGGTGCTTTTCGTAATTCGCCTTCAGCCCGCGCAGGATTTTCACCGCATCCTCGACCGAAGGCTCGTTGACGTCGATCTTCTGGAAGCGGCGAACGAGGGCGCGGTCCTTCTCGAAATAGTTGCGGAATTCCTTGTAGGTGGTGCTGCCGATGCAGCGCAGCGTGCCGGAGGCGAGCGCCGGCTTGAGCAGGTTGGAGGCGTCCATCGCCCCGCCGCTGGTGGCGCCGGCGCCGATCACGGTATGGATTTCGTCGATGAACAGCACAGCCCCCGGTTGCGCCTCCATTTCGGTGACGACCGCCTTCAGCCGTTCCTCGAAATCGCCGCGATAGCGCGTTCCGGCGAGCAGGGCGCCCATGTCGAGGGCATAGATGGTCGATTTCGCCAGCACCTCCGGCACGTCGCCCTCGACGATGCGCTTGGCCAGCCCCTCGGCGATCGCCGTCTTGCCGACGCCGGGGTCGCCGACGAACAGCGGGTTGTTCTTGGTGCGCCGGCAGAGGATTTGTATCGTCCGCTCGATCTCGTGCTCACGCCCGATCAGCGGGTCGATCTTGCCGGCCATCGCCTTTTTGTTGAGGTTGACGCAATAGGTACCGAGCGCGTCCTGCCCGCGCCGGCCGGGTTTCTCTTCGCGCTCCGGCTCCGCCGCCCCCTCGCCCGGCGCCGACGAACCCTGCACCGGGCGGCTCGCGGTGCGCCCCGGCGCCTTGGCGATGCCGTGGCTGATGAAATTCACCGCATCGAGCCGGGTCATGTCCTGCAGTTGCAGAAAATAGACGGCATGGCTCTCGCGCTCGCTGAACAGCGCCACCAGCACGTTGGCCCCGGTCACTTCGTCGCGCCCGGAGGATTGCACGTGGATCGCAGCACGCTGCACCACGCGCTGGAAGCCGGCGGTGGGTTTCGGGTCGCCCGGCCGCTCGCTGGCGAGGCCGGAGAGATCCTTGTCGAGGAATTCGGTCAGATCGGTGCGCAATTTGTCGAGATCGACGCCGCAGGCGCGCAGCACCGTCGCCGCATCGCTGTCTTCCGCGAGGCCGAGCAGCAGATGCTCCAAGGTGGCGTATTCATGCCGGCGATCGCTGGCGAGCGACAGGGCACGATGGAGCGTCTGTTCGAGATTTCGTGACAACATGAAGCAACGCTCCTTCGCTGTTTCGCGGCCGATGGCGGGCCGCCACCGTCAGGGCCGGGGTGCGAACCGATCGCACCGGGCCGGCCGCCTCACCCCACCATCACCCGATACATGGTCATCCCGGCGGTATTCTGCACCAGTATTCTTTCCAGATCATGTCTTTTCCGCGCGGCACGCAGCCCCGTTCAGTCTTTTTCGATGGTGCATTGCAGCGGATGCTGATTCTGCCGCGCCAGATCCATCACCTGGGTCACTTTGGTCTCGGCGACCTCATAGGT
>DAHXNW010000265.1 GCA_027365195.1 Acetobacteraceae bacterium
GAATACATCACCGGACGGTTTGGGTGAGGAGGGACTGATGGCCGAAGGCAGTGGACATATCGTCAAAAGCTATGAGCAGGAACTCGCCCGGCTGCGTTCGCGCGTGACCGACATGGGCGGCATCGTCGAGACGCAGGTGGCGATGGCGGCGCAGGCGGTGGTGCAGAACGACGGCGCCGCCGCCACCCTCGCGGTGGAGGCCGATCCCAGCGTCGATGCGCTGGAGCGCGAGGTGGAGCAGTTCGTCATCCGCCTGCTCGCGCTGCGCCAGCCGCTCGCTGACGATCTGCGCCAGATCGTCGCGGCGCTGAAGATCACCTCCGATCTCGAGCGCATCGGCGATTATGCCTCCAACGTCGCCAAGCGCAGCATCGTGCTGGCGCAGTTCCCGCTGCCCTACAGCCTCACCGGTGTCGCGCATATGGCAAGGCTGGTGCAGGAGAATTTGAAACTGGTGATGGACGCGGTGGGTGAATCGGATGCCGCGCGCGCGATCGAGGTGTGGCGTTCGGACGAGGCGGTGGACGATCTCTACAACACCATCTTCCGTGAGCTGATCACCTACATGATGGAAGATCCACGCAACATCACGCCCTGCACGCATCTGCTGTTCATCATCAAGAATCTCGAACGCATCGGCGATCATGCGACCAACATCGCCGAGAAGGTGCATTATGTCGCAACCGGCACGGTGCTGCCCGAGGGCCGGCCGAAGGGGCAGAACAGCGCCTATGCCGTCGTGCGGCCGGCGGGGGCCTGAGAATGGTACAGGTAACGAACGAGAGGAGCCGCAACATGGTCGAGGCGATCGGCAATCCGGCGCGGCCGTTGGTGCTGCTGGTGGAAGACGAGCCGGCGCTTCTCACCATGCTGCGCTACAATCTCGAAAAACAGGGGTTTCGCGTCGACGAGGCGAGCGACGGGCAGGAGGCGCTCGCCCATGTCGCGGAGACGATGCCGGATATCGTGCTGCTCGACTGGATGCTGCCGGGCCTTTCCGGCATCGAGGTCTGCCGCCAGCTACGCCGCCGCCCCGCCACGCGCGATCTGCCGGTGATCATGGTCACCGCGCGCACCGAGGATCAGGATGCGGTGCGTGGCCTGAACACCGGTGCCGATGACTACATCACCAAGCCGTTCAACATGGAAGCACTGCTCGCGCGCATGCGTGCGCTGCTGCGGCGGAGCAACACGGTGCCGGCGAAGGGGCGGCTCGAATTCCAGGGCATCGTGATGGACCTCGCCGCCCACCGCGCCGAACGCAACGGGCGAAAGTTGTTGCTCGGGCCGACCGAATTCCGCCTGCTGGAGTTTTTCCTCCAGCATCCGCGCCGGGTGTTCTCGCGCGAGGAGTTGCTCGACGCGGTCTGGGGGGCGGAGATCCATGTCGAGCCGCGCACCGTCGATGTGCACATCCGCCGCCTGCGCAAGACGATCAACGCCGAGGGCGAGGCAGACATGGTCCGCACCGTGCGCGCCGCCGGCTATGCGCTCGATACGGAAGATGCCTGAAGCGTTCCGTATTGTTTCTATCGCTGGCCGAATGCGGCGGCCTTGAACAGATCGGCCACCCCGCGCGGGGGCGAGCGCCAGTATTGCTTCGGCGCGCTGACCTGGGCGCCGAGGGTCGCTGCCGCATGCCAGGGCCAGCGCGGGTCATAGAGCATGGCGCGCGCCAGCGAGACTGCATCCGCCTCGCCCTTGGCGATGATCGCTTCCGCCTGCGCGGCGTCGGTGATCAGCCCGACGGCGATGGTGGGCAGGCCGACCGCCGCCTTCACCTGTTGCGCCAAGGGCACCTGATAGCCCGGCCCGAGCGGAATTTTCTGTAACGGCGAGATGCCGCCGGAGCTCACGTGAATGGCGGCACAGCCGCGCGCCGCGAGCGCCTCGGCGAGGGCGATGGTGCTCTCGACATCCCAGCCGCCGGATACCCAGTCGGTGGCCGAGACGCGCATCCACACCGGCTTTTCGGCCGGAAACACCGCGCGTACCGCATCGAAAATTTCGAGCGGCAAGCGCATCCGCCCGGCGAGATCGCCGCCATACGCATCATTGCGCTGGTTGGCGAGCGGCGAGAGGAACTGGTGTAACAAATAGCCGTGTGCGCCATGGATTTCGATGCCATCGAAACCGAGACGCGCCGCGCGGCGCGCGGCGGCGACGAAATCCCGGCGCACTTGTTCGATCCCCTCATCGTCGAGTGCCGCCGGCGCCACCTCGCCCGGCGCATGCGGTAGCGCGGAGGGCGCGAGCGCCCGCCAGCCGCCCGCCTCGTCGGGCGCGATCTGCGTGCCGCCATCCCATGGCGCGCGGCTCGATCCCTTGCGGCCGGCGTGGCCCAGTTGCACCGCGAGCGCGATCGGCGCATGCGCGCGGATGGCCCGCAGCACCCGCGCCAGCGCCGCCTCGTCGGCATCGGAATAGAGGCCGAGATCGCCGGACGAGATCCGCCCCTCGGGCGAGACCGCGGTTGCCTCGATGATCAGCATCCCAGCACCCGAGAGCGCCAGATGGCCGAGATGGATCATGTGCCAGTCGGTCGCCGCGCCGTCCTCTGCCGAATACTGGCACATCGGGGCGATGATGATGCGGTTGGCGAGATCTAGGCCGCCCAGGCGCAGCGGTTGGAACAATTCACTCATCGGCTCACGCACTCCTCGTTCGCAGTATCGTCACGCCCGGCGCGGCAGCGGTTTGAGCGGCAATGCCTCGCCCGGTGGCAGTTGCACCCGATCGACGTTCAGGATCATCGATACCATGCTGTAATAGCCGATGGCGGCGACGAGATCGACCACCCCCTGTTCGCCGAAACGGCCGACGACGGCGGCGAATTTCGCGTCCGAGACCTCCGTGGTGCGGAGCAGTTCCTCGGCGAATTCCCACACGATCGTTTCATCGGCGTCCATCGGTTCGGGCCGCTCGCCGAGGGCGATCGCATCGGCGATCGCCGGGCGCATCCCCGCCTTCAGGCCGAGTTGGCGATGCGCATAGAATTCGAACTGCGCATTCCAGTGCCGCCCGGCGAGCAGGATCGCCATCTCGTTCAGCGCCTGCGGAATGCTGCTCTCGAAACGGATATAGGCGCCGACGCGTTGAAGCCGGTCGCCCAGCTCCGGGCTGCGCAATAGCGCCTTGAACGGCCCGCGCAAATCGCCGCCGCGCGGGCCGGCGGCGATGCCGGCCACCATGCGCTGCTGCGCCGGCGTCATCTGTTCCGGGGTGAGGGGGCTGAAACGTTCCTCGCTCATGCTGCTGCCTCCGTCATGCGGCGCCGGGGCCGAAGGTGGTGTAACCGCCGTCGACGACGATCTCCGTGCCAGTGATATAGCCGGCCTCGTCGGAGACGAGGAACAGCACCGCATGCGCGACGTCCCACCCCGTGCCCATGCGGCCCATCGGCGCCTGCGCGTTGCGCCGCGCGATCAGCGCCTCCACATCGTTGCCGGACACCTGCCGCGCCAGGCGATGCTCGACGAGCGGCGTGTGCATCAGGCCGGGGACGACGGTGTTGCAGCGGATACCCTGCTTCACATAGGTGCCGGCGATCGAGCGGGAGAACTGGATCACCGCCGCCTTGCTCGCGCTATAGGCGACGTGCGAGCGATCCGGCGCGTTGCGCATGCCGGAGACCGAGGAGAGATTGACGATGGCGCCGCCGCCTTGCTCCACCATCACCGGCAAGGCATATTTGCAGCCGAGGAATGCGGTTTTCAGGTTGAAATCGATCTGCCGATCCCACACCGCCTCGCTCATGCCGACCGGGTCGCCCGGATCGGAACCACCGACGTTGTTGACCAATATGTCGAGGCGTTTGAAGCGCGTGAGGCACGCCTGCACCATCTCCTGCACGGCGGCGGCATCGAGCATGTCGCAGCGATACGCGGCGCAGACATTGCCCTCCGCCACGATGGTCTGGCGCGTTTCTTCCACGGCGGCATCGACGACATCGATCAGGAATACCGCCGCCCCCTGCCGCGCCAGCAGCGTCGCCGTCGCCCGCCCATTGCCCCAACCCGGCCCGACCGCGCCCGCGCCGGTGACGATGGCGACTTTTCCGGTCAAGTCCAGCATGGCGTTTCCTCCTTCTGTAGCCCGCAAAGAGTAGGCTGGAATGCTGCGGCTCGGAAAGGGGAGGGCGTAGCCTACTCATCAGGTGCAAGCGCGCCCCGGGTTTCCCTGGATGGTGTCCGCCCGCCGAGGTCGGCGGTCATGCTCGCGGCGGCGCGGCGCACCAGATCGCCGAGCAGAGGCAGGCGTTCGTCGGGGATGCGCGCCAGCGGGCCGGAGATCGAGACCGCCGCCACCGCCTCGGCATTCTCATCGAACACCACGCTGGCCACGCAGCGCAGCCCGACCGCATGCTCCTCGTCGTCGAGCGCATAGCCGTGGCTGCGCGCCTGGGCGAGGTCGGCGCGTAGCGCCGCGGGGGTACTGCGCGTTTTCACCGTGAGCCGGGGCAGGCCGTGGCGGTGCAGGATGCGCGTCAACTGCAACTCCGGCATGGCGGCGAGCAGCGCCTTGCCGACGCTCGAACAATGCAGCGGCACATGGGCGCCGGGACGGGCGAAGGCGCGCATCATCTGCCGACACTCGACCTGCGCCAGATAGATCGCCTCGCCACGGTCCTCGACGGCGAGATTGACGGTCTCGCCACTCGCTTCCATCAGGGCGCGCATGCGGGGACGGGCGAGGGCGACGATGTTGCGGCTTTTGACGAAGGCGCTGCCGGCGACGAAGGCCTGCACGCCGATCGTCCAGGCGCGCCGTTCGGCATCGAAGCGGACGTAGCGCTCCTGCTCCAGCGTCGCCAGCAGCCGATGCGCGGTGGAGGGCGAGAGGCCGACCTGCTGGGCGAGCTCGGTCAGCGTCGCCGCTTCCTCCGCCTCCGCCAGCCGGTTCAGCAGAGCGAGGGCGCGCACCACCGATTGCACCTGGTCGCGGCTCGCACTGGCGGTTTTCTGCATGGGATCTCCAAAACGGTTTTGTGCAAATGCATGATTTAAAAGAAAATTCCAAGCTGAATTCCATATCGCGGAAAATTTTCCAAACCTCTCTAAGGGCACTGTATAACGGGATCATCAATCAGGAGGACAACGAACATGCCCCGGATGCGCGCCATCGATGCAGCGGTTCACGTGCTCGAACGCGAAGGCGTCACCACGACGTTCGGCGTGCCGGGTGCGGCGATCAATCCGCTCTATGCAGCACTCCGCCCGCGCAACGCCATCCGCCACGTGCTCGCACGGCACGTCGAGGGGGCCGCGCATATGGCCGAGGGCTATACCCGCGCGCGGGCCGGCAATATCGGCGTCTGCATCGGCACCTCCGGCCCGGCCGGTACCGATATGATCACCGGGCTCTATTCCGCGATGGCGGATTCCATCCCGATTCTGTGCATCACCGGCCAGGCGCCGCGCGCGCGGCTCTACAAGGAGGATTTCCAGGCCGTCGATATCGAATCGATCGCCCGCCCGGTCACCAAATGGGCGGTGACGGTGCGCGAGCCGGGGCTGGTGCCGCAGGTGTTCCAGCAGGCGTTCCACATCATGCGTTCCGGCCGGCCGGGGCCGGTGCTGATCGATCTGCCGTTCGACGTGCAGATGGCGGAAATCTCCTTCGAGCCACAGACCTACGCGCCGCTGCCGGCCTATAAGCCCTGTGCCACGCGGGCGCAGATCGACCACGCGCTCGATATGCTGGCGAGTGCCGAGCGTCCGCTGATCGTCGCCGGTGGCGGCATCATCAATGCCGACGCCAGCGACCGGCTGGTCGCATTCGCCGAGCTGACCGGCATTCCGGTGATCCCGACCCTGATGGGCTGGGGGGCGATCGCCGATGACCACCCGCTGATGGCCGGCATGGTCGGGCTGCAGACCAGCCATCGCTATGGCAATGCGACGCTGCTGGAGTCCGATTTCGTGCTCGGCATCGGCAATCGCTGGGCGAACCGGCACACCGGCTCGGTCGAGGTCTACACCAAAGGGCGGCGTTTCGTGCATGTCGATATCGAGCCGACGCAGATCGGCCGCGTGTTCACCCCCGATTTCGGCATCGTCTCCGACGCCGGGGCGGCGCTCGATCTGTTCATCGAGGCGGCGCGCGAACGCACGCTGCCCGATCGCGGCGCGTGGGCGGAGGCGTGCCGCGCGCGCAAGGCGCGGATGCAGCGGCGGACCGATTATGACGCCATCCCGATCAAGCCGCAGCGCGTCTATCAGGAGATGAATGCCGCCTTCGGCCGCGATACCTGCTATGTCAGCACCATCGGCCTGTCGCAGATCGCCGGCGGGCAGTTTTTGCATGTCTATCATCCGCGCAACTGGATCAACGCCGGGCAAGCCGGACCGCTGGGATGGACCATGCCGGCAGCGCTCGGCGTGCGCGCCGCCGACCCGGATCGCCCGATCGTCGCCCTCTCCGGCGATTACGATTTCCAGTTCATGATCGAGGAACTGGCGGTCGGCGCGCAGTTCAACCTGCCCTATCTGCACGTGCTGGTGAACAACGCCTATCTCGGCCTGATCCGCCAGGCGCAGCGTAATTTCGACATCGATTACGGGGTGCAGCTTGCCTTCGACAACATCAATGCGCCAGAATTGAAGGGCTATGGCGTCGATCACGTGGCGGTGGTCGAGGGGCTCGGCTGCAAGGCGATCCGCGTCACCGACCCGGCAGCGCTGGCCAGCGCCTTCGCCCAGGCCAAGGCATGGATGGCGACCTATCGGGTGCCAGTGGTGGTGGAGGTTATCCTGGAACGCGTGACCAATATCGCGATGGGCGGTGAGATCGATGCCGTCACCGAATTCGAGGAAATCCTCGATCTTCCCACCGCCGCCTGAAGCATCCACCAGACTCAATAGGGAGAAGATCACCATGAGCAAGATCGGTTTCATCGGCCTCGGCATCATGGGGCGGCCGATGGCGCAGCACCTGATCGAGGGCGGCCATACGCTGTTCATCCATACCCGTAGCGCGCCGCCGGCCGCTCTGCTCGATGCCGGCGCGGTGCGCTGCGATGGCGCGCGCGAGGTTGCGCGTCAGGCCGACATCGTCATCACCATGCTGCCCGACACGCCGGATGTGGAGGCGGTGCTGTTCGGCCCCAATGGAGTCGCCGAGGGGCTCTCGCCGGGCAAGCTGGTGATCGACATGAGTTCGATCGCGCCGCTCGCCACCAAGGATTTCGCCAAGCGGATCAACGATCTCGGCTGCGATTATCTCGATGCCCCGGTGTCTGGCGGCGATGTCGGCGCGAAGGCGGCGAGCCTGACCATCATGGTCGGCGGCCCCGCGCGCGCCTTCGAGACGGCGCGGCCGATCTTCGCCCTGATGGGCAAGAACATCACCCTGGTCGGCGAGAATGGCGATGGGCAGACCACCAAGGTCGCCAATCAGATCATCGTGGCGCTTACCATCGAGGCGGTGGGCGAGGCGCTGCTGTTCGCCGCCAAGGCGGGCGCCGATCCGGCGCGGGTGCGCCAGGCGCTGATGGGCGGCTTCGCCGCCTCGCGTATTCTCGAAGTGCATGGCCAGCGCATGATCGAACGCAATTTCGCTCCCGGTTTCCGCATCGCCCTGCATCAGAAAGACCTCAGCCTGGCGCTCGCCGGCGCGCGCAGCCTCGGCCTCAGCCTGCCGAACACCGCGACCTGTCAGGAGCTGTTCAACGCCGCCTCGGCCGCCGGCGGCGCGGCGTGGGATCATTCCGGCATGGTGCGCGTGCTGGAGATGCTCGCCCATCACGAGATCGCCCCGGCGGCCGGCTGAGAAGGCGGCCGGCTGAACGCGGCGTCGCGCCAGCCCGAGCATCACCTTGGCCAGAGGCGCCGGTCGCATTGTCTCTGGCCGGGCGGTGTTCACCATCTGCTCGGCCAACTACATCAGCTATGCCGCGAGCCTGATGCAGAGCGTGCGCCGCTGGCAGCCGGGCGCCGCGCGTTTCATCGTGCTCGCCGACACGCCGCGCGCTTTCCCCGGCCTCGATCTCGCCGCCGAACTGATCGACTGCGCGGCGCTGGAGGCCCCGCTGCTCGCCAACATGGCGCTCTGGTACGGGGTGACGGAATTCAATACCGCGCTCAAGCCGTTCGCCTGCCGCTATTTCCTGCACCGGCGCGGGGTGCGCGCGCTGTGCTATCTCGATCCCGATACGCTGCTGTTCGCGCCGCTCGATCCGGTGTTCGCGGCCCTCGCGCGGTCGAGCTGCGTGCTCACCCCGCATATCCAGCACCCGTTGCAGGACGGGCGCGAGCCATCCGATCTCACCATCCTCAAATCCGGCGTCTATAATCTCGGCTTCATCGCCCTCCGTGACGGCGTCCCGGCACGCCGGCTGCTCGATTGGTGGGCCGAGCGCTGCGTGCTGCATTGCCGGATCGATATCGCCGGCCATCTGTTCACCGACCAGCGCTGGCTCGACCTTGCTCCGGGCTTTCTGCCCAGCTTGCGCATCCTGCACCATCCGGGCTGCAACGTGGCCTATTGGAACCTGGCGCACCGGCGCGTCACGCGCGCGGCGGACGGCGGCTGGCTGGTGCGGGGCGCCCGCTGGTGTTCTTTCATTTCAGCGGCATCGACCCCGACGACGGCGCCAGCCTCTCGCGCCATCAGGATCGCTTCAGCCGCGCCGACATCGGCGCGGCGGCCGAGCTTTGCGCGGCATTCGTCGCGACGGTGCGGGCGAATTTCTGGGCGGCGACGCGGGGACTGCGCTACGGCTTCGGCAGCTTCGCTGACGGCCGGCCGATCGAGCCGTGCATGCGGCGCTGGCTGCTGGCCGAGATCGATGCCGGACGGCGCGATCCGCAGGCGCCGCTGACCCTCACCGGCGCGGATTTCGACGCGCCGCAGGAGGGGGTGCCTGGTCTCACGCGGGCGATGCATCAGCTCTGGCGTGACCGCGCCGATCTGCGCGCCGGCTTCGATATCGCCACCCCGGCGGGGCTTGCCGCCTTTTACCGCTGGCTGCACCGGATCGACCCGGCGGCCGAGGGGATCGATCCGCGCAGCATCGCCGCCACATTGCGGCTGGCGGCTCCTCCACCAGTGCCGTTCGCCTCGCTCGCCACGCGCGGCTGGACCGGCCCGGCGGCGATGGCGGCCGAGTTCCTCGCCGAGGAGGTGGTGTTGCTGGTGGAGGCGGTGCCGTTCCATCTGCCCGGGGCGGTTGCGCTGGCATGGGAGCGGCGGGGCGATCTGCGCCAGATCTACCGGCTCGACACCCGCGCGAGCGTGGAGGATTTCCTCGCCTGGGCGCTCACCGCCGGCATCGAGGAGGGCGAGCTTGATCCGGCGTGGATCGGGCCGCACTGCCTCGCGGCCCTCGTGGCACCGGCGGCGGTGGGCGCGCTCCATGGCGATGTGCCGATCACCGAGGGCATGCGCATCCTGCGTGGGGCTGGTGCGGCACGCGCTTTTCTGCCGCATTGGCAGGGGTTTCCCGCCGATCGGCTGGGCCGGCTCGCGCATGGGCTGTGGTATGCGCTGCTGGCGCCGCATCGCTTCGGCTGGCCGGCGGCGATGGTGGCGCCGGTGCGGGCCTATTTCGCCGCTCCGAGCGGCATTGCCGGCGGCGGTTACGCGCTGAACCGCGCTGCCCTGGCCTTGTGGGAGTTGCGCGCCGATCTGCAAGCCGGCTTTCCGCTCGACAGCGACGCGGGGCTCTGCGGCTTCCTGCTCTGGCTGCTCGAACATGGTCTGCCCGAACTGGCCCTGCCGCTCGCCTGCTTCGACCCCGCGCTGGAGGCGGCGCTGCGCCGGCCGGTGCCGCCGCATGGCCTGCCCGGCGTGCTCGATTTGCTGTATCGGGCGCGCGCCGATCTGCGCGCCGCCTTCGCGCCCGAGGATGCGGCCGGGCTGCGCGCTTGGGCGGAGGCGCATCTCGCCGCGAGCTATGCCGGCACGATGCTCGCCGAACTATACGCACTGCCACCATTACCGCCGCCGCAGCTTCCCCCGCGTCACGCGGCGATCGGGCTGACCGGGCAACTCACCGTCGCCTCCGGCCGGGGCGAGGATGTGCGCACGGCGGCCGCCGCCCTGCGCGCCGCCGGTTGCGTCGATATCCTGCTGATCGACCGCGACAGCGACGCCATTCTCGACGCCGAGGGCGTGCCGTTGCCGCCGGGGATGCCGGTCGAACTCGCGGTGAATCTGGTATTCCTCAACGCCGATACGGCGGTGGCGGACTGGCGCGCGCTGCGGGCGCACGGCGTGGTGGCGCGGCGCAGCATTGGCTGCTGGGCGTGGGAATTGGCGCGGCTGCCGGCGGAGTGGCGGCACGGCTTTGCCTTTTACGATGAAATCTGGGCCGCCAGCGCCTTCGCCGCCGAGGCTTTCGCCGCCGAGGCATTGCGCCCGGTACGACGGGTGCCGCCGGCGGTGATCCTGCCCGGGCCGGCGGCGCCGGTGCGCAGTCCAAACGCGCCGACGCACTTCCTGTTCGCCTTCGACTATCGCTCTTACATCGCCCGGAAAAACCCCGAGGCGGTGATCGCCGCCTTTCATCGCGCCTTCCCCCCCCACCGAGCAGGGTGTGCGGTTGCGGCTGAAGACGCAGGGTGCGGCGGCGATGCCGGCGGCGGCGGCGCGTCTTGCGGCATTGTGCGAGGATCCGCGCATCGAACTGATCGACGCGAGCCTCCCGCGCAGCGCGATGCTGGCGCTGCTCGCCGATTGCGACGCCTTCGTCTCGCTGCACCGCAGCGAGGGTTTTGGGCGCCTGCCGGCGGAGGCAATGTGGCTCGGCCGCCCGGTGATCCTCACCTCCTATGCCGGCACCACGGATTTCGCGACGCATGCGTGCGCCTATGTGATCGACTACGCTCTGGTGCCGGTGCCACCGGGTGCCTATCCCGGTGCCGAGGGCCAGGTCTGGGCCGAGCCGGATATCGCCATGGCGGCGGCGGCGCTGCGCGCGGTGCATGAACACCCCGCAGAGGCGCGTGCCATCGGCGCGCGGGGGGCGCGACGGATCCGCGCGCTCCATGCGCCGGCCGTTGCGGGGCGGGCGATGCGCGCGGCTCTGGGTGTTTGATGCGGGCTTGAAGGACGCATCACCCCATGGGTATGAGCGCGCCCTCCCGCATGGCACCGTCGAAGCGCCATTCCGATAGGGAACCCCGCTCGCGCGGATGGCGATCGGAGAGGAAACGGAGGCAGGCATCCACGGCATGCTGCGGCGCGATGGATGTCATGCAGCGATTGTCTCCTCCGCACGGAGGCGGCGATGCGTAATGCACGCAGGGGCTGCACAACATCGGTTTGTAGAGAATGATCTTGCGCCTCTTATGCCCCAATTGCGCATTATGGTTGGGATGCACCGGGCCGAACAGGCCGACGACCGGAACCTCCAGCGCGAGTGCGAGGTGCAGAGGGCCGCTATCGTTGCTCAGCACGCAATCGGCCCGCGAGAGCAGCGCCATCAAGCTGCCGAGCGAGGTCAAACCAGCGAAATTCCTCACCCGGTCCCCATGCGGGGGGAGTGTTGCTTCAAGGCTTCGCACGTAGCTCGCTTCCGCGGCCGACCCGATCAAGGCGATTTTCAACCGCGGCACCTCGCGGATCAGCATCGCGATGGACTGGCTGTAATACGAGATCGGCCATCGGCGCACATAGGCCGTCGCGGAAGCATTGGGATTGACGATGAGAAGAGGTTCGCCCGCACGGTGCCAGCCATGCAGCAAGGCTGCGGCCTTGTCGTCGTCGACCGGGCTGATCGCGAGCGGCTGATCGCGTATCGGTTCCACATTGGCCGCTCCGAATGGCAGTGCCATTTCCCGATAGAGTTGATCGACCGGTGCGAACGGATTGGCATAGATGCCATGATACGAGCGTGGCAGGCGCTCGCGTGGACGAAAGAAACCGAAGCGCCGGGAGGCGCCGCTCAGCCAAGCAATCCGCCGTGCGAGACGGCGGTGCGTGTGAATCTGCAGGTCAAAAAATACCGACGGAACCGTACTGCGCAGACGTTTTGCCAAGCGCAGCGTGGCAATGGTCGCGAATTTTGCGGGGTCGAGCACGAGAATTTGATCGACCAACCCCATTCTCTCGACGAGGTGTGCATTGGAGCTTGATGTGATATAAACAATTTTGCGTGATTTACCGACGACACTGCGCAGCATCTGCAAAAAGGGTCGCGTGGTGAGAACGCTGCCAAGACCGCCCCATTTCAGCACGTAGATGATCGACGCCTGTCTCCAATCGGTTTGAAAATACCTGCGATCATGCCGTGATTTAGAAAATCTTCGGCGCAGCCAATGCATATACATATCCAATCGGACTCATGATCTCGGGAGATCGACCACCCTAACGCGATACCAGCGGTCGCCAGCATTACGAAACCGACATACCAGACTGTATGATCGTTTCTGGCAATCCCCTTTCATCCGGCAGAAAACTCAATAGTTTGTGATATCACGATCTCGCGACATGAAAGCGATGCCGAACAATACGGCATAGACCGTTTGCAGGACTGCGGCCGTCAGAAACGGTGCCATCAGGTCGCCCTCTGCGATCCAGCGACCGGCCCCGATGGGGCCGAGCGCGCGCGGTAGCGCCAGTGAGGCGGTACTGATGCCGCCGGCCAGCCCTCGGTTGCGGAATCCGACCAGCCCGACGATCACCGCTTCCATCGCGCCGGTCGCACCGCGTTCGATAGCAAATCGTAATATCCATACCATTGCCGCTAACGAAAATGACGGAATGAAGGGAAAGCTGAATAGCAGCAGAGTACCGACGGCTTGCATGGCGACAAAAACACGCGCCGAGCCGAAAGTCTCGGCAAGCCAGCCAGTGGTAAAAGCGGCAAATGCCGACGCAAAAAAAGCCATCGCGAGAACTGGGCCGATGTGGAGTGCGTCGAGGTGAAATTTGACCGCGAACCAATACGCGATCAACGGCCCGGACAGCCCCAGGGAAATCCCGCTGAACACATTGATCACCACGATCTGTCCCATCCGATATCGATCGGTTTTTTTTGTAATAACTTCTATATCGATTGGTACTACAGTCTTGCTGACCGACGTGCGGCGTGCACGTGCCTCTGGCGTGATCGCCAGCAAGGCGGCGATGACCAGCGCGATCCCGCCGCCCATAAGAAACAGCGGGCGATATTCTGTTGTACCGGCAACGAGCGCGGGCACGATCGCGAGCAGCGCGCCCACGCCCATGCCGATGAAACCCATCGCCGTATTCACGCTATAGGCAGCGCCGAGCCGCCCCGGGCGCACGAGGCGCGACAGCCAGTTCAATTCCGCCGGCACGAAGCAGCCCGGTGCGCCATTGGCGCCACGGCCGAACCCGGCGAACACGGCGGCGCATCCGATGGCCCATGGATCGATCGTGCAGGCCGTCGTAAAAAACGCCAGCGCTACGGCAATTTCGTAGAACACGAGCAAGAGTTTGCTGCCCATCCGATCGCTGGCCGGCCCAACCAGCAAGCTCAACAGCGCGCCGAGCACGAAACTGCCGGCTAGTAGCGCACCGATGGATGTCGCGCTCCAGTGCAGAAAACGCAGATAGAGAGTGAAATCGACCACCAGGCAACCCTGCGTGATGCTACGTAGAAAACGCGCGGCAAAAAGAGTCTTTGCCGGTATCGACCAGTTTTTCCAAATAGAGCGCATGGGCAGGGCATAGCATCCCTAGCCGCCATCGGCCATCGCCTGCCCGGTGAGCCGTGCGATGGTCGCCTCGAAAGCTTCGAAATGCTGCTGCATGGCGAGATGGCGCTCCGCATAGGCGCGCGCGCCCTTGCGTAATGTGCTGGCCAGTGCAGGGGTTTCCAAAAGATGCAGCACCGTCTCCGCCAATTTATCGGGCGCGTGGAACGGTGTGAGCAGGCCGTTCTCGCCATGGGTGATGAACTCGCGCACCGGCGCCGTATCGCTGCCCACCACCGCGCAGCCGCAAGCCAGCGCTTCGCGCAGCGACCAGGAGGCGACGAAGGGATAGGTGAGATAGACATGCGCGTCGGATCGTTGCAGCAGGCGCAGGTAATCCGCATGGTCGATGCGGCCGGGGAAATGCACGCGGCGCTCATCGATCCGCCCACGTAACTGAGCGAGGAAATACTCCCGCCAGTTGCCGCGCGCGAGCCGCGCGCCATAGCTCACGCCGTCACCGCCGACCAGAATGACCCGCAGCTTTGGCCGCGCCGCGAGCAGCGCGGGGAGTGCGCGCAGCATCACATGCACGCCGCGATAGGGCTCCAGATCGCGCGCCACATACGTAATCAGCGTCTCCTCCGGCGCGACGCGGATCGCACCGAGGGTGAACGGGCGCAGCGCCGCGCTGGCATCCGGACGGCAGAGCGACAGATCGGCGCCCTCGGGCAGCACGCGGATGCGCTCGCGTGCCCAGGCCGGATAGGTTTCCTGCTGAAAACGCGTCGGCGTTTGCCCCTCGCCGCCGAGGTCGAGGGCGAGGTGGTTGATCATGTTCTTCGCCCGGATGCTGGGGAACAATGCCGGGTTGGTCGGAAACTCCGGATCGAAGCCGACATCGAGGCCCTCGATGCGATAGAAGAACTCGAAATAGCCGAGCATCGGCACATCGGCCCACACGTCGCACAGGTTGAGCAACTCGCCCCAGCCATGATGGCCGATGATGATGTCGGGGCGGAAGCCGAGGTTGCGCAGCAACAGCGCCGCCCGCGCCACCGCCTCGGCACGGATCATCGCCTGCTCGAACTCGCGCGCATCCGCATGCACGCCGGCGGCCGGCTCGCGCGGCAGGCTGTAGGTGAGTTTGCGCACGCCGGTGAGGAAATTGGCGTTCTGCTCGGTGAGGAAGAGGATTTCGTGGCGGCGCTGCGCGGCCAGCCGGCGCACGATGTGCAGGAACTGCGCGGGAAAATTCTGATGGACGAAGAGGAACTTCATCGCGAAAAGGCTGAGGCATTGTTTTGAAACAAGTGCTGCACTTGTCTGGAGGTCGCCAAGCGCCGCTCAACGCGCCCGGCGGGCGCCGGCTTTACCCTTTGCCGGGGCCGGCTCGCGTGGCGTGAGCAGCACTTGGAACGCCTCCACGGCGGCGAGATTCGGGCTCTGCGCCAGCGCGCCATCCTCCAGCGGGCCTTGCTGCGTGCCATCGACGAAGCTCACGTGATAGTGGCACGCAAACCCCTCCGCCGCCGCGCCGCGCAAACGTACCCTGAGGCCGAGCAGCGGGAGCGCCATGCCACGGCTGCCGCAGAGCTGCCCGCCCTCCACCCAGGGCGACAGCCAATCTCGCCCGAGCAGCCCTTGATACTCGATTTCGCCCGGCGTGAGCGGGCTTGGCGGGTTGATGACGAAGCCCTCGATCCAGCGCTGGCTGCCGCGTTCGCCGATCCATTCGCCGAGCTGGGCTGCGACGTCGCCGCGAATTTGCATGTGCGCGAGCATCTGCGGGCGCGTGACAGGCGCTGATGCGGCTGCCGGAGCGACAGCGGGCGGAGGAGCAGCGGCCGGTGGGGCGGCAACGGCGGATGCGGCCGGACGCGCGGCCTCTTCGGCGAGGCGCAACACCTGTAGCCGGGGCGCGCTCTCCGTGCTGCCCGGCGCCTGATAGATGGTGACGAGGATCTGCGCCGGCCCCTCGTCGACCCGCACCAGCGCCGCATCCGCCGCCCCGGCGAGCCAGCCATCCGGACGGAAGGCGAGGATGCGCACCGCGCCCCTGGCATCTCCACCCGGCGGCAGCGAAATCCGCACGCCGGGCAGTGCTGCGGCCGGGTCGGCGCGCGGGCCGCCCGGCGTCTGCACGACGCAGAACAGACCGGCATCGAGCGTCATCAGATGGGCCGAGACCTTCAGCTCGCTGAACAGCCCCGGCGGATGCGGCGCAGCAGGCGGGCGGGCGGGGGCGGCTTTGGACATGATCGGGACTCGCTGCACGAGAAATTGATAGACCCGAGTTGCCTACACTCCATGCGTGTAAGTCAACCTGGAGAAATTCCTGTGATCCGTTCAGCCATCAGCGTTCCTGCGCGCTCGCCTCGCTGCGCGTGGCGCCCACGCGACTGGCTAGGGCGGCGGCCATGAAATCGTCGAGCGCGCCGTCGAGCACCGCCGCCGGGTTGCCCTTTTCCACCCCGGTGCGCAGATCCTTCACCATCTGATACGGCGCCAGCACGTAGCTGCGGATCTGATGGCCCCAGCCGATATCCGTCTTCGCCGCCTCGGTCTGCGCCGCCGCCGCCTCGCGCTTCTGCAACTCCGCCTCGTATAGGCGCGCCTTCAGCATCTGCATCGCCGTCGCTCGGTTGCGGTGCTGGCTGCGATCGGTCTGGCAGGCAACGACGATGCCGCTCGGCAGGTGGGTGATGCGGATGGCGCTGTCGGTTTTATTGACATGCTGGCCGCCGGCGCCGGAAGCGCGGAAGGTGTCCACCTTGAGATCGGCGGGATTGATCTCGATCTCGATCGTTTCATCGACCACCGGATAGACCCAGACGCTGGCGAAACTGGTCTGCCGGCGCGCGTTGGCATCGAACGGGCTGATGCGCACGAGGCGATGCACCCCGGCCTCGGTCTTCAGCCAGCCATAGGCGCTCGGGCCGGAGACCTGGAGCGTCGCCGATTTGATGCCGGCCTGCTCGCCCTCGCTCTGCTCGATCAGTTGCACCGAAAAGCCGCGCCGCTCGGACCAGCGCAGATACATGCGCTGCAACATCTCCGCCCAGTCCTGCGCCTCGGTGCCGCCGGCGCCGGCGTTGATCTCGAGGAAGGCGTCATAGCCATCGGCCTCGCCGGAGAGCAGGCTCTCGATCTCGCGCTGCTTTGCCGTCTCGGCGAGCGCCGCGAGAGCCGCCGTTGCCTCGGCGGCGAGCGTCGCCTCTCCCTCGGCCTCGGCGAGTTCGATCATCTCCACCGCCTCCGCACTCTCCGTCTCTAGGGCGCGCACCGAATCGATGAGAGTAGAGAGCCGCGTGCGCTCGCGCATCAAACCCTGCGCGGCGGCGGCATCGGCCCAGAGCGAGGGGTCTTCGGCGCGGGCGTTCAGTTCGTCGAGTCGGGCGGTGGCGACCTCCCAGTCAAAGATGCCTCCTCAGCAGTGCGACCGACTGCTGGATCTGCTGGATCAGGGACTCGGCTTCGGCGGACATGCGCGGTACTCGCTCAGGGAAGTACGATGCCGCTTTCAATACAAGCCGCCCATATGGCTGTCGAGGCCGCCCGATGCGGCGGTGCCGGACGCCGGCGTACCCACCGGCGCCGAGGAGTCGGGCGCGGGGGTGGCAGCACTTGGCGCGGCTGCGGCGCCGGCATCCGGCGTGGCTGGCGCCGCACTCTGCGCCGCCATCCCGCCGGCGTCGAGCGGGCTGGAGGCGCCGGGCTGCTGGCCGGTCTTGAACGCATCGGTGAAGCTGCCGCCGTTCCAGGGTGCGAGGGTGACATCGGGCGGTGGAACGAAGGGCAGGGCAGGGCGGTCGTGCAGGGCGGCGGCCATGAAATCATGCCAGATCGGTGCGGCGACCACGCCGCCGGTCGCCCCCTCGCCGAGCGTTGCGGGAGTGTCGAAGCCGACCCAGACGATGGTGACGAGATCTGGGCTGAAGCCGGCGAACCAGGCGTCGTTGAAATCCTGCGTGGTGCCGGTCTTGCCGGCGAGCGGGCGATTGAGGCCGGCGCCGGCCGCCGTGCCGGTGCCGCGACGGATCACGTCCTGCATCATCGTCACCACCTGGAACGTGCTCGCCGGGTCGGCCACTTGCTTGCGCGTATCATCGAGGATCGGGCCATGCGCCGGGTCGTCGCCGCAGCTTTCGCAGGCGATCGCGCCCGACCGCCAGAGCAGATGGCCGTCACGGTCCTGCACGCTGTCGATCAGCGAGGGGATCACCTCGCGGCCGCCGGTATCGAGCCCGGCATAGGCGCCGGCCATGCGCATCACCGTGGTGTCGACGGCGCCGAGGGCGGCCGGCAGCACCTGCGGCATCGAATCGACGATGTGAAAGCCGATCGCCGTCTGCGCCACGGCCGCCACGCCGATGCGGTCGGCAACCCGCAGCGTCACCAGATTGAGCGACTTCATCAACGCCTCGTGCAGCGAGACCGGGCCGTTGAAATCCCTCTCGTAATTATTCGGCCGCCAGCGCCCGGCGGCGCCGAGATCGACGACGAAGGGCGCGTCGAGAAACTGCTGGCTCGGCGGAATGCCCTGCTCCATGGCGGTGAGGTAGACGAAGGGTTTGAAGCTGCTGCCGGGCTGGCGGTTCGCCTGGGTCGCGCGGTCGAACTGGCTCATCGCGTGGCTCCAGCCGCCGGCGAGCGCCAGCACCCGCCCGGTCTGCGGGTCGAGCGCGACCAGCGCGCCCTCCACCGCCGGGATCTGGCGCAGCAGCAGCCGCGCCGGCCGCGCCGGACGATGCGGGCCGGCGGGAATTGCCGCCGCCGGCTCGACCATCACCACATCGCCCGGATGCAGCACCTCGCTCACCCGCCGTGGCGCCGGGCCGAGGCCGTCGGGGTGCGGCGTGCGCGCCCAGGCGAGGTCAGCGAGCAACAGCGGCGCTTCCGCCGGCGCGCCCTCCGGCGGCCGCCAGCCGAGCGTGGCCGTGCCATCGCCGGCATTCAGCACCACCGCGAGCGCCCAGCCCGGCGGCATGCCGGGCGGCGCCTGCGTCTCCGCCAGGGCCGCGGCCCAGTTTTGCTGCCAGCCGGGCGTGGCGAGACGCCCCACTGGGCCACGCCAGCCGCCGCGTTTGCGGTCATAGGCGAGCAAACCCTCCTGCAACACGTGGTCGGCATCGCGCTGCAACGCCGGCACGAGGCTGCTGCGTACGATCAGACCGCCCTCCGAGGTCGTCTCGGCGCCGAAGCGGGCGATCAACTGCCGCTTGATCTCATCGGCGGCAAAGCCGGCGCCCGGCAGTGGCTGCGGCGCGTGATAGGCCGCCGGCAGCAGCGGCTCCGCCTGCGCCGCGCGCGCCTGTGCCTGAGTGATCGCATGGTCGTCGGCCATCCGTTCGAGCACCCAGTTGCGCCGCTCGCGCGCCGCCTCGGGGTCGCGGAACGGATTGTAATTGTTCGGCGCCTTCGGCAGGGCCGCGAGCAGCGCCGCCTCCGGCAGGGTCACTTCGTCGAGCGATGTGTTGAAATAGGCGAGCGCCGCCGCCGCCACGCCATAGGATTGCTGGCCAAGATAGATCTCGTTCAGATAGAGTTCGAGAATGTGCTGCTTGCTCAGCGTGCGCTCGATGCGCAGCGCCAGGATCGCCTCGCGGATCTTGCGGCTGAGCGAGACCTCGTTGCCCAGCAGCATGTTCTTGGCCACCTGCTGGGTGATGGTGGAGGCCCCCATCGGGCGTCGCTTTTCGCCGGCGCGGCCGAGATCGGTCAGGGCCGCGCGCAGGATGGCGAGCGGATCGACGCCGCGATGGGTCCAGAAATTCTGATCCTCGGCGGAGACGAAGGCCTGCTTCACCAGATCGGGGATCGCGGCATAAGGCACGAAGATGCGCCGCTCGGTGGCGAATTCGGCGAGCAGCCCGGCATCGTCGTCGAACACCCGGCTCATCACCCGCGGCTGATAGTGCTTGAGGCCGTCGAGATCGGGCAGGTCGGCGGCATAATGCCGATAGGCGCCGTAGAGGCCGACCAGGCCGACGATGCCGGCCACCACGGCAAGGCCGCCAAGCGCGCCGATCAGCCAGCCGAGCCAGCGCCAGCCCCGCGCGCGCGCCGCGCGTGGCTGGCGCGCGGCCGGCGTCGGGCGAGGGCCGGAGGTGAGGGCGGGCCTGCCCTCGGACGGCGGTTGCGGATCGCTCATTGGCGCTTCTTACATCCTGCGCGCGGCGCTGCCCAGCCGGCGCCGGATCAGCCGCTCACTGCGGAATGATCCAGGGGATCAGATACTGCTGCACCACCACCAGCACGCCGAGCAGCAGGGTGAGGGCGATGCTATGCTTGAAGGTGCGTGCGAACACCACCCCTTCCTGCCCCTTCAATTCGGTGGTCGAGACGCCGGTTGCAATATTCTGCGGCGAGATCATCTTGCCCATCACGCCGCCGGAGGAGTTGGTGGCCGCCATCAGCACCGGGCTGAGGTGCAATTTCGTCGCCGCCACCACCTGCAGATTGCCGAACAGCGCATTGCCCGAAGTGTCGCTGCCGGAGAGGAACACGCCGACCCAGCCGAGGAAGGCGGCGAGCAGCGGGAAGAAGATGCCTACCGAGGCGACGCCGAGGCCGAGCGTATAGGTCATGCCGGCGTAATTCATCAGATAGGCCAGCCCGACGATCAGCGCCACGGTGAGAATGGCGATGCGCGACTGCTGCCAGGTGCGCCAGACGGCGCGCAGAAACGCACCCGGCCCGATGCCCACCAAGCCTGCGGTGAGCACGCAGGCGAGCAGGATTGCGGTGCCGGTGCCGAGCGGCTGGAAAAGATATTTTGCGGCATAGGACGCATTATAGAGGGTGATGAACACCGCGCGGTCGAGCCCCGGCCAGGGGATGTCCTGCTGGCCGATCTTGGACACATTGAAGATCGTCCAGACGATCACCACCGCCGAGACCAGCAGCCAGGGGATCCAGCCCTGCCAGGGCGAATAATCGCCGGCATGACGCAGCGCGCGCGCCTCGGCCTTGATTGCGTAGGCCGGGTCCGGCGCCGGCTGCCAGATTTTCAGGAACCCCACCGTCACGATCAGCGAGACCAGCGAGGCGAGCACGTCGGTCAGGATGTAGCTGGTGTTGGAAACCACGAACTGCGTGAGCGCGAAGCTGCCGCCGGCGACCACCAGCAGCGGCAGCAGCGCCATGATGGAGCGCCGGCCGCCGTACAGACCGATGACATAGAAGGGCAGCAGAAAGGCGAAAAACGGCAACTGCCGCCCGACCATGGCGCCGAGGACGGTAGGCGGCAGATTCGTCACCGCGCCGAGCGTCGTGATCGGCACGCCGAGCGCGCCGAAGGCGACCGGGGCGGTGTTAAAGATCAGCGTGTAGGTGAGCGCTTCCAGCGCCGGGAAGCCGACCATGATCAGCAGCGAACTGCTGATGGCAACCGGCGTGCCGAAGCCGGCGATGCCCTCCAGCAGGCAGCCGAAGCAGAATGCCACCACCACCAGCACCACCCGCTTGTCGTTCGGCAGATGGTCGATCACCCAGCTGCGGAAGGCATCGAAGCGGCCCGAGGCGACGGTTATATTGTAGAGCAGCAGCGCGGTGAAGACGATCCACATCACCGGCCAGATGCCGAACACCGCGCCCAGCGCCACACTGCGCAGCGCCAGATCGAGCGGCAACTGCCAGAACAGCACGCCGATCACCAGCCCGACGAGCAGCCCGGCCAGCGAGGATTGCCAAGCCGGCCGGCGCAACACGCCGAGCAGGACCAATACGGTCGCGATCGGCAGCGCCGCGACGAGGAAGGACAGCGGCAGGCTGCCGCCGATGGGTGTCAGAATTTGATGGAACATAAACCGGCTTTCCCCCAACGCTCGTGCGGCGTTCGTTATCGCAGCGGCTTCCTGAACGGCGATTTTGCGCCGAACCGCTCATAATGGTGTTTATGGAAGCTTCTCGGCCCGCACAAGTGCATCGGCGGCCGATGGCTCTTGATGTTGCATGCCGGTGACGCCACTATCGCCTCATGGCACGCGCTCCTTTCCCTCCCGTCATTGACATGACCCCGGATGGGCGTTTCCGCGATCCGGCGCCTGGTGCACAGCCACTGCGTGGCGGCCTGCTGGCGCGGCTTGGCGCCTATTCGGTGGTGATCGCGGTTATCGCCGGCGGCATGGCGGCCATGGCGCTGATGCTCTGGCTCGCGCTCTGGCTCGCGATCACCCTACTACCGATCGCGCTCGGCGCCGCGCTCGTCGGCTTCGTGATCTTCCGCTTTCAGCTCTGGCGGGCGCGCCGCTCACTCGGCGGCCAGAGTCTCCGCTTCCGCCGCTAATCCCCACGCTTCCGCCAGCAGCCGGTAAGAGTCGATCCGCGCCTGCGGCTCGGCGAGGGTGGTGAGCACCGCGATCTCGGCCACCCCCAGCCGCTCCGCCAGGGTGTGCAACTGCCCGGCCACCGCCGTCGCCTCGCCGAGCAGGCTGCGCGCGCGCAATGCCTCGATATGCGCTCGCTCGGCCGGCGTATAGGCATAGGCTGCTGCCTCGGCCTGCGTCGGCAGCGGCGCATAGACGCCGCGATCGCGCCCGAGGCGCCACAGCGCACGCGGCGCGAACAGACGCTCTGCTTGCGCCTCGCTCGCCGCCGCCACCGCCCAGACGCAGAGGGCCGCGTGCGGGCGCGGATGGCGCGGGCTTGGCCGGTAGCCGGCGCGATAGAGATCGAGCGCCGCCTCGGCGCCGGCACCATCGGTGATGAAATGCGCGAAACAGAACGGCAGGCCGAAATGCGCCGCCACCTGTGCGCCGTAATCGGAGCTGCCGAGCACCCAGACCTCGGGCGCGCTAGGGCCCTCGGGTTGCGCGCGCACCGCGCCGAATGGATGGCCTTCGACCAACGGCGCCCCGTTCACCCAGGCGAGCAGATCGCGCAATTGCGCCGGGAAATGCTCCGCCGCAGTACCCGCATTGGGATTGAGTGCATAGGCGGTGCGGCCGTCCGAACCCGGCGCGCGGCCGAGGCCGAGGTCGATCCGGCCGGGGGCGATCGCCTCCAGCACGCGGAACTGCTCGGCGACCTTCAGCGCCGCGTAATGCGGCAGCATCACCCCGGCGCTGCCGACGCGGATGCGCCGCGTGGTGGCGGCGATCGCGCCGATCAGAATTTCCGGCGCGGTGCCGGCCTGGCTCGCCGAATTATGGTGCTCGGCGACCCAGTAGCGATGATAGCCGAACGCCTCGCAAGCGCGTGCGAGCGCCATGCTCTCGCGGATCGAGGCATCCGGCGAGCGGCCCGACACGACGCTCGATTGGTCCAGCACCGAAAGTTTTATCATCGTCACTCCGTTGTCGCTCGATGAGCGAGTCTGCACCTCACCCCCCAAACATCGCGCGCAGCGCCGCATAGACAAGGCCGCCGACCAGAAAACCCACCAGCGTGCCGTTGATGCGGACGAATTGCAGATCCTTGCCGACGCGCAATTCCAGCCGGTCGGTGAGCGTCGCCGCGTCCCAGCCGCCGACGACGCCGGCGATGAAGCCGGCGATCCGCTCGCGCGCCATCGGCAACACGCTGCCGACGACGCGCTGCATGGCGCCCTGCAGGCGTTCGCGGGCCTGCGCGTCGGCTGTGAGCATGGCGCCGAGATCGGCCAGCGCGCCTTCGAGGAAGGCAACGCCGCGCCCTTGCGGATTGCCCGCATCGGCGGCGATGGCGGCGCGCAGGCGCAGCCAGACATCCCAGCCCCAGGCCTGCACCGTCTCGTGCAGCAGCACCCGGCGGATCGCCGCCCCGATCTCGGCGGCGCGCACCGGATCTTCCTCCATGCGGGTGATTTCGTGGCGCACCCAGACGTCGAATGCTTGGCGCAGATCGGAATTCTCCGGCCCCATCATGTCGAGCTCGTGATTGACCGCGGCGAGCACCCGCCGCGCGATCGCCGCCCCAGCCGCCCAGCCAACGAGCCGGCCACCGTATTCGCTCACCCGCTCCTCCACCGTGTGGCGGAGCTGCTCCTCCTTGGCCGCGAGGGCGGCGCGTAATTGTCCGAGAATGAAGCCGAACACCTCCTGATGCCGGCCGCCTTCCACGAGGCCACGCAGCGCGCGCGCCACCACCACGCTCGCCCCGGCGCCGCCGAGCAGGCGCGGCAGCAGGCGGGCGAACACCCGCCGCGCGCGGCCGTCCTCCAGCGTCGCGAGCAGCCGTGGCAGCATGCCGGCGAGGGTTTGCGCCAGCGGCCGCGCCGTCTCCGGGTCGGCCAGCAGCCGCGCCAGGATGCCGGGCAAATCGAGCTGCCCCAGCGTGCGCGCGACCTCCTCCGGGGTGATCACATGGGTGCCGACGAAGCGGCCGAGCGCCTGGCCGAGGCGCAGCTTCTGCGCCGGGATGATGGCGGTATGCGGGATCGGCAGGCCGAGCGGGTGGCGGAACAATGCGGTGATGGCGAACCAGTCGGCGATGCCGCCGACGAAACCGGCGCGCGCCGCCGCCTCCAGCATCCCGCGCGGCCAGCCCGGCGGCAGGGCGTAGCTCGCGAGCGTCAGCGCCGCCATCAGCAGCAGCAGCAGCGTCGCGCCAGTGCGATGGCGCGCGAGGGTGGCGCGCGCCGCACGATCGGGATCGGGTTCGGTCATCTAGAGCATGATAGCTTCAGTCTGCACCCGCCCGCACCCCCACCCGCTACGCGAACGGCCACCGCCGTGGCCGCAGCCCGCCGTGCAGCCAGCTCACCAGCGTGTAGATGTCGAACACCGGCAGCCCGAGTTCACCGCGCAATCGCGCCGCGTAGGGCGGCATGTTGGTGCATTCGAGCACGATCGCGCCAACCTCGGGGTGCGCCGCAACCAGCGCGCGGCCGGCATCGAGAATGTCCTGCTCGGCGCGGTCGATATCCATGTCCTCCTGCTCGGCGCGGATCAGCACGCGGAAGAACTCCCGCCCGCCCTCGGTGCCGGCGAGCGGCGTATCCGTGGGCGCGCCGGCGGCGGCGAGATGCGCCGCACTCAGGCTCGCGGCACAGACGCTCACCACGCCCACGCGCTGGCCCGGCGGCAGCATCGCCTGCACCAGCGGCACCTGCATCAGCGCCGAGGTTGCCACCGGCACGCCGACATGGGCGGCGATCTCATGCTGGAACAGCGAGAGAAAGCCGCAGTTGGTGGTGATCGCCTCGGCGCCGTGGCCGACCAGTTCGGCGGCGGCGGCGAGAAAATCGGGCAGCAGGCCGCGCGCCCCCTGGAGCACCACCCGCTCGGGCGAAGCACCGGGAACGACGCGATAGAGCACCGGAAACGGCCAGGTGCCGGCATTGCCCATGTCGCCAGGAATACGCGGGAAGCGCGCTTGCAGCATGAGTATGCCGAGCGGTGCGCCATAGACCGCCTTGCCGCCACGGGCGATCCTCGGTGCGCCGTCCTGTCCTCGTTCGCGCATGCCACGTCCCTCTCTAAATTTCCGACGCATGCTTCTCATACGCCTGCACCAGCCGCGTCGCCGGGAACAGCAGGCAGAAATAGATCACCGCGATCACCGTATAGACCTCCAGCGGGCGATAGGTGTCGGCGGTGATCATGGTGCCTTGATACAACAGATCGGGCACCGCGATGGTGGAGACCAGCGAGGTGTTCTTGAGCTGTGTGATCGACTGGTTCATGAACGGCGGCATCATCCGTCGCACTGCCTGCGGCAGGATGACGTGGCGCATCACCGCGCGCCGGCGCAGGCCGAGGGCGCGTGCCGCATCCCACTGCCCAGGATCGATCGAACGCACGCCGGCGCGAAAAATCTCGGCATAGAAGGCGCTGGCATAGAGTGCGAGCACCAGCGTGGCCGCGAGGCTCGCCGGGATCTGCACATGCAGCAGCACCGGCAGCGCGTAGTAGCACCAGATCAATTGCACCAGCAGCGGGGTGCAGCGGAACAGTTCGATGAGAGCCACCAGCGGCGCATTCATCAGCCGCGAGGGCGAGAGCCGGCCAAGCCCGATCGATAGCCCGATCAGCAACCCGAGGGCGACGGTGCCGATGGTGTAGGCGAGCGTATAGAGCGTGCCGACCCAGAGCAGTCGCTGATAATGTAGCAGAAAGCCGAAGCTCCAGTGATACGCCATCGGCTCAGAACGTCACCTCGGGCGGCACGTCGCCCGGCTTCACGCCGACCAGGGCGAGGCCGCCGATGATCCACTCGCGGATCTGCCCGATGCCGCGATTGAAATCGAGCCAGGCGTTCAGCACCTCGATGAAGCGCGTATCCGCCTCGTGGCGCACGCCGAGGCAGGTCGGCAGCGCCACCAGCGGCCCGGTGAGCAGGTGATACGGCCCGAGGCTCGGATTGCGCCCGACGGTGGAGAGTCCGAGGATCGCCGCCTGGATCAGCACATCGGCATGGCCCGATTGCAGCGCCAGGGTGCATTCGTCGCGGGTGCGCAAGCCGATCAGTTGCGCGCGCGGCGCGAAGCGATGGGCGCAGGTATCGTGCAGCGAGCCGATGTCGAAGGCGACGCGCAGATCGGGCTTGTCGATGTCGGCCCAGGTGGTCGGCGCGAAGCCCTGTTTGGCGAGGCAGCCATAGGGGTGGATGATCATCGGGTGGGTGAAGCCGATCGCGAGCGCGCGTGCCGCCGTCGGGTTCAGCGCGAAGGCGAGATCGACCTTGTCGCTCTGCAGGTCGAGCACCGAATTGCCATAGGTGCTCTCGACATAGACCACCTGAGCGTCCCAAACCTTGGCGATGTCGCGCGCCATCTCGATCGCCGCCCCATGCCATGCGCCGGTGGCGATGTCCTTGGCGAAATAGGGCGCCTCGCCGGGGAGGGCGGCGATGCGCAGGGTGCGCGTGCGGCCGATCCGCTCGATGGTGCTCTCGCCCTCGCTCGCCGCCCGCGCGGCGCCGATCAGCCCGCCCGCCGGCAGCAGGGCGGCCGCACCGGCGAGCGCGCGGCGAGAGATGGGGTTGGTCACGGCGTTCTCCTGGCTGAACGGCGAAAGCGGCGCGGATCGAACGGCGCGAGCGGGATTTCCGGTGGACGCCCGCCGATCACCTGCGCCACCACCCGCCCGGTGCGCGGGCCGGCAACGAGGCCGACATGGCCATGGCCGAAGGCATGCACGATATCGGCGCTGCCGCTCGCCGGGCCGATGCAGGGCAGCCCATCGGGCGTGCTCGGGCGATGTCCCATCCACACCTGCACCCGCTCGGCCGGCAGATCGCGCGGCAGGGCAGGGAACATGCGCAGCAGATGATCGCGCAGGATCGCCGCCCGCCGCCAGTCCGGCGCCGCCGCGAGGCCGGCGATCTCCACTTGTCCGGCGCAGCGCAGGCCGCCGTCGGTCGGCGCCACCGCCATCTTGCCATCGGAGGGCATCATCGGCAGGCGCGGCATCACCTCCGGGTCGCGCAGCAAGGCGTGATAGCCGCGCTCGCTCTCGAGCGGCACCCGATCGCCGCCGGCGCGCGCGAGGGCGGCGGAATGCGCGCCGGCGCTGATCACCGCGGCGTCGCAGACGATCTCGCCGGCATCGGTGAGCACCGCGCGCAGCCGGCCGTGCGCGATGCGAAAGCCGCGCGCGCTGGCCCGCACCCGCGCCGCACCGCGTTCGACCGCCCGTGCCGCGAGGCCGGCGACCAGCGCGCCAGGGTCGCGGCAATGGCCGCCCTCCTCGACCAGCACGGCGAAACGGTAATGCCGGCTGAGTGCCGGCTCGCGCTGGCGCAATTCGTCGGCATCGAGTTCGAGCCAGCGCACCCCGACCTCGGCGCGCAGCCGCCAGGCCAGCGCCTCCGCCGCGAAATCCCGCCGCTCGGGAAACACATAGAGCGCGCCCCGCTGCTCGATCAGATGCCCGATACCGGCCCCGTCAGCGAGGCGGCGATGCAGCGCCGGCCCATCCAGCAGCAGCGGGCGCAGGGCGTGGGCGGTACGCGCGACATGCGCCTCGCTGCGCCCGGCGGCGAGATAGCGGAGCAGCCAAGGCAGCGCGCGCGGCAAATGGCGCCAGCGGATGGTGAGCGGCCCGAGCGGATCGGTGAGATAGCCGGGCAGCTTGCGCCACACCCCCGGCAGCGCCGGCGGAATGACCGACATCGGCGAGAGCCAGCAGCCGTTGCCATAACTCGCAGCCTGCATCCCGCCCGGCTCGCCGGGATCGAGCAGGCTCACCCGATGCCCATCGTCGAGCAGTTCCAGCGCCGAGGCGACACCCACGATGCCGGCACCGATGACGACGACATGGCGCGGCGCGGCAGGGGCGGGATCGGTCATACGAGAGAGATCAACCGGTTTCGCACGGTGGTGCAAGCCCGGCGCGTGGGGCCGTAGCGCTTAGGTCTGTCTCCTTGCCCTTGTTGCCCCCCGCGATCAGGCGTGCGGGGTCCAGACGTCGCACCAGCCGGAGGGGCTGATCTCGCCGGCCACCAGTTGGCAATGCCCGGCGGCCGAGGGATCCGATGCCGCGAGGAACCAGCGGCAGTGGCTGCACTGCTTGTCGCGCTCGGGGATGTCGCGATAGCCGACCGCCGATTTCGACAGATTGGGAATGCCGTCCGCCGGTGGCGTGGGCGCTGTCGCCGCGCGTGCCGATCGCCACGCCAGGGCGGAGAGCGCGAGGCCCAGCCCGAGCAGCCCGCGGCGCGATGGATGAACGCTGATGGCTCGCCTCATGTCTTCAGCCTCATACGCAGGGGGTTTCAATAATTCGGCGTCACGACCGCGATGTGCGCGCTCAACTGCGCTCCGGCCGCACCGGTCGGCCCTTCGAGGGTGAC
>DAHXNW010000273.1 GCA_027365195.1 Acetobacteraceae bacterium
CCGCGCATGATCCCGACCATCGTCGGCCATGTGCGCGTCCGCCTCGCGCGCCAGATCAGCGACAGCCATCTCGGCCCGAACGGCTATATTCCGCTCATCCCGCTCTCGCCGGAATGGGAGGCGGCGTTTTCCGAAAGCCTCGCCGGCCCGCCCGAAGACCGCCATCTGGCGATGGCGCCGGCGAAGCTGCAGGAGTTCATGCAGCGCCTGCGCGCCGCCTTCGAGGCGGTGGCATCGACCGGCGAGGCACCTGTTCTGCTCACCAGCAATGTCAATCGCGCCCATGTGCGCGCGATCGTCGAGCGCATTCGCCCGGCGACCCCGGTGCTGGCGCAGAGCGAAATTTTTCCGCGCGCGCGCATTCGCACCGTCGGCACGATTTGAAGTTTGCGCGATTCATACTATCGCAACCACTGATTGCTAGATTGCCGGCATGCGCCTGAAATTATTCCGCGCCGATTCGATGGCAGAGGCGATGTCGCAGGTGCGCGCCACCCTCGGCGCTGATGCGCTGATTCTGGCCAGCCGGCGCGTGGGCGGCGGGGTGGAAATCACCGCCGCCCTCGACCCCGATGCGCAGGCGCCAGCGGCTGTAACCCCGGCCACAGCACCCGCCACGCCGCCGGCAGTGCAGGCGGATGCGGCGGTGCGCGCGGCGCTCGAATACCACGGCGTGCCGGCCGATCTGCGCGCCAACTTGCTCAATGGCGCGCTGGAGCAGACGCTGGCGCGCGATCTGCGCTTCGCCCGGCTGCATCTCGATCCCGGCGCGCCGCCGCTGCTGCTCGCCGGGCCGCCCGGAGCGGGCAAGACGCTCACCCTCGCGCGTCTGGCCACTCGGCTGGTGATCGGCGGAGCGTTGCCGATGGTGATCACCACCGATGGGCAGCGTGCCGGCGCCTGCGAACAACTGGCCGCCTTCACCACGCTGCTCGGACTGGAATTGATCATCGCCGCTCATCCGGTGGCGCTCGCGCGCGCCCTGGCACGGCGCACCCACGCAACCCCGGTGCTGATCGACACGCCGGGCCTCGATCCGTCCGATCCGGCGCAGCATGAGGAACTGGCCGGGCTCGCCGCCACCGCCGGGGCGACGGTCGCACTCGCCTTGCCAGCCGGGATGGACACCGCCGAGGCCGCCGATCTCGCCGCCGGCTATGCGAGCGCCGGGGCCAGCGTGCTGATCGCCACCAGGCTCGATGTCTGCCGCCGGCTGGGCGGCATTCTCGCCGCCGCCGCCGCCGGGCCGCTGGCGCTGAGCGAAGCAGGCATCGGCCCCGGCGCCGCCGACGGCCTCACCCCCCTCACCCCGGCTGTGCTGGCGACGCGGCTGTTGCAAACCCATCCCGGCCCGCGTCATGGAGAGCCCCGCGCATGAGTCCGCATCCCGCAGCACTCCCGGCCTCGGCCGGCGGCCGCCTGATCGCCGTCGCCTCGGGCAAGGGGGGCGTCGGCAAAACCTGGTTCGCCATCACCCTCGCGCACAGCCTGGCGCGCGCCGGGCGCCGCGTGCTGCTGTTCGACGGCGATCTCGGTCTGGCGAA
>DAHXNW010000078.1 GCA_027365195.1 Acetobacteraceae bacterium
TGCCGGAATTTTTTACAAATCGCAGGCAGATTTTTGCCATCCGGACATGAATGCATTGATCTTATGCATAAATTGTCCATTCAGACTGAATTGCAGGCATTCATGGCGCAGGCCGGTCGGATTTTTGACACTCGGCTCTCCAGCGATGGTCTGCCGCATATCCAGGCGGTCGCGGCCAGCGGGGTGGAGGGTGAAATCCGCCGGCATGGCGGCGATGCCGCCCTGCTGCTGCGCGCGGTGGGGATCGACCCCGAGGATATTGGCCGCCCGCAGGCGCGCTTCGGGCTCGATCGCTATTGCGCGCTGTTCGAACGGGCGGCGCTCGAATGCGACGTCGCGAGTTTCGGCCTGCGCTTCGGCCATCAATGCGGGCGCGCGCTGCTCGGCGTGCTCGGCGAACTGGCGTTCGCGGCTCCCACGCTCGGCGTGGCACTCGGCGCCCTATGCCGCTATTTCCCGCTGCTGCAGGAGCAATCCTCGCTCAGCCTCTCGGTGCGCGACGGACAGGCGACGCTCGCCTATCAGATCCGCGATGGGCGCATCCTCGCCCGGCGCCAGGATGCGGAACTGACCATCGGCAGTCTGCTACGCGTCATCCGCACCGCCCTCGGGCCGTATTGGACCCCTTCGGAGGTGTGGTTCGAGCATGCCACCGCCACGCCGCGCCGCGACTATGACGCTCTGCTCGGCGCGCCGGTCTATGGGCTGGCGCCGAGCAACCTGATGCGCTTTCCCTGCACGGTGCTCGCGGCGGCGATGCCGGAGGCGGATGCGCTGGTCTTCGCCGCCGCCGCGCGGCGCGCTTTTGGCAACCGGCCGGCGCAGCGGGCGGATGATTTTCTTGGCCGCGTCTGCGAGGAGATCCGCGTCGGGCTGCCGCAGGGCGACATCGGCCTGCTGGCGGTCGCCGCCCGGCTCGGCCTCGCCGAAGCCACGCTCTATCGCCGGCTGCGCAAGCACGATCTGCGGTATTCGGACATCGTGCGCGATCTGCGTCGCGCACTGGCGCTCACCCTGCTGCGCCAGCGCGCCATGCCGCTCACCGAGATCGCGTTGCTACTGGGCTACTCCGAACTCAGCGCCTTCACCCGTGCCTTCCAGCAATGGACCGGCGGCGCGCCCTCCACCTATCGCGCCAGCGTCAGAGCCGGAGAATGAACGCGCACGTCGATGGTTGCCAACGCGGGCTGCGTGGCGGCCTTGACGGCAGTACGAGGGCTGGCGCGAAAGGCGTGCCGCGCCGCCGCCCTGGCCTGTTCCAGTGTGGCGAGCACGCGGCCATCGAGAGCACTCACGCGTGCATCGACGGCGACGAACCGAAATCCGTCCTCCAGCCGCACGGCGGCGCCGAGGAAAATACCGTCGATCTCGATGACATGCGATTGCCGCATGAAACTCTCCTGCCACCCGTCCTTGTTCATTCCCGCCCTAGATCATGATGTCTGCACCGGCCCGCTCCTCCACCCGGCCACCCATTCAGCATACTGTCGTGGGTGGCCGGGTGGGGGAGCGGGCCGGTGCAGACTCACTCAAACGCATCATGCTCTGACACCAATCTGCGCCCGCGCAAGGTCGCTGACAAGCGACCATCGTATGACGTTTTGGTGCTGATAAAGTTCTACAGTTCAACGATTTATCCGCCGCGCTTGATGCATTGTTCGGAACCATCGCCCGCTGCCGGCGTTTCCCTCAGGCACGTTTGCGCGCGCGCTTCGGCGGGGTCAGAATCGGCGCCAGGAACCGCCCGGTATGGCTCGCCGGATCGGCCGCGACCGCCTCCGGGGTGCCTGCGGCGACGATGCGTCCGCCGCCATCGCCGCCATCGGGGCCGAGGTCGATCAGCCAGTCGGCGGTTTTGATCACTTCCAGGTTATGCTCGATCACCACGACGGTATTGCCCTGCTCCACCAGCGCATGCAGCACCTCCAGCAGCTTGCGCACGTCCTCGAAATGCAGCCCGGTGGTCGGCTCGTCGAGGATATAGAGCGTGCGGCCGGTGGCGCGGCGGGCGAGTTCCTTCGAGAGTTTGATGCGCTGTGCCTCACCGCCCGAGAGCGTCGTCGCCGCTTGGCCGAGTTGCACGTAGCCGAGGCCAACCTGCTGTAAAATACTTAAACGATCGTTAATCCGGTTGGCCGCGCTGAAATACGGCACCGCCTCGTCCACCGTCATCGCCAGCACTTCGGCGATCGATTTGTCGCGGAATTTCACCTCCAGCGTCTCACGGTTGTAGCGCCGCCCCTTGCAGGTGTCGCAGGTGACGAAGACGTCCGGCAGGAAGTGCATCTCGATCTTCAGCACGCCGTCGCCCTGACAGGCCTCGCAGCGGCCACCCTTGACGTTGAAGCTGAAGCGGCCCGGTTTGTAGCCGCGCGCGCGCGCCTCTGGCAGTTCGGCGAACCAGTCGCGGATCGGCGCGAACAGATCGGTGTAGGTCGCCGGGTTGGAGCGCGGTGTGCGCCCGATCGGCGACTGGTCGATGTCGATGATCTTGTCGAGTTCGCCCAGGCCATCGATGCGCTCATGCGACGCCGGCACCTCGCCCGCGCCCATCAACCGCCGCGCCGCCGCCTTGTACAGCGTGTCGATCACCAAGGTCGATTTGCCGCCGCCGGAGACGCCGGTGACACAGATGAAGGTGCCGAGCGGAAACTCCGCCGAAATGTTTTTCAGATTATTGCCGCGCGCGCCGATCACCTTCAGCACCCGCGCGGGATCGACCGGGCGCCGCCGCGCCGGCACGGCGATGCTGCGCCGGCCGGAAAGATAATCGCCGGTGAGCGAGTGCCGGTCGGCGGCGACCTCCGCCGGGGTGCCTTCTGCCACGACATGGCCGCCCTTCACCCCGGCCGCCGGCCCCATGTCGATCACGTGATCGGCGGCACGGATGGCGTCCTCGTCATGCTCCACCACGAGCACCGTGTTGCCCAGGCCCCGCAGCCGCCGCAGCGTGGCGAGCAGGCGTTCGTTGTCGCGCTGGTGCAGGCCGATGGAGGGTTCGTCGAGCACATAGAGCACCCCGGTCAGGCCGGAGCCGATCTGGCTGGCGAGCCGGATGCGCTGGCTCTCGCCGCCCGAGAGGGTCGCCGAGCCGCGCGCCAGGGTGAGATAGTCGAGCCCGACATCGACCAGGAATTGCAGCCGCTCGACGATCTCGCGCAGGATGCGGCGGGCGATCTCCAGCCGCTGCGGGGTCAGCGTCTCGCCGACGCCGCGGAACCACGCAAGGCTGGCGCGGATGGACAGTTCCGAGGCGGCGGCGATGCTGCACCCGGCGATCTTCACCGCCAGCGCTTCCGGCTTGAGCCGCGCGCCGGCGCAGACCGCGCAGGGCTTTTCCGCCTGATAGCGGCCGAGTTCCTCGCGCACCCAGGCGCTGTCGGTCTCCGCCAACCGGCGTTGCAGATTATGGATCACCCCCTCGAACGGCTTGTTCACCGCATAGGCGCGCACGCCATCCTTGTAGGAGAGCGCCACGCTTTGCTCGCCGGTGCCGAACAGGATCGCCGTCCGCACCTTCTCGGGCAAGGCGCTCCAGGCGGTGCCGGTGGAGATTTTGAAATGCTTGGCGAGGCTCGCCAGCGTCTGGTCGTAATATGGGCTCTGCGCCCCGGTCCAGGGCGCGATCGCCCCCTCGGCGAGGCTGCGCCGCTCGTCCGGCACCACCAGGCCAGGGTCGAAGAAATTCTCGACGCCGAGCCCGTCGCAGGCCGGACAGGCGCCGTGCGGGCTATTGAAGCTGAACAGGCGCGGCTCGATCTCCTCGATGGAAAAGCCACTGACCGGGCAGGCGAAGCGGCTGCTGAATACGCTGCGGGCGCCGCTGTCGGCGTCCTCGGCATAGACCACGCCGTCGGCGAGACCGAGGGCGGTCTCGAAACTATCGGCGAGGCGCTGCGCAATGCCCGGCCGCACCACCAGCCGATCGACCACCGCCTCGATCTCGTGCTTGGTTTTCCGATTGAGCGCCGGTACCGCGTCTATGTCATAGAGTTTGCCGTCCACCTTGGCGCGGGTGAAGCCGCGGCGCTGCAACTCGGCGAGTTCCTTGCGGTATTCGCCCTTGCGGTCGCGCACCACCGGGGCGAGCAGCAGCAGGCGCGAACCCTCCGGCATGGCGAGGACCCGATCGACCATCTGGCTCACCGTCTGCGCCTCGATCGGCAGGCCGGTCGCCGGCGAATACGGCACCCCAGCGCGCGCCCAGAGCAGGCGCATGTAGTCGTGGATCTCGGTCACTGTGCCGACGGTGCTGCGCGGGTTGCGGCTGGTGGTTTTCTGCTCGATCGAGATCGCCGGCGACAGCCCCTCGATGCTGTCCACATCCGGCTTGCCCATCAGTTCGAGGAACTGTCGCGCGTAGGAAGACAGGCTTTCGACATAGCGGCGCTGCCCCTCGGCATAGATGGTGTCGAAGGCAAGCGAGGATTTGCCGGAACCCGAAAGCCCGGTGATCACCGTCAGACTGTCGCGCGGGATCGCCACGTCGATATTTTTGAGATTGTGCTGTCGCGCGCCGCGCACCTGGATGAAGCCTGCCATCAGGGAATCCCGTGGTTGCTAATCATGAAAAAGCCTCTTTGTTCTGCAACTGTTCACGTGCTAAGGCAATGGGGATGGTGTGAGCGCGACGGACTCGCGGCCGAGCGCCGCAGGCGGTAGGATAGGGTCGGCGCAGTAGAGGGAGCGGATGATGGCGGGCAGCGTGAACAAGGTCATTCTGGTTGGTAATCTTGGCCGCGACCCGGAGGTGCGCAACACCCAGGATGGCAGCAAGATCGTCAATCTCAATCTTGCCACGAGCGAGAGCTGGAACGACCGCGCCTCGGGCGAGCGGCGCGAGCGCACGGAATGGCACCGCGTGGTGATTTTCAACGACAAATTGGGCGAAATCGCCGAGCGCTATCTGCGCAAGGGCAGCAAGGTCTATATCGAGGGCGCTCTGCAAACCCGCAAATGGACCGATCAGGCGGGCCAGGAGAAATACACCACCGAGGTGGTCGTCGGCCGGTTTCGCGGCGAACTGACGCTGCTCGACAGCCGTGGCGGCGAAGGCGCGAGCGGCGGCGCGGCCCAGCCGGCCCGCGCCCCGGCCGGCGGACGCACCAGCACCGGCGAGGGCGCGCCATCCTGGGAGCCGGCGCGCGGGGGCGGCGATCTGGATGACGAGATTCCGTTCTAGAGCATGATATGTTCGAGTTGAGTCCGCACCGGTCTGGGTAGCCGGCCCTGGCGTAACTATATGCAGTGGATGAAGTCTCTGGGATCATCGCTCATGTCTCGCTCCGCCCGTCTGATCGCCCTCCTGCTCGTCACCTTGACGCTGGGTCTGACACCGGGCCTGGCGCTGGCGCGCGCTGGCAGCGGCAGTTCCATGGGCAGCCGTGGCTCGTTCACCTATTCGGCGCCAAACAGCACGCCAACCGCGCCTTACTCTGGCGCACCGATGCAACGCAGCATGACGCCGCGCGCCAGCACGGGTTATGGCGGGTATGGCAATACCGGTTATGGTAATCGCTCGCCCTTCATGTCCGGCTTGATGGGCGGCTTGCTCGGGGCCGGCATCGGCGGGCTGCTGTTCGGCCACGGCATGTTCGGCGGAATCGGTGGCATGGCGAGCTTCCTCGGCTTCCTGTTGCAGATTTTCCTGCTGGTGATGGTGGTCCGCCTGCTGCTGCGCTGGCTGTTCAGCGCCCGGCCGGTGCTCGCCGGCGCCACCCGCTTTGCGCCGCCCGGCATGGACGCGGGCGCGGCGCCGGCCGGCGGGGGCGGCCACGCCCCCCCTTCCCTCACCCTTGGTGCGACCGATTTCCAGAGTTTCGAGCGCAGTCTGCACGCCGTGCAAGCGGCCTGGAGCGCGCATGACCTGAACGCGCTCGGCCGCCTCGCGACGCCGGAAATGCTCGGCTATTTCGCCGATCAGCTCGCCGATCAGGCAAGCCGTGGCGTACGCAACAGCGTCAGTGACATCCGCCTCGACCGCGGCGATCTGTCGCAGGCGTGGTCGGAGCATGGGCGGGACTATGCGACGGTCGCCATGCGCTTCTCGATGATCGACGTCACGCGCGATGCCACCGGCCAGGTGGTTGATGGCAGCCCCAACGAGCGGGTGAGTGTCGCGGAGTTCTGGACCTTCCTGCGTGTGCCCGGCGGCAGTTGGATCCTCTCCGCCATCCAGCAGGCGCGCTAGCGGCCTATCGGATTGAGGCTGGGCTGTATGGACGGATTTGACCAGGATCAGCCCGCAGGCGAAGCTGATGATGGCTGAGTAGCCGATATGGGTCTTGTCGCAGCGCATGGCGACGCGCTTGAAGCGCTTGAGCTTACCGATTGTCTGTTCGATGCGGGCGCGGAGGGCATAGAGGCGCTTGGGAAAAAAGCGACCTCTGTGCTTGGAGTTTTCGCGACGTGGGATGACCGGTGTGCTGCCGCTCGGTTGGCCTGGCTGTCATAATCCTTGTCCGTCATGGCAATGCGGGGACGGATATCGGAGCCGATGTCGAGCGATGTCTCGAACTGGGTGCTGGCACCGGCCTCCCCGCCGGTCAGGTGGAAGTCGAGAGGATTGCCGTCGAGATCGGTCTTGAGGTGGATTTTGGTCGAGAACTCGCCGCGCGAGCGGCCGAAGGCATAGGCTCAGGACCCTTTACGCGGCTCGATGCTGTGTGATTCATGGACGATCGGAGGTGTCCGATGTCCGACACGCCGCTTTTGTCGCAGGCGCAGATGCGCCGCCTTTTGCCGGTGTTTCCACGCTCGCGTGGCTTACGTCGCGTGGATGACCGGCGGGTGATCAGCGGGATCATTTACGTGATCCGCCATGGCCTGCAATGGAAGGACGCGCCGCGCTGCTACGGGCCGGCCAAGACGCTCTACAACCGCTTCATCCGCTGGAGCCGCCTTGGCGTGTTCGCCCGCATCTTCGCCTCGCTGGCAGCCGATGGCGGCACACCCGAGCGGCTGATGATCGACGCGACGCATCTCAAGGCGCATC
>DAHXNW010000275.1 GCA_027365195.1 Acetobacteraceae bacterium
TGACTCCGTCGTCTATGCCTGCTACGACGGTGGCAGGATCACTCCTTATAGATCTTGCGGAAATCCGGGTGGACGTGGAACCAGTATTCAAACCCATGGACGTCCGGCTGCATCGCATAATCAGCATAGCGGCGATAGAGCGGAATACGTGGCAGATCAGTCATCACGATATCCACCATCTGCTGCAAACTCTGCGTGTAGACTTGCGGGTCGGCGGTGAAGCGAGCGGTGTCGATGATCTTGTCGAGTGCTGGATTGACGTAGTTTGCCGTGTCGAACACCGAATTGTTCGCGCCATCGAAGTTCCAGAAAAAGAAATAATCCGGATAGTCGAGCCAGCCATAGAATTCGCCGATCACCATCGGCATCGTCTTGCTCGCCATCTGCGCGAACCAGTTGCTCCCCGGCACCTTCTCCAGCGTGACGGTGACGCCGATCTTGGCGAGCGACTCCTGGATCAGGATCGCCGTCGGCTCGCTGGTGGTGGCCTGGCTCAGGTCGAACGATAGAGTCGTTTTGAAGCCGTTCGGAAATCCGGCTTCCGCCAGCAGCGCCTTCGCCTTGGCGAGATCGGTGCCATGCTTGATCGGCACCGGCCAAGCCGGTGCATAGGGGGTGGCCGGATCGCCATCGTACATCGCCGTCGCGCGGCCATACAGCGCCGAGGAGAGAATGTCTTTGTACGGCATCGCATAGGAAATCGCCTCGCGCACCTTGGGGTTGTCGAACGGTGCGATTTTTACATTCATGTCGATGAACACGAGATCGTTCTGGATCGGCACGCCGATCACCCGGACCTTCCCAGCCTTGGCGAGTTCGGCATAATCCTTCGGTGGCAGGCCGACGGAGATGTCCACATCGCCTTTTTCGAGCAGTGCGCGGCGCGTGCCCGGCGAGGCGATCTGGCGGAAGATCACCCGGCGCAGTTTCGGCAGCGGACCGGATTTCCACGCATCGAAACGGGTGAAGACGATCCGCTCTCCGGGTGTCCAGGACTCGACGCGAAAGGCGCCGCCGCCGCAATCGTTGTGCGAGACCCAGGCAAGCGCCCAGGGGTCGGCGGCGGTCGCGTGCTGCTTCGCCAGTGCCGAATTCACGATCACCGGTACCGGCACGGCGAGATCGGGCAGCGTGAGCTTGTTGGCTTGCGCGGTGGTGATCTTGAAGGTGTAATCATCGACCGCGGTGAATTGCAGCGGATCGACGAGCGATCCTGCCGCCATCTGCACCGCCGGGAAGCCGCCGGCGGCGATGGCGCGCTCGAACGACCATTTCACGTCGCGCGCGGTAACTGGCGTGCCGTCGTGGAACGTCGCATTCTTGCGCAGGTGAAAGATGAAGCTTTTCTTGTCCGCGCTCACCTCCCAGCTTTCGGCGAGTTCCGGCGTGATCACATGGGCGTCGTACGAGAGGGTGCCATCGGGTAGCGTCTTCTCGCCGTGGCTCACCAGCCGGTCGTACGCCTGCCACACCACCATGCGGCTGTCGTCGTTGGCGGTCGGCACCATGGTGTCGAGCGAGTTCGGCCCCATTTCCGAGACGATCACCAGCGTATCCTTCGGCACACCCGCCGCCTGCGCGCCCATTGTCCATGCGAGCGGCAGTATCGATAGCACCGCGGCGCGGCCCAATCGTGCGATCAACATCAAAACTCTCCCTTGTTTACGTGCAATGTTCACAATCCGAGCTGATCGAGCAGGGCAGGCCAGTGCTGCGCCCAGGGGCGCGCGCGCTCGAAGGCGCCGGAGGCGCGCAGCACGGTGCGGTCGTCGAGATGGCGGCCGATGATCTGCAGCCCGACCGGCAGCCCATCGCGGGTGAAGCCGGCGGGGATGCTGGCAGCGGGCTGGCCGGTCATGTTCGCCGGAAAGGTGAAGCACAGCCAGTCGGCCGGGCGGCCCATGCGGCCCTCGATGATCTCCGGCCCCTGCATATGCACGGGGAAGGCCGGCACCGCGAGGGTCGGCGTCAGCAACAGATCGTAGCGCGCCATGAAGCGCCACATGCGGTTGCACAGCCGCTGGCGGCCGATGCGCGCGTTGGTAAAATCCTCCGCACTCCAGGGCCGCTGCAACAAATCCACCAGATGCGCCGACATCTCGCGCTCGCGCCCGCGCATCATCGCGCGCATGCCGGCGAGATCGGTATCGGCGGCGACGAGTGCCCAGAACGTGCCGGATTCATCGGCAAACCCCGGATCGGCCCGCTCCACCGTGCAGCCGAGATCGCGCTCGAAAACAGTGACGGCCTCGGCGCAGACGCGGCGCACCTCGGGGTCGACGGCGGCGTAGCCCCAATCCTCGCTATAGGCGATGCGTAGGCCGCGGATGTCGCCGCGTGTCGCTTCCACATAGTCGTAATCGGCGGCGGGGATGGAATAGCGGTCGCGCGGGTCTGGCCCGGCGATCACACTCAGCATCAGCGCCGCATCGGCGACGGTGCGGCTCATCGGGCCGATGTGTTCGAGCGATTCCCAACTCGACACGCCCGGATAGCGCTCATCGCGGCAGCCCGGATACAGCGCTACCCGGCCCATCGACGCCTTCAGCCCATAAAGGCCGCACAGTGCCGAGGGGATGCGCACCGAGCCGCCGCCGTCGCTGCCGATGGCAAAGGGCGCCACCCCGGCGGCGACCGCCGCGCCGGAGCCGGCGCTCGAGCCGCCCGAGGTCAGCGCCGTGTTCCACGGGTTGCGCGTGGTCGGGAACACCGGATTGTGGCCGACCCCGCTGTAGCCGAATTCCGGCACGTTGGTTTTGCCGATGATCACGGCACCCGCTGCCTTCAATCGTTCCACCACGATGTCATCCTCATCGGGAATGAAATCGCGATAGAGCGCCGATCCCATCACCGTCGGGATGTCCTTCGTGGCGACCAGATCCTTGATGCCGATCGGCACGCCACCGAGCGGACCAGCATCCTCGCCGGCGGCGATTTTTGCATCGACCGCGCGGGCGGCGGCACGCGCCACTTCCGGCGTCGGCGTGCAGAAGGCGTGAATATGCGGCTCCAGCGCCGTCATCCGACGCAAGATCGCCTCAGTCACTTCGAGGGCCGAAACCTCCTTGGCACGGATGCGCCGTGCCAGCGTCACCGCATCCATGCGGCCGATTGCATTGTCCGTGCTGTGTGGCATCGCACTCCCCTCGGTATAACGCTTGATGCGTTTAGGTGCAGACTGAAGTATTCATGCTCTAGGCAAAATGGCACGCAGCGAGATGGTTTTCCCCGAACGGCCGCAATTGCGGCATGGCCGTGGCGCAGCGCTCGCTGCTCGCCGGGCAGCGGCCATGGAAGCGGCAGACGTCGGGGTCCGGATCGATCGGGCTGCGCGGGGCGCCTTCGAGCCGCAGGCGCCGCTCGCCGCGTCGCGCGGGATCGGGGATCGCCGCGAGCAGCGCCTGCGTATAGGGATGGCGCGGGGCGGTGAACAGCGCCTCGGTCGGCGCCATTTCAACCACGCGGCCGAGATACATCACCACGATGCGCGAGCAGAGCAGGCGCACCACGTTCAGGTCATGCGAAACGAACAGATAGCTCATGCCGAGCCGGGTGCGCAGATCGGCGAGCAGCCGCAGGATCACCGCCTGCACCGAAACGTCGAGGGCCGAGGTCGGTTCGTCGAGAATCAACAGCGCGGGTTCGACGGCGATGGCGCGCGCGATACCCACGCGGGCGCGCTGGCCGCCGGACAATTGATGCGGATAGCGCGCGATCAGTTCGCGCGGTAGGCCGACGAGATCGGCGGCGCGATGCACGCGCGCGGCGAGGCGCGTCGGATCGTGTATGCCGAGCAGACGGCGCAGCGGATCGGCGATCGAGCGGAACACACGAAACGATGGATTGAGGCTCTCGCTCGGATCCTGAAACACGACCTGGATTTGCGCCCGTTGTGGCATCGTGACGAAGCGCGCCTGCGAGACCGCGGTGGTATCGGCGCCAGCGAGCAGGATGCGGCCCGACGTCGGGTCGATCAGCCGGGCGAGCAGACGCACCAGTGTCGATTTGCCACAGCCGGACTCGCCCACCAGCCCCACGCATTCGCCCGCCGCCACCTCCAGATCGACACCATCGACGGCGTGCAGCACGCCACCACGGCCGGCCGGATAATGCTTGTGCAGGCCACGCGCCTCGAGCAGCGCGCTCACAGCGGCACCCGACAGCGCACGAGATGCCCCGCTTCGCGCATGGTCCAGGGCAGCGGTGTCTCGTCGCAGAGCGGCAGATGGCGCACGCAGCGGGTGCTGAAGCGGCAGGGCGCGAGCGTGCCGCGCAGATCGGGCAGTTGGCCGGGAATCGAGACCAGTGTCTCGACGGTCGAGCGCGGTGTCGGCGTCGCGGCGAGCAATTGCTGTGTGTAGGGATGTGCCGGGCGGCGCAGCAAGGTTTCGACCGGCGCCACCTCGACCACGTGGCCCGCGTGCATCACCGCGATGCGATCGCAATATTCGCCGGCGAGCCCGAGATCGTGCGTGATCAGCAGCGTCGCCATGCGCGCCTCGCGGCTCATGTCGCGAATGAGATCCATGATGACCGCCTGCGTCGTCACGTCGAGACCGGTGGTCGGCTCGTCGGCGATCAGCAAGGATGGCGCGCAGGCGAGTGCCATCGCGATCATCACTCGCTGGCACATACCGCCCGACAGCTCGAACGGATAGGAATCGTAACGCCGCTCGGGATCAGGGATGCGCACGCGCGCCAGCGCCTCGATCGCATGGCGGCGCAGTTCCCGGCTCGGCAGATTGGCGTGCTCGCGCAAAATATCCTCGATCTGCACGCCGACTTTCCTGATCGGGTTGAGCGCGGTGCGTGGGCTTTGAAAGATCATCGCGAGTTCGCGCCCACGCACGGCGGCCAATGCCGCCTCGTCGGCCGCCAGCATATCGAGACCGCCGAACATGATGCGCCCACCCAGCACCGTCGCCGCCGCATCCTGCAATCCAAGGATGGCGTAGGCGAGCACCGATTTACCCGAGCCGCTCTCACCCACCACGCCCATCACCTCGCCGCGCGCGATCGCGAACGAGACATCCTGCAGCGCCTGCACGGTACCATCGCGGGTGCGAAAGACGAGGGAAAATTCCTCGATCGAGAGCTGCGCGCTCAAATCCGTCGCCTCGGATCCAGTAGATCGCGCAGACCATCGCCGAGCAGATTGAAGCAGAACACGGCGAGCACCAGCGCGGCACCGGGAAATACGAAGGTCCACCACTCGCCGGAGATGATGAAACTGGCGCCTTCGGAGACCATGATGCCCCATTCCGGCGTCGGCGGACGCACGCCGAGACCGATGAACGACAGGCCGGCCGCATTCAAAATCGCCCAACCCATGTTGAGGGAGGCCTGCACCATCATCGGCGGCAGGATGTTCGGGACGATGTGGTTGACCAGCACCGCCGGCGCGCGATTGCCACCCATCCGCGCCGCTTCGACATAACCCGTCTCGCGGCGTACATTGACCTCGGCGCGTGCGAAACGACAATAGAACGGCAGATTGATGATCATCGTCGCGATGATGATATTGAGAACGCTGTTGCCGAGAGCCGCGACGATGCCCATCGCCAGGACGAACAGGGGAAACGCCATGATGGTGTCCATCACGCGGCCGATCACGCGGTCCGCTAAGCCACCGAAATAGCCGGCGATCGCACCGAGCGTGAGCCCCAGGACGAAGGATAGCGCCACTGCGGAAATCGCCATGCCGAGATCGAGCCGCGCGGCCACGACAATACGGCTGAATATGTCGCGCCCGAGCGCATCGGTACCGAACATATGTGCAGCCCCCGGCGCCATCAGCTTCGCAGTGCCGTCCGTCATGAGCGGATCGTAGGGCACCAGGAACTGACCGAACGCAGCGCATAGCAAGAGCAAAAGCAGAATCGCGGCCGCCACGAGCGTGAGGCGATTTGCGCCGAATGCATGGCTGAGATTGCGCCCGAGGACCATGGCACGCATCAGGCTGCAAACCGCACGCGCGGGTCGATCACGCTCGCCAGCAGATCGACGATCAGGTTGAGGAGGATGTAGAGCACCGCCATCGTCAGCACGAAGCCCTGCACCGCCGCGTAATCGGAGGCGAGCACGGCGTTGACCGCATAGGCACCGATCCCCTGCCAGCCAAACACCTGCTCGATCAGCACATTGGCGCCGAGCAGAAAGGAGAAGACCATGCCGAGAACACTGCTGATCGGTAGCAAAGCATTACGGAATGCGTAGGTAACGAGCACTTTCCGCCGCGGCAGCCCGCCGGCGCGCGCGGTGCGGATGAAGTCGCTACCCAGCGCTTGCAGCGTCGCCGCCCGCGTGATACGCGCGATCGGGGCAAGAGCGAACAGGCCGAGCGAAATCGCCGGCAGCAGCAGTTGCGCGAGCGTCGCGCGCAATACTTGCCAATCCCCCGCGATGATGCTGTCGAGCGTGTAGGCACCGGTCACGCGTGGCGGCGGCGTATAGAGGATTTCATTGAGACGACCGACCGGCTCCGGCGCCAGATTGAGCAGGAAATAGAACACATAGACCAGCAGCAACCCGACGAAGAAAGTAGGAAACGCTGCCGCGACCGATACCGATGCGCGGCAGATATGGTCGATGAGCGAATCGGGCCGGGTCGCGGCCCACACCCCCATCGGAATCGCCAGTATGATGGCGAAGGCGAGAGCGAAGAAGGTGAGTTCCAATGATGCAGGCAAACGCTCGATCAGATCCGTCGTCACCGGCTGGCCGGTGGTCAGCGAGGTGCCGAGATTGCCATGCGCGAGATCGCCAATGTAGTGCAGAAACTGTATCGGCAGGCTCCGGTCGAGACCCAATTTGACCCGAATCTGCGC
>DAHXNW010000284.1 GCA_027365195.1 Acetobacteraceae bacterium
GGTGAACCGCACGCTGGGCGGCGCATTCGCCACCACGTCGAGCTGCCAGGCGGCGATCTCATGCCACCAGTGCCGCACTGCGAGCCGGCCGCCATGGGTCAGCGCGAGATCGGCCTCGAAACTCTCGGCATCGAGCGCGCGCACCGCCACGCGCTCGCCGGCCAGCCGCAGATCGGGCGCCGTACTGCTGCCGGTCAGGCTGACTGTAAGGTGCGATCCGGCCGGCACCCGCACGGTGGCGGACTCTGTGCCGAGAAACACCGGCGGCAGATGGGTGTAGGCCGGCGGCGTGATCCATGCCTGCACCTTTGCGGCGGCCGGCACGCCGAGGCCGATGCCGGGTTGCAGCGCGCGCGCGAGCCGCGCCGGGGCCTCCGGCCCGGCGATCACCAGGGCGGCGACCAGGGCGACGATCAGCCCGGCGCGCAGGGCATGCGGATCCCGCGCGGCGAGGCCCGGATGCGGCCAGCCGCTGCGCAGCCGCCCGAGCCGGCGCAGGGTGAGCGCCTGATGCGCTTGCCAGAGGGCCGCGGTTTCCGGCTGCGCCGCGCCTTCGTGCAGCACGCTGAGCGGCCGGTGGGCGAGGCCGGAGGCGCGCTCGATCCGCCGGTCCGCCGCCGCGACATCGGGCAGCCGCAGCCGGCGCATCCCGCGCGCGAGCAGGCCGAGGGCGAGCAGCGCGATCGCCAGCAGCAGCGACAGATGCAGCCAGGGCGGCAGCAGGGCCGGCAGATCGAGCAGTGCGAGCAGCGCGAACAGGCCGAGCACGCCGAGCGGCGGCCAGAGGGCGCGCCAGAGCTGCTCGAACAGCAGCGCCGCCCGCGCCAGCCAGCGACGGCGACGCAAACCGGGGATCGCGACCCGGCTCACGCGACGCGGCCCGGCATCAGCTCGCCGGCCCAGAGTTCGGCGTGGCTCTGCCGCACGCGGATCGTGCGCCAAGCGCCGGTATCGCCATCCACCAGCGCCTGCGGCGCCAGCGGACGTGCGTTGTAGGTCGAACTCATCACCGCGCCATAGGCGCCGGCATCGAGGATCGCGACGCGCGCGCCGGCTTCGAGCGGCGGCAGGGCGCGGTCGGTGGCGAAAATATCGCCGCTCTCGCACACCGGCCCGGCGATCTCCGCCGGGCTCGCCGGAGCAGCCGCATCGACCGCCGAGAGCGGCACGATGCCGTGCCAGGCGCCATAGAGCGCCGGGCGCAGCAGGTCGTTCATCGCCGCATCGAGCACCACGAAGCGGCGTGGCCGCGCCTGTTTCACCAGCACCACCGAGGCGAGCAGCACCCCGGCCGGCCCGACCAGCCAGCGCCCCGGCTCGATCATCAGCCGCAGGCCGAGATCGCCGAGCGTGGCGCGGATCGCCCCGGCGAAGGCCGCCGGTGCGGCCGCCGGCTCGTCACGATAGCCGATGCCGAGGCCGCCGCCGCAATCCACGCGTGCCACCACGAGGCCCTGCGCGCGGAGGCTGCGCACCAGTTCGGCGATGCGGCCATAGGCGGCGCGATACGGCGCCATGGCGGTGATCTGGCTGCCGATATGCACCGCGAGGCCAACCGGGGCGATGCCGGGGAGCGTTGCCGCATGGGCATAGAGCGCCGCCGCATCGCCATAGGGGATGCCGAATTTGTCACCGGCGCGGCCGGTGGCGATCTTCGGATGGGTGCCGGCATCGACATCGGGATTGACGCGCAGCGCCACCGGCGCGCGGCGGTCCATCGCCGTGGCGACGGCCGAGACCATCGCGAGTTCCTCGGCGCTCTCGATATTGATCTGCGCGATCCCCTCGGCGAGCGCGAGGCGGATTTCGCCGAGCGTCTTGCCGACGCCGGAGAACACGATGCGCCGAGCCGGAATGCCGGCGGCGTGCGCGCGGCGCAACTCCCCCTCGCTCACCACATCCGCGCCGGCCCCCTCGGCGCCGAACAGGGCGAGCACCGCCAGATGATCGTTCGCCTTCACCGCGTAATGCACGCCCGCATCGAGGCCAGCGGCGTCAAGGGCGGCGCGCAGCGCATGGTATCGTCCGCGCATGGTGGCGGCGCCATAGACCCAGACCGGCGTGCCCAGCGCATCGGCGATCGCCGCCAGCGGCACCCCCTCGAACAGCAACCCGGCCATCGCGTCCATCGCGAGATGGGGACGCGCGGCCATCAGTGCGGCGAAGCCCGGCTCCGGCACGGCAAGGGCGGTAGAGATCGACATCGCTAGAGCCTATCAGCTTGCGCCGAAGCGTTGAACAGCAATTTTCCTAATGACGCGCGCATGCGCGCTTTGCCTATAACGGCTTGCGCGCCACGAGATCGACGAGGCACGAGAGACCGACGTGGCCGGCCCCCTCTTCGATCATCCGGTCGTTCTCGCTCAGCAGGAGAAACTCGAATCCCTCGAATGCCTCGCGCAGCAGGGCTTCGGTGTAGAGATGGTCGAGCGTCGAGGGGCCGCCGGTTTTGTATTCCAACTGGCGCGGCCCGTAGCCTTCCAGCAGCAGCAGACCGCCCGGCTTCAGCACGGTTCTGATGCCGGCGAAGATCCGCGCGCGCAAGTCCGGCGGAGCGAACTGGATGAACACCGCCGCCACCGCATCGAACGCCGCCACCGGCCAGTCCCACTGCTCCAGATCCACCTGCTCGGTGCGCAGGCTCACGCCGCGCGTGCGCGCCAGGGACTGCGCCTTGGCGAGGGCGGTGGGCGAGAAATCGACCGAGAGCACATCGAGCCCCTGCTGCGCCAGGAACACGCCGTTGCGTCCCTCGCCATCGGCCAGCGCCAGCACGCGGTCGCCGGGGCGCAATCGTGCCGCCTCGCGACGCAGGAAGGCGTTCGGCTCGGTGCCGAAGAGGTAATCGGGGCCGGCGAAGCGGGCTTCCCAGCGTTCGAGCGAGCCGGGCGGATGATCGGTCATCGTTGCTCTTTCTCCACTACTATACTTGCTTTGCCTTGGCGCGCAGGGCGAATTTCTGGATTTTGCCGGTGGAGGTTTTCGGCAACTCGCCAAAGGTCACATGGCGCGGGCATTTGAAATGCGCCATGTTGGCGCGGCAGAAGGCAATGATGTCGGCCGCACTCACCACGCCGCGCGCGGACGGCTTGAGCAATACGAAGGCGTGCGGCACCTCGCCCCATTTTTCGTCCGGCTGCGCCACCACGGCGGCCTCCATCACCTCGGGATGGCGATAGAGCACCTCCTCGACCTCGATCGAGCTGATGTTCTCGCCACCTGAGATGATGATGTCCTTCGAGCGGTCCTTCAACTCGGCATAGCCGTCGGGATGCAGCACGGCGAGATCGCCGGTGTGGAACCAGCCGCCGGCGAAGGCGGCTTCGGTGGCGGCGGGGTTTTTCAGATAGCCCATCATCACGCAATTGCCGCGCAGCATCACCTCGCCCAGGCTCTCGCCATCCGCCGGCACCGGCTGCATGGTTTTCGCATCGAGCACCGCCATGCCCTCCATCAGCGGCAGATGCACCCCCTGGCGGGCGATGAAGCGCGCGCGCTCGGCGAGCGGCAGGGCTGCCACCTGCGGCTGCCAGGCGTTCACCGTCGCCGGGCCGTAGGTTTCGGTCAGTCCATAGACATGGCGCACGGTGAAACCAAGCTCCTCGGTCTGCGCGATCACCGTGCTCGGCGGCGCCGCGCCGGCGGTGACCAGACAGACCGGGCGCGGGAGTTTTTTGCGCACGGTCGCCGGCGCGTGGATCAGCATGCCGAGCCCCACCGGCGCGCCGCACAGATGCGTCACCCCCGCCTCGGCGAGCAGCGGATAGATCAGCGCCGGATCGACCCGGCGCAGGCAGACATGCGCACCCCCCACCAGGGCGAGCGCCCAGGTGAAGGTCCAACCGTTGCAATGGAACATCGGCAGCGTCCAGAGATAGACGCTCTCCGCCGTGAGGGAGAATTCGAGCGCCATCGCCACCGCGTTGAGATAGGCGCCGCGATGATGCGTCACCACGCCCTTGGGGTCGGCGGTGGTGCCGGAGGTATAGCCGAGGGCGATGGCGCTCCATTCCTCCGCCGGCAGGGTCCAGGGATGCGCCGGATCGCCGGTTTCCAGGAAGGCTTCGTAGTGCATCGCGCCGATCGGTGTGCCGGCGCTCTCATTCATCGGATCGTCGATGTCGATCACCAGCGGCGGCTCGGGCAGCGACGCCAGGGCGGCGGCGGCGAGGGCGGCGAACTCGCGGTCACACAGCAGCACCTTGGCCTCCGAATGGCGCAGGATGAAGGCGATGCTCGCCGCGTCGAGCCGGGTGTTGATGGCGCAGATCACCGCGCCGATGGCAGGGATGCCGTAATGCGCCTCCAGCAGTTCGGGGATGTTCGGCGCCAGCACGGCGACGGTCTCGCCACGCCGCACCCCGGCGCGCGCCAGCGCCGAGGCGAGGCGGCGGCAGCGGGCGAACATCTGCGCATAGGTGAAGCGGCGCGGCCCGTGGATGATCGCCGTCCGCGCTCCCCACACCGCCGCACTGCGCGCGAGGAAGGAGAGCGGCGAGAGCGGCGTGTAATTCGCCGCGTTGCGCGCCAGCCCGGTTTCAAACATCGCTGCGTCCTGCATGCCAAACTCCCGGGGTGTGCAAAGTGCGGCGCATCGTTGTCGGCTTCGCCTTGATCTGTATAGTGACAATGGAGCGGGAGGAAAGCCAGATGCGACTGCAAAGCCTGGGTGCGGGCCTTATCCTTGCCATCGGTGCGGGCTGCGCCGCGCCGGCGCTGGCGCAGCCGGCGCCCGCCCAACCTGTGCCCGCTCAGCCTGTGCCCGCCCATCCCGCGCCGGCGATCACCCTGCGCGTCACCCGCGTTCTGGCGCCGGCGTTCGGCGGGCGCCGCTTCGGCGCGGTCGGCCAGTATGAGGAGATCGACGCCGTCGCCGAGGGCGCGCTCGACCCCACGGCAGCGGCGAACGCATCGATTCAGGATTTGGCGCTGGCGGCGCGCGATGCCACCGGCCGCGTCGCCTATCACATGGACGTGCGCATCCTGATGCCGATCGACCCGGCGCGTGGCCGGCGCACGCTGCTCTACGATGTCGTCAACCGCGGCCGGCCGCTGGCGGACTCCGTGTTCGATGTCAGCCCGGACGAGGGGTTTCTCGAACAGCAGGGCTTCACCCTGGTCTGGAGCGGCTGGCAGGCCGATCTGCCGCCCGATAAACCCGGCCTGCTGCGGCTGCAGGCTCCGCCGCTGGCGCAGGCGATCAGCGGGAAGGTGCGCAAGGAATTCACCCTGTTCCACCCCACGAGCACGCTTGGGCTGGGCGATACCGCACTCGGGCGCGGCATCGCCTATCCGGTGCTCGATCTCGATGAACCGGGAGCGACGCTCACCGCGCGGGTGCATCAGGCCGATGCGCCGCAGTCGGTTGCGCGCGCCGACTGGGCGTTCGCCGATTGCCGGCAGCGGCCGTTTCCTGGGGTTGCCAGTGCGACGCAGATCTGTCTGCGCGGCGGCTTCGATACCAACCATATCTATGATCTGATCTATACCGCGCGCAATCCGTATGTGGCCGGCGTCGGTTTTGCCGCCACGCGCGATCTGATCGCTTTTTTGCGCCATACGCCGGGCGCCGATAATCCGCTGGCCGGGCGGGTCGATTTCGCGCTCGCGCACGGCACCTCGCAGAGCGGGCGCTATCTGCGCAGCTTCCTCGATCTCGGCTTCAATCAGGATCTCGCGGGACAGCGGGTGTTCGACGGCATGAGCGTGCATATCGCCGCCATGCGTCTCGCCCTCAATCAGCGCTTCGCGCAGCCGGGGGCGGCGGCGATGCAGCATGAGGAGCATCTGGCACCGGTCGGCGATGCCCCCTTCACCTGGGCGCCGCTGCGCGATCCGCTCACCGGGCAGACCGCCGGCATTCTCGACCGCTGCCGCGCGAGCCACAGTTGCCCAGCGATTTTTCAGGCGGTGAGTTCGGTCGAATACTGGAACAGCCGAATGTCGCTCGACACCACCGACGGCGCCGGCCATGACGTGGCGTTGCCGCCGGAGGTGCATGTCTATCACTTCGCCTCGACGCAGCATGTGCCGGCGATGCGTGGGCGGATCTGCCAGTATCCGGCCAATCCAAACCCTTATGCGGAAGGCATGCGTGCGCTGATCGTGCGGCTCCAGGCATTGGTGGCGCGGGGGCAGCCGGCGCCAGCGAGCCGCTATCCACGCGTCGCCGACGGCACGCTGGTCTCACCCACGGCGATGCACGCGCCGGCGATCCCCGGCTTTGCCTTCACCGGCCTCGATAACCAGGTGCCGGTGGAGGATCGCGGCCCGGCGTTTGACCCGAGGTTGGAATCCGGCGTGCTAGGCGAGCCGCCGCGCCCCCGCCCCGGTGCCTCCTATGTCGTGCTGGTGCCGGCGGTGGATGCGGACGGCAACGAGATCGACGGCATCCGCTCGGTGCGCCTGCAGGTGCCGCTCGGCACCTATACCGGCTGGAATCTGCGCCGTGCCGGCTACAGCGGCGGCGATCTCTGCTATCTGCTCGGCAGTTTCATCCCCTTCGCCCGCACGGCGGCCACCCGCGGCAACGACCCGCGCCCCTCCCTCGCCGAGCGCTATCCGACCCATGAAGCCTATGTCGCCGCCATCGACCGGGCGGTTGCCGCACAGGAGAGCGCTGGTTTCCTGCTGCCCGCTGATGGCGACCGGCTGCGCGCCGAGGCGGCGGCGGTGCAGTTGCCATGAGGCATCATCGCTTTCCTACATGGCCCTCGTAGCCACCGCCGCTGGCCTGTGCGGACTCATCTTGAACACGTCATGCTCTAGCCAAGATGGCGGATGCGGAAGCGCAATACGCCAGCTTCGGCGGCGGATTCGACGAGTTCGTTACCGGTGGTCCGGCAGAATGCCTCGAAATCCTTCACCGCTCCGGGGTCGGTCGCCAGCACCGCGAGCACCTCGCCGATCGGCACGTCCTTCAGCGCCTTGCGGGTGCGCAGGATCGGCATCGGGCATTTCAGCCCTCGGGCA
>DAHXNW010000307.1 GCA_027365195.1 Acetobacteraceae bacterium
AGCTCCGCAGCCTTCTGTCGCAGTTCCCGCCCCGTATGGTCCTCACGCGTTACCTTGACCGGCGCCGCCATTGTGTTGCTCCTCGAGCCCGATTCCCTTTCAGGAATCGAATCACAAAAGCGCCCCAAAGCGAACCCCCCCCAAGAGTCTTTCTTTATGCGGGCTGGTATGACAAAGCGCACGCCCAGATGGTCGAATTCCTCCAACGCAGTCAGCAAGTGGCGGGTGCTACGCGCGAAGCGGTCGAACTTCCAGACCAGCACACAGTCGATTTCATGCTTCCTGGCGGCCGTCATCAGGACGTTGAGCTGGGGGCGGCCCTCCCGACGGCCTGACACTGCCACGTCGCAGTAGTCCTGTACGATGTCGAGACCGGCGTGGGCAGCGTAGCTGCGCAGCCCGTCATATTGCAGGTCCGGCTTCTGGGCGGCGGTCGAGACCCGCAGGTAGAGCGCGGTACGGGTTCCGTAAGACGGCTTGGCGCCTGCGCGCTTTCGTCCAGAAAGGTATGCCTTTGTGGACATAGAACGGCTACCCCCTATCTCCTTCAAATCATACGCTTCGCTCAGCCGCTTCGGCGAACCCTTTTCTGGACACCTCATGACAGCCATTGACCGCACTGCTTACCCGCGGCCGGGCGCGCGGCTGACCCGAGAGGAGTTGGGCGCCCGATACAACCTGAGCGACACGGACTTCGCCTTCATCCGCGCGAGTGCCCGGGGCGATGCCGGCCGCATGCTGCTCGCAATCCTGCTGAAAACCCGCCAGGACCTCGGCTATTTCGCGGTACCTGACGAAGTCCACGCTGACACGGCCGCGTATCTGGGATCGCAGATGGGCCTGGCCATCCCGCCGGTCTCGTCCGACGCGGAACGTCGGACGAAGACGCTGTACCGCTATCAGGCTGCGGTCCGGGCGCATCTTTCCATCACCCCATATGCCGAGGCGGGTGAGCGCTTGGTCAGCAGCACCACGCTCGAGGCCGCGGAGACCATGAGCGACCCTGCCGACCTCATCAACCGAGCGATCGATGCGTTGCTTGCGGCTGCGATCGACCTTCCGGCGTTCAGCACGCTCGACCGGCTGGTGAACCGGCTGCGCGCGGAAGTCCATGGACGGATTTTCGATCGGGTGACAGCACGTTTGACGGCCGAGCATGTGTCGGTGCTGGAGACCTTGCTGACCAAGCCGCCCAACAGCCCGACGACCAGCTTCAATCGCCTCAAGCAGGTGCCCGGCCCCGCGACACCCAAAACGATTGATCTGTGGATCAATCGGCTCGATTGGCTGGGCGGCGTGCTCGATCCTGATTCACTCCTGCAAGGCATCGCCCATACCAAGCTCCGCCAGTTCGCCGCAGAAGCCGCCGCCCTGGAGGTGAATGACCTTCTCGACATCTCGCAACCGGGCAAACGTCATACGCTGATGCTTGCCCTGCTGCGCCAGGCACGGATGCGCGGACGCGATGAGCTGATCGAAATGATGCTGCGCCGCATCCGCCGAACACAGGCCGTGGCCAAGGAGCAACTGGAAGCCCTCCACGACAAGCAACGTGAAATCGAGGAAGCCCTGATCGGCATCTTTGGGAAAGTGCTTGAGACGGCCAAAGGTCAGGAAACCGATGCCGCATTCGGCCGCCAGGTCAGGAAGCTCCTAGCGGAACAGGGCGGGGTCGAGGCGCTGGCAGAGCAGTGCGAGACGGTATCCGCCTTGCATCGCGACGACGAATTGCCGCTTCTTTGGCCGATCCACGCCAGGCACAGAAGCCTGCTGTTCCGCCTGCTCGATCTGATGGATATCCAGTCGGCGACGCAGGACTGCAGCCTCCTGGACGCATTGGCGGTCGTGCGTAAACATCGTCATGCGCGCCGCAATGAATTGGCAGATGTTGTCAATGTCGGCTTCGCTTCCCAGCGATGGCAAGGTTTCATCAGCAAACGCCGGTCCGGGTCTGGCGCCTTCGAGCGGCGCACGCTTGAGGTCTGCGTCTTCGTCCATCTGGCAGATGCCTTGCAGACCAGCGACCTCTACGTCGTCGGCGCTGAGGATTTTGCCGATTACCGTGCCCAGCTTCTCCCTTGGTCGGAGTGCGAGAAGCGGTTGCCCGCCTACTGTGCCGCCCTCGGCATCTCCGCATGCGGAGAGGACTTCGCATCTGCCCTCAAAGACGAATTAACGAAGGCAGCGGCCGAGGTCGATACTGGATTCTCCGGCAACAGCGAATTGAGCATCGACGCGGACGGCACGCCGCATCTGAAGCAGATGGCGACAATCGGCAAGCCTGACGGGCTAGCGGCATTCGAGCAGGAAATCCGCGCCCGCATGCCGGAACGCCATCTCCTTGACATCCTCAAGCATGCTGAGCACTGGGCGCACTATACCCGACACTTCGGACCGCCATCCGGGTCCGATACGAAACTCGTGCAAGCCGTCCGGCGCTACCTGTTCACTGTGTTCGGCTACGGCTGCAATCTTGGTCCCAATCAAACGGCCCGGCACGCCTCCGACATCGCCACGGCGCCAGCGTTGCGCCGGATCAACGCCCAGCACATCAATGCCGACAAACTGGAAGCAGCGATGGTGGACGTGATCAACCAGTATGTCCGCTTTCCTCTGCCGCGGCATTGGGGTAGCGGCCGCACCGCCATCGCCGACGGCACACACGTCAAGCTGTACGAAAACAACCTGATCGGGTCTCGCCATATCCGCTACGGTGGCTATGGCGGCATCGCCTATCACCACATCGCCGACACCTACATCGCCCTGTTCACCAGCTTCATTTCCTGCGGCGTGTGGGAGGCCGTCTATATCCTCGATGGGCTGATAAAGAACCGATCGGCGCTCCAGCCTGACACGCTCCACGCCGACACCCAGGGCCAGAGCGAACCGATCTTCGGTCTCTGCCGGCTGCTTGGCATCAAGCTGATGCCGCGCATGCGCGGTTTGAGTGACGCCGTCTTCTACCGTCCGGCCAAATCGATCTGCTACCAGCATATCGACGCGCTGTTCGATGGAGAGGCCGACTGGGAGATGATCGCCACGCATGCGCGCGACATGATCCAGGTCGTGCTGTCGATCCAGGCGGGCGTGGTCATGCCATCGATGTTGCTGCAAAAGCTCGGCACATACAACCGCCGCAGCCGACTGTACCGCGCGTTCCGCGAACTCGGCCGCGTCGAGCGCACGCTGTTCCTGCTACGCTTCATCTCCAGCGCGGATGTCCGCCGCACCATCCGCGCAGAGACCACGAAAATCGAAGCCTACAATGATTTCCTCGACTGGATCTCCTTCGGTGGTCCGGTGATCAAAAGCGGTGATCCCGTCGAGCAGGAGAAGCAGCTCAAATATGCCAGCCTCGTCGCCAATGCGATCATGCTGTCCAACGTCGCAGACATGACCGAGGCGCTTGCAGCCATGGCCGAGGACGGCAAGCCGGTTACCCCAGGACTGGTCGCGTGCCTCAGCCCCTACATGCGCGAGCACATCCGACGCTTCGGACAGTACGTCCTGGACATGGACGATCTACCAAGTCCTCTCAACCCCCAGCCGCTCCCGTTCGAGATGGCCTTGTGACCGCTTTTTACACGTATCCTGAACCTGGGCCAACTCCGGCGACCACGTGGAGGCGGATTTCGCGGTGTTCGGCCGCGTCTCCGCCGCCTTTATGGATTGAGCTACTGACGCGCGAGCGTGCCGCCGTCGACGACCAGAACAGTGCCCTGGCAATAGGTGGATTCGTCGGAGCCGAGATAGAGGCAGGCGTAAGCCATCTCTTCCGGCGTGCCGGGGCGCTTCATCGGGGTCAGCCGGTCGGCCATGGCGGGATCATCGAACAGGTTGAGCACCGAGGCGACCATCGGCGTGGCGATGAAGCCGGGCGCGATGGCGTTGCAGCGGATGTTGTCGCCGCAATAGGTGATTCCAATGGAGCGGGTGAGGTTGATCGCCCCGCCCTTCGCCGCCGTGTAGGTATGCGCGCCGGGCAGACCGAGCAGGCCGGAAATCGAGGTGACGTTGACGATGGCGCCGCCGCCCTGCTTCTTCATTTGCGGAATGACGAGCCGGCACATGTGGAACACGGAATCGAGGTTGATCGACATCACCTCCGCCCATTTCTCCGGCGTGGTGTCGTCGACAGGGCCCATCGAGCCGGGGCTCTTCTCAAGCCAGGAATAGCCGACTCCGGCGCTGTTGACGAGGATGTCGATGCGGCCATAGGCCTTCAGCGCGGCGGCCACGGCTTTTTCCGCGCCCGCGGCGGTCGCGAGATCGGCCGCGACCACGATGCCCTCGCCGCCCGCCGCCTTCACCTGCCCCAGCGTTTCGTCGAGATTGGCCTGCGTGCGCGAGACGCCCACGACCTTGGCGCCTTCCTGCGCGAACAGCTTCATGCAGGCGCGTCCGACGCCTGTTCCGGCGCCGGTGATGAGCGCGATCTTGCCTTTGACGCGGTCGACCATGGTTTCCTCCCTGACGGCTGGGGTCCTGTCTGGACATGCCCTTTGCCTGACGTTATTGTATAAAAAATTTGTAGGACATAAAAGCGGAAAATCCGCTTGCACCGGGAGGAATGCCGCCATGCGCGCCGCCGTCTTTCACGAACTCGGCAAGCCCCTGCAGATCGAAACTGTCGCCAAGCCGCAGGCCGGGCGCGGCGAGATCGTGCTGAAGGTGCATTACTGCGGCATCTGCGGCTCGGACCTGCACTCCACGCATCCCGGCGTGTTCGTCGTGCCCGACGGTACGATCCTTGGCCATGAATTCGCGGGCGAGATCGTCGAATCTGGCTCGCCGTTATGGAAGGTCGGCGAGATGGCGACGGCGTTGCCCAACAACGCCTGCGAGGATTGCCTTAAGATCGGGCTGATGAAGTGCAAGGACGACATGGGCATCATGTGTCCGCGCAACACGCTGACCGGGTTTCACCCGAGCGCGCAGGGCGCCTATGCGGAATACGTGAAATTCTCCTGCGAGGAGGCCTTGCGGCTGCCCACCGCCGTCAAGAGCCGGGAAGGCGCGGCGGTGGAGCCCCTCGCCGTCGGCCTGCACGCGGTCAACAAGGCGAAGGTCGCGCTCGGCGAGCGGGTGCTAATTCTCGGCGGCGGGCCAATCGGGCTGGCGACGGCGGTGTTTTCCAAGCTCGCCGGCGCGCGTGACGTGGTGGTCAGCGAATTCGCGCCCGCGCGGCGCGAGGCGGCGGGCGCGATGGGCGCGACGGGCGTGATCGACCCGTCGAAGCAGGACGTCGCCGAAACCTTCGCGCGGCTCGCGGGCGGGCCGCCGGATGTCGTGTTCGAATGCGTCGGCGTGCCCGGCATGATCGGCAAGGCGGTGGATTATTCGCACACCTGGGGCCGCATCGTCGTGGTCGGCGTCTGCATGGTCGAGGATGCCTGGGTGCCGATGTCAGCGATCTTCAAGGAGACCAACATTCAGTACGTGCTGGGCTATGGCCGGCCGGACTGGCGGCTGGTGCTGGACATGCTCGATTCCGGCCGTATCGATCCCCGGCCGATGATCACCGACATCGTCTCGATGGACGAGCTTCCCTCCGCCTTCGAGGCGCTGCGCAAGCCGACGACGCAGATCAAAGTGATGGTGCGGCCGAACGGCTGAGCGGGTTGATCGGGTGCGCCGCAGCCTTTAGGTTTCCGGGATCATGGAACGCGAGATCGAATCCATCGCCGTCAAGCCGGCGCCTGCGTCCCGCGCCCGGGCGGAAGTGGAGGCGGCCGAGCGCGCCAGCATGACCTCGCCCGACCGGGTGGTGGATTCGATCCTCCGCGCCATCCGCGCCGGCGTCTATGTGCCGGGCCAAAGGCTGATCGAGGCCGACCTCACGCGCGACTATCAGGTGAGCCGCGGCCCCGTGCGCGAGGCCTTGAAGCGGCTCGCGGCCGAGGGCGTGCTGACGCTGACGCGCCATCGTGGCGCCTATGTGCGCTCGCTCTCGCGCGCGGAAGTGCGCGACAGCCTGATGGTGCTAGAAGTTCTGGTGGGGCTGATGGCCAAGCTCGCCGCCAAGGCGATCCATCAGGGCGATAACGCCGAGAGGATGCGCGCGGCCTACAAGCGCCTGCTCGCGTCCCAGCAGGACGGCGGCACGGCGGCGTTTCTCGACGAGCGCCGCAGCTTCTACGACACGATCCTTCAGATCGGCGGAAATCACGAATTGCAGCGCATGCTCCCGCTGACGCAGATCCATCTCTTGCGCATGCAGTTCCAGGCCTACATCACGCCGCGCGACCGGCAAAAGCAGTTCGCCGAATACAAGACCATCACCGAGACGATCCTCTCCGGCGACGGGATTCGCTCGGAGAAAGTGGCGGCGCTGCATTTGCGGCGCACGCGGCTCAGCCTGATGCGGCTGCCCGACGAAGCCTTCCCCGTGCTGCGCGGCTCGGACTAGCCATGACGATCCTGATCGCCGGGGGCACCAAGGGCATCGGCCTCGAAATCGCCAAGGCGTTCGGCGGCGACGTCTTTCTCGGCTATCACAGCGACGAGGCGGCGGCGCAGGCCGCGCGCGCCGAGATGGGCGCGCGAGCGCATCTGGTGAAAGCCGACGCGGGCACGCCGGAGGGCTGCGCGGCTCTGGTTGAGGCCGTGCGCGCGGCGGGCCACGGCATCGACCAGCTCGTGCATTGCGCGGTGGACGCCTACGCCACGACGACGCTGGACGCCGATCCCCGGCGCTTCGCGCAGGCCGTGACGACCAACGGCACGAGCCTGCTGTTTCTCGTGCAGGCGGCGCTGCCGCTGATGAAGCGCGGGTCTAGCGTGTTCTATCTGACGAGCCGGGGCGGGCGCATCGTCGTGCCCAACTATGCAACGGTCGGCGTCGGCAAAGCGCTGGCGGAGAGCCTGATGCGCTATCTCGCGACGGAACTGGCGCCCAAGGGCATCCGCATCAACGCCATCGCGCCCTCCATCGTCGAGACCGACGCGGTGCGCGCGCTGTTCGGCGCGGGGGCGGCGGATCTGGTGCGGAGTTCCGCCAGCCACAACCCCAGCGGGCGCGGCGTCGAGGCGCGCGACTACACGAGCCTGATGCGCTGGCTCGCCTCGCCGGAAGCGGAGTTCGTGCAGGGGCAGGTGTTCTTCGTCAACGGCGGGGCGAACCTGAGCGCGTGAGTCAGAGCCGCTCGATCAATGTCGCATTGGCCATGCCGCCGGATTCGCACATGGTCTGCAAGCCGTAGCGCCCGCCGGTCTCTTCGAGATACGCTAGCAGATTGGCCGTCAACCGCCCGCCCGAGGCGCCGACGGGATGGCCGAGCGCAATGGCCCCGCCGTAGGGATTGACCCGCGCCGGATCGGGCCGGAACTCGCGCATCCACGCCAGCACGACGGAGGCGAAGGCTTCGTTGACCTCGAAGGCGTCGATGTCCTCGATGCGTAGCCCCGACCGCGAAAGCAGCTTGCGCGTCACCGGCATGATCGCGGTCAACATCATCACGGGGTCGTCGCCCGCGACGGCGAAATGCGTGACCGCCGCGCGCGGCTTCAGGCCGTGTTTGAGGGCGAAGCTCTCTTCGGCGATCAGCACAGCGGAAGCGCCATCGGTGACCTGGCTGGAATTGCCCGCCGTCACGCTCCACGAAATCTGCGGGAAGCGCGCGGCGGCGGCTTCGTCCACGAAGGCGGGCTTCAGGCTGGCGAGCTTTTCCAGCGATGTGTCGCGACGCGGGCCTTCATCCTTCGTCGCTTCGCCGAGAGGCGCGATGGAACGCGCGGCGACCGCTTCCGCCGCGACGGCCCGTCGATGCGAGGCCAGGGCGAAGGCGTCCATCTCGTCGCGGCTTATCTTCCAGCGCGCGGCGATCAGTTCGGCTGAAATCCCCTGCCGCACCAGCCCCTCGGGATAACGCGCATGAAACATCGGGCCTTCATTGTCCTTGCCCATGCGATTGATCTTCATCGGCACGAGGCTCATCATCTCGACGCCGCCAGCGATCACGCAATCATAGGCGCCGACGATGATCCCCTGCGCGGCGAAGTCCAGCGCCTGCTGCGCCGAGCCGCATTTGCGGTCCAGCGTGACGGCCGGCGTGCTCTCCGGCAACCCCGCCGCCAGCGCCGCCTGACGGCCGATATTGCCGGATTGCTCCGCGACCTGGATCACGCAACCGGTGATGACGTCCTCAACCAAGCCCGGATCGACGCCGGTACGCGCGAGCAAGGCCTGCAGCACATGCGCGTAGAGATCGACGGGATGCCACGCCGAGAGCGCGCCGCCCGGCCGCCCGCGCCCGAAGGCCGAGCGCACGACATCGACGATGACGGCGCGGCGCGTCACCGCGACAATTCCAGCGACATCTGCGCCGTGCGAATCTGCACGACCGGCGATTTCGCGCTGCGCATCAGCTTGCGCACCTGCTCCAACTCGGGCCAGGATAAGGTCGGATAGTCGCGCTTGACCGGCCCGGCGGCGCGCATCTTCTCGATGTCCGGCCCCGGCACCAGCGCGCGCAGGATCAACTCGTCGTCATCCTCTGTGCCGTAACGCTTGCGAAGCTCCTCGATGGTCGGCTGCTCCGGCGGATTGTCGACGACCTGCCTGGCGCGCGGCGCGGCCATGATCTTGTCGAGCACGTTGGCGTCGATGGGCGCGACCGTCTCGCCATAGAAACCGGCGGCGTATTGGATCACCTCGTCGGGCACGATGGAGTAGCGCTTGCCGGTCACGACGTTGAGCACCGCCTGGATGCCGACCAACTGGCTGAATGGCGTCGCCATGCCGGGATAGCCGAGATCGCGACGCACTCCCGCCGTCTCGCGCAGCACGTCGTCGAGCCGGTCGGTCATGTTGTGCTGGGCGAGTTGCGCCTTGAGCGTGCCGGTCATGCCGCCGGGGATCTGATGGCGGATCGACAGCACGTCATATTCGTTGTGCTGGTTGACGAGGAACCCCGCCGCCTTGCCGACGGCCTCGAAATGCTCGGCGACCGGCGGCAGCAGCGACTTGTCGATGGAATGGGTGTGGCCCAACAACTCGATGTTATGCAGCATGATCTCGGTGGACGGCACCGAGGGGCCGTTGGCCATGGGCCGGCTCGCCGTGTGCAGGATGGTCACGCCGAGGTCGATGGCGTCGAGATAGGCTTTCGCCGACTGGCCGAGAATGTTGTTGGCATGGAATTCGATGGGCTTGCCGCGCGCCTTGGCCTTGATCGCCGGCACGAGCGTCTTGAGCCGCTCTTTGTCCAAAACGCCGGCGGTGTCGTAGAGCAGCAGCGTGTCGATGTCGGGCGAGGCGGAGAGTTTATCGGCCTTGTTGGCGTAATAGGCGTCTGTATGCACCGGCGACAGCGCGAACATGATGGCGCCCGAGACCTCGGAGCCGAATTCCTTGGCGACCTTGGCGAGCCGGTGCATCTTGTCGATGTTGAACAGCACGTCGTAGATCCAGAAGCTGCGGCAGCCGTGACGGTTCAACTGCCGCATCCACGCGTCCATCAGCGAATCCGGGGTGACGCCGAAGGTGACGGAGGCGTTGGAGCGCATGCCGCCGCGAATGCGCGTGCGCGGCATCGCCTGCACCAGCAGATCGAGGCCCTCCCAAGGATCTTCCCGGCAGTTGCGGATCATCACCTCGAACAGTGAGGAGCCGGTGAGATCGATGACGCGATAGCCGGCGCGGTCGATCAATGGCGCGACGGGCAGCGCCATGCCGGCTTGCATGCGCATGCCCCACAGGCTCTGCTGGCCGTCGCGCATGGTCTCGTCGAGAAACTCGATGTGGGCCATTGTTATTCCCGGGGTTGGCCGTAATGCGGCAGGAAGACGTTTTCGAGCCAGCGCGTGTCGAGCCGGTTGTCGAGGAAGTCGGGATGCGCGGTGACTTCGCGCAACAACGGAAGGTTGGTGGCGACGCCTTCGACCTCGAAAGCCGCCAGCGCCTCGCGCAGCCGCGCGACGGCGCGCGGCCGGTCGGGGGCGTGGACGATGAGCTTGGCGATCATGCTGTCGTAATAGGGCGGCACGAGCGCGCCCTCGAACATGGCGCTGTCGACGCGCACGCCTTCGCCGTGCGGCGGACGCCAGCGGGTGACGCGGCCGGGGCTCGGCAGGAAGCCGCGCGCGGGATCCTCGGCGAGAATGCGCGCCTCGACGGCGTGGCCGTGCGCGGAGATGTCACGCTGAGCCAAAGCGGGCGCGACGCCGCCAGCGACTTCGAGCTGAAGCGTGATGAGGTCCGCGCCCGATATCATCTCCGAGACGGGATGCTCGACCTGGATGCGGGCGTTGACCTCCATGAAATAGAATTTGTCGCATTCGACGTCATAGAGGAATTCGACCGTGCCGGCGTTGCGGTATTTGATCGAGGCGAGCAGATCGACGGCGGCCTTGTGCAGCCGCGCGCGGGTGGCGGCCGGCAACGCGGCGGCGGGCGCCTCCTCGATCATCTTCTGATAGCGCCGCTGCATCGAGCAGTCGCGCTCGCCGAAATGCAGCACGCGGCCATCGCCCAAGCCGACGACCTGCACCTCCACGTGGCGGGCGCGCTCGACATAGCGCTCCAGATAGAGCGTGCCGTCTCCAAAGGCCTCGCGCGCCTCCTGCGCGGCGCGCTCGAAGCCTTCGACGAGCGCGCGCGCGTCGCGCGCCACCACCATGCCGCGCCCGCCGCCCCCAGCGGACGCCTTGGTGACGACGGGAAAGCCGATCTCGCGCGCGAAGGCCAGCGCGGCCTCGGCGCTCTCCAGCTTGGCGCTGCCGGGCGTCATGGCGACGCCGGCCGCGCGCGCGAGCCGCCGCGCCGCGAGCTTGTCGCCGACCGCCTCGATGGATTGCGAGGTCGGCCCGACGAAGGCGACGCCCTGCTCCTCGCACAGCCTCGCCAGCGCAGCCCGCTCGGAAAGAAAGCCGTAGCCCGGATGCAGCGCGTCGCAGCCGGTCGCCTTGGCCGCGTGAACTACCAAATCTGCGTTGAGGTAGGAGGCGCGCGCCGGGGCCGGGCCGAGGACGACGACGCGGTCGGCCTCGCGCGCGGCGAGGCTGTCGCGATCCGCCGCCGAGGCCGCCAGCACCGTCTCCAGGCCGAGGCTTTTGGCCGCGCGCACGACGCGCAGCGCGATCTCGCCGCGATTGGCGATGAGGACGCGGCGCAGGCCCATGTCAGGCGTCGGGCTCGATCAGCACGAGCGGCTGATCGAATTCAACAAGCTCCGTGTCCTCGACCAGCACCTGCCGCACGGTTCCCGCGACGCCGGCGAAGACGGTGGTGAACAGCTTCATCACCTCGATCAGACACACTTCCGTCGTCGGCTCGACATGCTGGCCGACCTTTACGAACGGCGGCGCGCCGGGCTTGGGTGCGCGGTAGAACGTGCCGAGATTGGGCGCGCGCACGCTCACCCAATGGTCGGGCGTCGTCCCGCCGCCCGGCTTGGCGGCGGGCGCGGCCGCGACCGGCGCGGGGGGAGCCGCTTCAACGAAGGCGGCGGGGCGCGCGCCCGGCGTCTTGGAGACGAACAGCTCCAAGCCATCAAGCTTCAGCTTCATCTCGCGCCAGTCGGAGGTCTCGAAGATCTCCAGCAGCGCCTCGACGTCCCTCGGTTTGATCTCGCTCATTGGGTCTTCAGGCTTTCGTAGCGCCGCGCGCGGCGGCCAGCAGGGGCGGCAAAACGGGATCGGCGACGATAAAGGCGAGCCCGGCGCGGATGGCGGCGCGGACGCCCTCCTCCGAGGCGACGGCGCCGCCGCGCGCGCCCTTGGCGCCCTTGAGGGCCGCGAGCACGGCGGCGATCTTCTCGGGGTCGGCGGCGTCTTCGTTGGTTGTGAGATCGACCGCCTGCGCGGCCTCGGGCGCGGAAGGCGGGATCACCCGCAGCGGCGACATCTGCGCCGCCCATTGCACGAGCTGCGCGAAAGCCTGGTGCTCGCGTTCGTCAGGCGCCTCGATGGCGAGCGCGCCGTCGTAGATCTTGCCGGTGCGCCCGTCGACCGTGACGGTTCGGCCCGCCAGGGCGGCGAGCGCGCCCTTGCCGCAGCCGACCACGCAAGGAAGCCCCAGCGCGCGACCAACCGCCGCCGCATGGGAGGTCGCCCCGCCGGTCTCGGTGACGACGGCGCGGGCGGCGATCATGCCATGCAGGTCTTCCGGGCTCGTCGTCGGGCGCGCGAGGATCACCGCTTCGCCAAGCCTGGCGCGGCGCTCCGCCTCGTCGGAATCGCCGACCACCAAGCCGATGCCGACGCCGGGCGAAGCGCCCTCGCCGCTCGCCAGCAGCGAGGCGGACTGCAAGGCTTCCTCGCGGATATGCGGGCTCAGCACGAGGCGGGCCTGTTCAGGCGTGACGCGCAAAACCGCCTCGCGCGCATCGATGAGGCCCTCGCGCGCGAGCGCGACGGCGATGGGCGCCGCCGCATGCGGCGAAAGCTTCGCCGCGCGGCTCTGCAGCAGATAAAGCTTTCCGCGCTCGACGGTGAACTCGATGTCCTGCACGTCGCGCCCGGCCTGTTCGAGCTTGTGCGCGGCTTGCAACAGGGCCTCCAGCGCGAGGGGCGCGCGTTCGCCGAGCGCCGAGAGCGGCAGGGGCGTGAACTTGCCGGAGACGACGTCCTCGCCCTGCGCGCGGGCGAGATATTCGCCATAGGGCTCGCGCGCGCCTGTCGTGGGATTGCGCGAGAACAATACGCCGGTGCCGGAGTTCTCGTCGAGATTGCCGAACACCATGGCCTGCACGGTGACGGCCGTGCCGAGATCGTCGGCGATGCCGTGATGCTGGCGATAACGCTTGGCGCGGCGGGAGTTCCAGGATTCGAACACGGCGCGCACGGCCGCGCGCAACTGCTCGCGCGGGGCTGTCGGCGGCGCGGCACCGCATTGCTGAGCAATGGCGGCCCGCCATTGCGCGGGCGTTTTGCCATCGTCGAAGGCGGGGGCCTCGGCGCGCAGCACGATATGGGCGTAGAGATCGAGGAAGCGCTTGTGCGTGTTGCGCGCAAAGGCGACGTCGCCGCATTCGGCCGCCAGCGCCGCCTCGGTCTCGTCGTTGACGCCGAGATTCAACACCGTGTCCATCATGCCCGGCATGGATACGGGAGCGCCCGAGCGGACGGAGACCAGCAGCGGGCGCGGCCCTCGCCCGAAGGCGCGTCCTGTGCGCGCCTCCAACCAGGCGACGCCCTTGTCGATCTCCGCCTCGAGGGCCGGCGGCGTGTCGCCGGACGCGAGGAACGCCCGGCAGGCTTCGGTGGTGACGACGAAGGCCGGGGGGGCGTCGAGGCCGAGCGCCTGCATGCGCGCGACCGACCATGCCTTGCCCCCGATCAGCTCGCGCGCGGGCAGATCGGCGCCGTCGAGGCCTAGTGTCCATTGTCCGAAGGCGACCGTCATCTCATTCGCTGCGTTCGCGGCGCATCAGGCGCAACAGATCCTCGTGCAGTTCGAACCACACGGTGTGATAGCTCTCGATCTTGGCGTCGCTGACCCAGGCGATGGCGCCCTGCTCCGCCTTTTCCAGCGCGCGCTGCAGCTTCTCGCGATAGATCGCCATGCGCGGCAGGGCGGAGGCGAGCTTGTTCAGCACTTCCTCCGCGCGCTCGTGCAGATCACCGAGCCGGTCGATGATATTGGCGTCGTAGTCCTCGTCGCTGTGATCGTTGGGCGTGCGCTCGCCGCGCACGGGAATGGTCTGCCAATCGGTGATGAGTTGCTTCAGCGTGTTGTTGAGGCGCTCGAAGCCGGCGTATCCCGCCTGGAACGCGGGGCTTGCGCGCAGGTCTTCGTAGAAGCGTCCGTAGTCGGCGTCGAGCAGCATGCGCGCGGCGGGGCTCAGCAGATAGCGCCCCTGCGCCTCGACGGCGCGCTTGGCGGCGACGAGTTTGGTCAGCGTTTCGCGCACGGTCTCGACTTCGAGGCCCATCACGCCGGCGACATCCTCGGCGCTCCCGTGCTTCTTGATCGCGAGCCCATGCATAACGAGATGCAGATCGTTCACGTCGCGTCTCCACGCACTTGCAGAAGCTTGTCGCGCACGGCGCGGCGCAGGATCTTGTTGGCGGAGGTCTTGGGCAGTTCCGGCCAGATTTCCACGCCTTTCGGCCTTTTGTAGCTGGCGAGCTTCTCGCGCGCGTGCGCCATGAGGGCCTCCGCCTGCAACCCCGGCCGGCCGGCGACGACGGCGACGACGCGGTCGCCCCATTTCTCGTCGGGCAGGCCGACGACGGCGGCCTCGACCACGTCTTCATAGGCGAGCAGCACATCCTCGACTTCGCGCGGATAGACGTTGTAGCCGCCGGAAATCAGCATGTCGTTCTTGCGGTCGACGAGATAGAAGAAACCGTCCTCGTCCATGTAGCCGACGTCGCCGGTGTGCAGCCAACCGTTGCGAAACGCCTTCTCGGTAGCCTCGGGATTGTTCCAGTAATAGGCCATGATTTGTGGGCCGCGACAGACGATCTCGCCGCGCTCGCCGGGCGGCAGCGGGCGATCCTCGTCGTCGAACACCGCGACTTCGACGATGGTGAAGGGGCGGCCGCAGGAGCCGACGCGATCGTGGTCTTCCGGCTTCAGGCAGGTGATGACCATGGGGCTCTCGGCCTGGCCGTAGGTCTGCGCGAAGATGCGGCCGAAGCGCTTCTCCGCGCGTTGCAGCAGCGCGGGCGCGATGGGCGAGGCGCCGTAGCAGATCAAGCGCAGGGCGAATTGCGCGGTCTCGATGCCGGGCGTCTCCAGGATCATCGCCAGCATGGTCGGCACGAGGAACGTGTGTTCGGCGCGCGAGCGCGCGGCAAGCGCGACGAATTCCTCAGGCTCGAATTTCGCCATCACCAGCGACGTCACGCCGCGCACCAGAGAGGGCAGGAAAAAAGCGCCGGAGGCGTGGGCGATGGGCGCGGCGTGCAGGAAGGTCTCGCCATTGCGCAGATCGGGCGTGAGGTCGATGAGGAAGGCGGAGAGTTCGGAGAGTTCGCCGCGCGTCGTCAGCGTCACCGCCTTGGAGCGGCCCGTGGTGCCGCCGGTGTAGCCCAGGCGATAGGGCGCGTCGAGCGCGCGATCCACGGCGCAGGGCGCGTCCGAGCCGGTCGCGGTCATCGCGGCGAGGGCCGTCGCCCCGATGGGTTTTTCGACGCCGAGCCGGGCGATCTGCGTGGCGTCGGAGAGATTGTGGATGACGCCGCGGCTGCCGCTGTCGGCGAGCTTGAAGGCGTGGTTGTCGAGCGTCTCGCGCGTATTCATGCCGACCCGCACGAGCCCGGCCTTGGCGAGGGCGTAATAGGCGACCAGACAATCAATGCCGTTCGGCAGCAACACGCCGATGCGGTCGCCGGGCGCGAAGCCGTCGCCCAGCAGCGCGTTGCCGAGCCGGTCGGTCAGCGCATCGAACTCGCGGAACGAGACGGCGCGCTCGCCTTCGATCAGACAGGGCGCGTCGCCATGGTGCAGCGCTGCGCGTCTTATGAGCCCGCCGATCTGCATGGATCAGTGCGCCGCGTTGCGCAGCTTCTCGATATCGGCGCGGGTCAGCGACGAGCCCTTGCCCTTGAGAAGGCGCGAGGTCGATTGCTCGATCCTGTAAAGCTCGTCCGCCAATGGCGTGCCGGCGTTGTACTTGACCCAGGTCTCGCAGAGATGGCGATATTTGGGATCGAGCGCGGGCGGGCGCATCTCGCGGGCGAGGCGGTTGTATTCGGCAAGGCCGATGACGCCGCGCGTGGTGTTGTAGCGATCTTCCTTGGGCGGCAGATGGCTAGCGCCGGGATAGACCGGGCCGCAGGTCGTCGTGTAATCGTCGCCCTGCAACACGGAGTAGGGGATCAGCGAATAGAGGCGCTGCGGCTGGTTGGAATGTTGCATCATCGTGTAGCCGCTGAGGCGGTGCGAGGTGTGCGTGCCGATGCACAGGCCGACCAGCGCGTCGCGGCTGTATTCGTCGTTGAACAGCGGGCGGAAGCGTTCGGCGCGTTCGTCCACCATCATCCAGTCGTTGACGTCGTAGACGCCGGCGACATGGGCGAGGTCCTTGACGATGGAAAAATAGGTGATCGCGCCGGCGTCCATCATCTGATCGCGCGACCAGCCGGCGACGCGCCGCCACAGCTTGTTGTTGGCGTCCTTGATCTTCTCGGTCAGCGAGCGGAAGCAGGAGGTCAGCTCCTCGCGCGAACCCATGCCGACGGGGATGTAGCTGTCGGACAAAGTGTCGGACGTGTAGAGCCCGACGCCGACCAGCTTGTCGGCGGTGAATTCGGGCTTGGATTCGAAACTGCCCCAATCATCCACCAGATAGAAATGGCTGTCCTTCACCGCCATGGTCACGGTGAGGTTGTTGTAGGGCACCTCGGAAGCCACGCCGTCGAGCCAGGGGAAATCGCTCTCCGACAGGTCCATGAAGTCGCGCACGATCATTTCGCGATCGTCGGCGAGCTTGTAGGGGCCGGAATTGTGCAGGCTGATGCGGCTCTCGCAGGAGATGAGGAAGCCGTATTGCGAGGCGGCGGCCATGAAGCCCTGCGCGGCCTCGTGCAACTCGTCGCCCTGTTTGCAATCGTACATATCGGCGTGGAACACCTGCACCTTGCGCTCAGGCAGGAACTGGCCGCGATGGCCAAATTCCTTGTTGGTGATATGGCCGTTGTTGCGATGCCAGGAGAGCTGGAAACGCTTCCAGAAATCCATGAGATAGACGAGGTCTTCCAGCGCGTCCTGCGGGCGGATCATGCCGAGCGAGATCAGCCATTCGCGGCCGAGCAGATAGAAGCCGGGCAGCGCCCAGCCCATCGAGGGGTTCTGGATCTTGATGCCGGCGTTGCGCGCGCGGTCGCCGATCTCCTCGGCGGACATGCGCGATTCGATCTTCCTCAGCAGCGAGGGGTAACGGTAGTACGCCATCATGTAGGACAGCATCATATAGGCGGGCACCGGGAACAGCTTGGATTCCTGCACGGTGCGCGTCACGCAGAGCCAATAGGTCTCATCGGCGTTGGCCTGGATGAGATTGTTGGTCTCCAGAATCTGGGCATAGGTCAAGCGGCTCGAAGCCATGGCGCGGTCCTCACCAGTTGCTTATTTGCCGAGTCGCCAGACCTTGGCGGTCATTTCGACACCGGTCTGATAGGCTTCCGCCGTCTTGGCCGGCGCGGTGCATTCGATCTCCACGCGGTCGCCCTCGCGGATGCCGCTGATCTTGGCGTTCATCAGGCAGGGGATGCCGTATTCGCGGGTGAGGATGCCCAAATGCGAACGCACCGTGCCGCCGGCGCAGATGACGCCCTTGAACTGTTCGAGGATCGGCGCTGTCAGCGTGCCGCCGGAATCGTCGATGACGGCGATGGTGTCGGCGGGGATGCCGGAGGTCAGCAATTCCAGTACGCGATCACTGGAGCGGATGTAGCGGGCGACGCCGACCAGGTTCTGCGCGTATTTGACGACATTGTCGCCGATTCCGCGCTGCTCGCGGCCTTGCGCGTCGGGCGGCGCGACGACGGCTTCGGCGTGCTCGAAGGCGAAGGTCGCGAGGTCTTCGCCGAGGCCGGTGGCAGGCTTGTAGGCCTCGGGGCGTTCGTGCACGGAGATCATCGCCGACCAGTCGAAGCGGTGGCCGGTAGCGAGCAGCTTCTTCTCGATGGCGGCGAATTCCGCCGCCGTGATGAGATCGTAGGACTTGTCGAACACGAAGCTCGCCCAATCGCCGCCGGAGGCGTCGAGTTTGCGGCGGATCAGGTCGTGGATGGCGGCGTGATAGGCGTCGACGACGACGGACGCGTTCGGCGCGGCGTATTTGTCACGGTCCACGAGGAGCTTGGCCAATATTTCCTCCCTGCCCCTATTTTAGAGTTTAAGCGGAGAGTGCCTCAGGGCGGGAAAGCTGTCAACGACATTTTAGGACAAAAATGTAGGACATTATCCGCCGCCATAGGTCGCCCGCAGGTCGCGCTTCAGCACCTTGCCGGCCGAGTTTTTTGGCAGCGCCTCGACGATGCGCCAGTGTTTCGGGCGCTTGAAGCGGGCGATGCGTCGCAGGCAGAGCGCGTCGAGCTCGGCGACGTCGAGGCCGGCGTCGCGCGCGACGATCAGCGCCATCACGCTCTCACCCCATTCGGGATCGGGCACGCCGATGACGGCGGTTTCGGCCACGCTGGGATGTTCGAGCAGCACGTCCTCGATCTCGCGCGGATAGATGTTGGATCCGCCGGAGATGACGAGGTCCTTGGCGCGGTCGAGCAGCGTGAGGAAGCCCTCTGCGTCCAGCGCGCCGATGTCGCCGGTGTGCAGCCAGCCGTCGCGCAAAGCCTGCGCCGTCGCGTCGGGCAGGGCCCAGTAGCCGGCCATGACGGTATCGCCGCGCACGCAGACCTCGCCGACTTCGCCCGGCGGCGACGGGCGGCCCTCGGCGTCGACGACGCGCACCTCTATGCCCGTGCGCGCGAGGCCGACGCTGACCATGCGCGCCTCGTCGCCGGCCTGGATGGCGGCGGCGAGCAGCGGCTTGGGCATGGCGGTGATCGTGCAGGGGCTCTCGCCTTGGCCGTAGCCGTTCCAAAGGCGGGAGCCCAACGCCTCGTAGCCGGCGCGCAGATCGGCGGCGTAGACGGGCGCGGCGCCGAGCAGCACGGTGCGGATGTTTTCGATGCGGGCGGCTTGAAACGCCGGATCGCGCAGGAGACGGCGCAGGCTGGTGGGGGGCACGAAGAAGCTGGCGTTTTCATAAACTCGCAGCAGGTCGGCGATCTCGGCGGGCGAGAAGCCGCCGCTCGCAGGGAGCGCCTGATGCGTCGCCTTGGCGATGTGCGAGAGGCCGAACAGGCCGGTGGCGTGGCTCTGCGCGGCGAGGTGGAAATGCGTGTCCTGGGGCGTCAGTTGGTCGACGTCGGCGAGATAGAGCACGGCCATGGTCATGAGGTTGCGATGGCTCAGCATCGCGCCCTTGGGGCGGCCGGTCGTGCCGCTGGTGTAGAACAGCCAGGCGAGATCGTCGTCGGCGCGGTCGGTGATAGACGCGGACTCGGCGGCGGCGAGGCGGCGCCAGTCGGCCTCGCCGTGCACGACGAGGCGGGTTTCGGGCGGTAGTTCGCGCGCGAGGCCCTCGGCGAGGTCGGGGGTGGCGAGGCAGAGCCGAGCGCCGCAATCGGCCGCCATGAAGGCGATCTCGCGCGGGTGCAGCTTGGCGTTGGCGGGCGCGGCGACGCCGCCCGCGCGCCAGACGGCGAAGAGGACCGCGAGATAGTCGGAATTGTTGCTCATGGCGAGCAGGACCCGGTCGCCTGGCCTTACGCCCGCGGCGCTCAGGCCCCCGGCGAGGCGGGCGGCGAGCGCGCCATAGGCGCGATAATCGTAGAGGAGGCGGTCGGCGAGCGACACGGCGGGGCGGTCGGGGAAACTGAGCGCCGACGCATCGAGCAGGCGGGCGAGGTTCATCGCGCTGGGCCTTCGAGGAGGGTGATGGCGACGGCGGCCTCCTCGACGCCGCGCAAGCCGCCGCCGTTCTCGACGAGGCCGAGGTGCGCGCCCTCGACCTGCCGCGCGCCCGCCTGCCCGCGCAATTGCGTGACGATCTCGTAGACCTGCCCAAGCCCGGTCGCACCGATGGGGTGGCCCTTCGATTCCAGCCCGCCGGAGGGATTGAACGGGATGCGGCCGCCGAGCTTCGTCTCGCCGCGCTCCGCCGCCGGGCCGCCCTGCCCTAGCGGGAAAAAGCCGAGCATCTCGCTCTGCAGGATCTCGCCGAAAGCGGTGGCGTCGTGGCACTCGACGACATGGATATCCTCAGGGCCGAGGCCGGCTTGCTCGTAGACGCGGCGGGCGGCGTAGCGGGCGACGTGGTCTTCGAGCGCGTCGGGGTCGCGGCGCTCGCCGGACATGACGACACTGGCACGCAGGGCCACCGCGCGGGCGCCGAGGCGGGCGGCATGGGCGGGCGTGCAGACCAGCGCCGCCGCCGCGCCGTCGCTGATCGGGCTGCACATCGGCAGCGTCAGCGGCCAGACGATGGGGCGGGCGGCGAGCACTTCTTCCACGCTGAAGGCACGGCGGTATTGGGCGCGCGGATTCTCGACGGAATGGGCGTGGTTCTTGGCGCTGACGGCGGCCATCTGGCGCTGCGTCGTGCCGAAGGTCGCCATGTGATGGCGGCAGAAGGCGGCGTACACGTCCATGAACACGCTGTGCGGGCCGGCCTCCTCGCTCCCCGGCGGCGGGGCCATCCTCCGCCCCATCGCCAGCAGGCCGGCGAGGGTCTCTTCGCGCCGGCTCAAATCCCAACTGCCTTCGAAGGCGGCCATGGAGCGGGCGGGGTCCGCCGTCACCATCTTCTCCGCGCCGAGCGCGAGCACGCAATCATAGGCGCCCGAGCCGACCATGACCTGCGCGAGATGCAGCGCCGTCGAGGCCGAGGCGCAGGCGTTCTCGACATTGACGACCGGCGCGCGGCCGAAGCCGAAGCCGTCGAGCGCGGCCTGCCCGCGTATGCCGTGCTGGCCCTCCAGCGCGCCCTGGGTGGCGTTGGCGAAGACGATGGCCTCAACGTCGCGCGGGGCGGCGCCGGCGTCCTCGAGCGCGGCGCGGGCCGCCTCGGCGGCGAGATCGGCGAGGGGACGCTCCAGGAAGCGGCCGAAACGCGTCATGCCGGCGCCGGCTATGCAGGCAGCCCGCATGAACGTCCCCTTGGCTTTCTTGTCCTACGTTTTTGTACTATGATCCCGAGCCAAGCGGCCCGCAAGCCCCGTCTGGCGCACGAGAAAGGCGACATGACCTCGCACCGCATCCTCATCATCAACGACGACGGCATCGAGGCGCCGGGCATCAAGCTTCTCGAGGAACTGGCGCGGGAAATTTCGCCCGATGTCTGGGTGGTGGCGCCGGACGAGGAGAAGTCCGGCTTCTCGCATTCGATCTCGATGACCATTCCCATCCGCGTGCGCAAGATCGACGAGTGCCATTTCGCCGTGCGTGGCACGCCGACGGATTGCGCGCTGCTGGCGATCCACGATTTCCTGGCGGAGACCAAGCCGACGGTGCTGCTCTCCGGGATCAACCGCGGCGCCAATCTCGCGGAGGACATCACCTATTCCGGCACGGCGGCGGCGGCGATGGAAGGTGCGCTGCTCGGCGTGCGGGCCATCGCGTTGAGCCAGGTGTTCCAGATCGGCGGCGAGACGCAATGGGCGACGGCGCGCAAGTTCGCGCCGGACGTGCTGCGGCGGTTGCTCGCCTGCAACTGGCAGCCCGGCAGTTTCGTCAACGTCAATTTCCCGGATTGCCCGCCGGACAAGGTGACGGGCGTGGCGGTGACGACGCAGGACAAGCGCAAGCCCGGCTGCTTCCGCCCGGTGCGGCGCGTCGACGAGCGCGGCGTGCCCTACTACTGGATCAAGCTCGCCTATGAGAACGGCGAGTTGCAGGAGGGCGGCGATCTGCTCGCCATCGAGCGCAACCAAGTGTCGATCACGCCGATGCAGATGGACCTGACGGCGGGGGATTTCCGTCGGTATCTGTCGACGCAGTTTGGCTAGGCAGGATTCCCGAAAAGCAGCCGCCTGTTTTCGGCGAAAAATCCTGCTAAAACAAAGACTCCTAAGCAGACTTTCGTTGGCGAAGCCACGAAAGCCTGCTTAGGCGGAAGCTTCCTCCGTCAGCAGCTCCACCAGCCGCGCGCGCGTCGCCGCGTCGACGCCGAGACCCTCGGCGAGATAGCCGTCGATGCCGCCGAAGCGCGCGTCGATCTCGTCGAGCGCGGCGTGGATGTAACTTTGCTGCGCCGACAGCAGCCAGTCCACGATCTCGCGCGGCGTCTGCGGGCCGAACAGATGCGAGACGTCACGGATATATTGGTTGGTGAGCAGGTAATCCTGCTCCACGGTCTCCCTCGGCACGCCGAGCGCGCGCAGCAGCACGGCCGAGCCGAAGCCGGTGCGGTCCTTGCCGCTGGTGCAGTGGATCAGCAGCGGATGATTTGAGGGATCGGCGCCAAAGGCGATCATGCGGCTGTAGATCTCGGCGTGATCGGTGACGAAGCGGCGGTAATGCGAGATCACCTCGGCCTCGATCTCCGCCACCGTGATCTTGCCCGCGCGGACGCGCGACAGCATCTCCAGCGTACCCACCGGCAGAAAGCCCAGCTCCAGCGTGTGCGGGCCACCGTCGGGCAAGCGATTCGGGTGCATCCGCCGCTCGATCTCGAGGCGGAAATCGACGAGGCCGGCAATGCCGAGGTCGGCGATCTCAGCGACATCGGCCTGCGTGAGCGCGCCGAGATTGTCGGAGCGGAACAGGCGGCGCCAGCGCGTGCGGCGGCCGGGTCCGGCGGGATAGCCGCCGAGGTCGCGGAAATTGACGGCGCCTTCGAGGGCGAGGCGGCGGGGGAAAACTTCGGTCATAGGCGGGCGATCACACGGCCGGCGGGAAGCAGGATGTTGTATTCCGTATAGACCGCCTTGACGATGCGCCGCACCGGGAAACGATTGACGGGATCGAAGATCGAGTGTTCCGGGAAGCTGATCGAGGCCGGCCCTTCCCAGGCGGCGCGAAGCTCGTGCTGGGAATCGGCGGCGATGAGTTCGGCGAGCGCGGGGCGCGGATCGGCGGGATCGGCGGAGGGGATGATGCGCAGGCCCGTGGTCGGGCCGTTCGAGCCGAGCGCGGTCAAAGGCCGTTCCGGCCGCATCAGCGCCATCGCGAGCTTCGCGCCGGCCGGGCGCTCCAGCGTGCCCATGATCATGTCGCGATCGCGCGTGAAGCCGATCGTGGCGAGCTTCTTGGGGAAGCCCCAGACCTCGCGGCCCGCCAGCATCGGCGGCTCGGTGTCGACGAAGATCTGCTGCACATAGGTCAGCGGCTTGCCCTCGTGGCGCGCGTAAAGCCGCAGGATGACCTCGTGATAGGGGCCGAACGTGGTGAACGGATACCAGTAGAACGAGAGATTGCCGCAGGCGGGCTCGATCAATTCGAGCGGCGCGGGCAACACTTCCAGAGCGGCCTCGGCGTCGGTCTCGAACTTGATCGAGACGGCTTGCGCGTTGCGGTAGTGCATAGGGCGGCGCCTGGAAGGCGGGGGCGTCGGCGGGCATGGAATAGCCGAGCTTTTCCAGGGTCAGACGGCCTCTCATGGACATGGCGACTCTCCCTCAGGCGATGACATACTGGCCGCCGTTGACGAAGATGACCTGGCCCTGGATCATCTGCGCTTGCGGACCGGCGAGGAATTCGACGAGGCCGACGTAATCGTCGTGATCGATGTTGCGGCCGGAGGGATTGCCGGCGGCCTCGCTGGCGAGGAGGGCGTCGGTGTTCGCGCCGAACAGGTTGCGCACGGCTTCCGTGTCCAGCGTGCCCGGCGCGACGGCGTTGATGCGCACGCCGAGCGGCGCGAGTTCCGGCACGAGATAGCGCATCAAAGATTCCGCCAGCGCCTTGCCGGCGCCGATGGCACCATAGCCCGGCACAACCTGCCGGCTGCCGCGGCTGGAGAGAAACACGACGCTGGAGCCGCGCTTGAGCAGAGGCCGCGCAGCCTGAAGCAGGAACACCAGCGAGGCGCCGTTGACGGTGAGCGCCTTGGCGAGCGCGTCGCCATCCATGTCGAGCAGCGCGCCGACGAGCACCGTCACCGCGCCATGCACGATGAGGTCGAGCCGGTCCGTGCGGCGGGCGACCTGCGCGATCAGCGCCTGCGCGCCGGCGGGCGTGCCGACGTCCGCCTGGATCGCGTGCGCCTGGGGGCCGAGTTCGGCGACGGCGCGGGCGGCGGCGGCTTCATCCGCGCGATAGGCGAGGAACAGTGGTTCTCCCTGCGCGGCCATGCGGCGCGCGACGGCGAGGCCGATGCCTTTCGTCCCTCCGGTGATCAGCACCGCCATGACGTTTCCTCCTGAATTCCGCACCTAAAATCCTTCAGTTCCCCGTTGGTCCTGAAGAATCAGGGAGATAGTCTGGGTTTGGGAATCACTGACCATCACCAACGGGGTGCGGAATGTTGCCACAGGGTGTGCTGGGCTTCCAGTATGAAGG
>DAHXNW010000308.1 GCA_027365195.1 Acetobacteraceae bacterium
GTTGCTCGCCGAGCCGATGGCGAGGAACAGATGCCTGCCATCGGGGGCGGCGACCACATCGCGCAGATCATGCCCGCCCTGCGGCAGCGGCGGCCCGACCGGCTCGGCCGGCCCGTCCGGCAGCAGGGCGCCGGGGTGCCAGGGAAAGCGCAGCAGCCGGTCGGTATCGGCGACATAGACGAAGCGTGGCGCGGGGCCGGGCGGATAGAAGGCGATGCCGTATGGCGCGTGCAGCCCCTCCGCGAACACGCTGCCCTGCGCCGGGCCATCGAGGCCGGCGTCGGGGCGAAAGATGCGTATCCGCCCGCCGCCGGTCTCGGCCAGGAACACCAGCCCATCCGGCGCCACGCGCAGCACGCGCGGGATATCTAGCCCGTCGGCATAGAGCGCGACGGCGAAGCCCGCCGGCACGCGCGGCCACGCGCCGGGCGGCCGGGTGATGATCGCCGGCCCGTTGCTCGCCGAGGGGGTGAGATAGGGCGGCGGCAGATCGGCCGGGGTGATGCGATGCACCCGTCCTGGCGCATCGGCGCGCCAGTCCGCATAGGGGCTCGCCGGATCGGGCGCCGCCGCGCAGAGCACCAGCGCGAGCAGCGCCGCCGCCCGCCTCATGCGGCGGTGAGCAGATGCAGCGAGAACTGCGCCGCCGTATCGGTCCAGAGCCTGAGCGGCCGCCAGCCGGCGCGGCGGGCGAGGGCGCGCAGCGCCTCGGGCGCGTGTTTGTAGCTGTTTTCGGTGTGGATGCTCTCGCCTTCGGCAATCGCGATGGCGCGGCCGGCCATGCGCACCATCTGCGCCCGGCGGCTGACCAGATGCATCTCGATGCGGCTTTCGGCGGCATTCCAGATCGCGCGGTGGTCGAAGGCGGCGAGGTCGAAATCCGCACCGGCGTCGCGGTTGAGGCGGGCGAGCAGGTTGCGGTTGAACGCCGCCGTCACGCCCGCCGCATCGTCATAAGCGGCGATCAGCACCGCCGGATCCTTCGGCAGATCGACACCGACGAGAAAATAGGCGGCCGGGCCCAGCGTCCCGCGCGCCAGTGCGAGGAACCGCACTGCCGCCGGTGGGTCGAGATTGCCGATCGTCGAGCCGGGGAAGAAGCCAACCGCCGGCCCTTCGAGCGCGAGGGTGAGCGGCGTCTGGAAATCGGCCACCACCGGGCGCACTGGAAGCGTCGGTCGGCGTGCGTCGAGCCGGGACGCCAGCGCGCGCAGCGCCGTCTCGGCGACGTCGATCGGCTGATAGCAGCCGGCCGGACGCCCAGCCGCGGCGAGCGCATCGAGCAGGATCAGCGCCTTGTCCTCGCTGCCCGCGCCGTATTCCACCAGGGCGCAGCCCGCCGGTAGCAGGGCCGCGATGCCGGCGGCCTCGGCGCGCAGCAGGGCCAGTTCGGTGCGCGTGGGATAATATTCCGCCAGCCGGGTGATGCGGTCGAACAGCGCGCAGCCGGCCTCGTCGTAGAACAGCCACGGCGGCAGGGATTTCGGCTTGCGCGAGAGGCCGGCCAGCGCCGCCTCGAGGACCGGGGACACCCTCACAGATCCCGCGCCAGACGCAGGCCGGTGAATTGCCAGCGCCGGTCGGGATGGAAGAAATTGCGATAGCTGCGCCGGGTGTGGCCGGCCGGGGTTGCCACCGAGCCGCCGCGCAGCACCATCTGGTTGATCATGAATTTGCCGTTGTATTCGCCGATCGCGCCGCCGGCCGGGCGAAATCCCGGATAAGGGCCATAGGCGCTCGCGGTCCATTGCCAGACATGACCCACCAGCCCCTGCTGCGCCGCATCGGCGGCGGCGTATTCCCACTCCGCCTCGGTGGGCAGGCGCGCATCGGCCCAGCGCGCATAGGCATCCGCCTCGTACCAGCTGATATGGCGCACCGGCGCCTGCGGCTGCAACGGCTGCATCCCGCCCGGGCCCATCTGCCGCCAGCCGCCCTCGCCGTGCTGCCAATAGAGCGGCGCCCGCCAGTCGCCTTCCTGCACCGCCGCCCAGCCATCGGCCATCCACAGCGCGGCATCGCGATAGCCGCCGGCCTCGATGAAATCGAGATACTCGGCGTTGCGCACCGGGTGGTCGGCGAGCTGGAACGGACGCAGCAGCACGGCGTGGCGCGGCGTCTCGTTATCGAAGGCGAAGCCCGGTCCGGCATGGCCGATCTCCACCCGCCCGCCGTCATAGGCGAGAAAGCCGACTGCGCCGGGCAGCGCGCCATCCTGCCAGCCGGGCAGCACGGCGGGGGCGAGCGGGTTCTGCGCGAAGGCGTGCAGCATGTCGGTGAGCAGCAACTCCTGATGCTGCTGCTCATGCTGCAAACCGAGTTCCAGCAATTCATGCGGCGCATCGTGCCGCATCAGCAATTCCGCCATCGCCGTATCCACCGCGGCGCGATAGGCGGCGATGCGCGCGCCATCCGGCCGGGTCAGCAGGCCGCGCTGCGGCCGTGGATGGCGTGCCCCCACCGCCTCGTAATAGGAGTTGAACAGAAAGACGAACTCATCATCGAACGGTCGATAGCCCGGCAGATGCGCGAGCAGCAGGAACTGCTCGAAGAACCAGGTGGTGTGTGCGCGATGCCATTTCGCCGGGCTGGCGTCGGGCATCGACTGCACGCACTGGTCCTCCGCCGAGAGGCTGGCGGCGAGCTGCTCGGTGTGCTGGCGCACGAGGCGGTAGCGCTGCGCCATCTGGTGGCGGCTGATATCTCTGCTCATCGGGCACATATAGAGGCGAGGAGACCCATCATGGCCATCATTCCATTGCTGTTGCTCGCGATCGTGCTCTTCATACTGGTGCGCAGCGTACGGATTGCCAATGAGTGGTCGCGCGCCGTGGTGCTGCGCCTCGGCCGATTCCACGCGGTGCGCGGCCCCGGCCTCTATCTGCTGCTACCGCTGATTGATCGTGTGGCGATGGTGCTCGACCTGCGCATCCAGACCACCAGCATCACCGCCGAGCAGGCGCTGACGCGCGATACCGTGGCCGTGGGGGTGGATGCGATCGTGTTCTGGCAGGTCGCCGATGCGCGCGCGGCGGCGATCAACATCACCAACTACCGCGAGGCGATCGAGCGGGTGGCGCAGACCAGCCTGCGCGAGATGATCGGGGCGACCGAACTCTCCCGCCTGCTGTCGGACCGGCGGACGGCGGATGAGCAATTGCGCCAGACCATCGCGGCGAAGACCGAGAGCTGGGGGGTCGCGGTGCGTTCGGTCGAGATCCGCGACGTTGCCATCCCGGCCAATCTGCAGGACGCGATGAGCCGTCAGGCGCAGGCCGAGCGCGAACGCGACGCGCGCGTCACGCTCGCCTCGGCGGAGGTTGCGATCGCCGAGCAGGTGGTGGCGGCGGCGGCGGTCTATGCCAGCAACCCGGTCGCCGTGCAGTTGCGCCAGATGAATCTGCTCTATGAAATGAACAAGGATCGCGGGGCGACCGTGCTGATCCCGACCGACATGGCGGCGAGCCTGGGCGCGCTGCTGAAAGATCGCTAATTTGGTGGTGTTCCGCCGGCACCGGCTCAACCAATACCCCGCCGCTTCGAGGAGACTGCCTGCATGGATGTGATGACCATGGATGCGAATACCATTGCCGCCGCCGACCACACCGCGCGGCACTGGCAATACGATCCGATCGGGCCGGTAGCGCCGGGTAGCGAGCAGCATAAGGTCATGCTGTGCCGGATGCTGCTCGACACCATCAACCCCTATAAGCCGGCGGTGATCGACTGGCCGGTGCTCGATGCGCCTACGCTCGCGCGCGTGACGTCGCTGCCGATCTGGGACATCGCGGTGCAGACCGAAGGGCGCGCGAGGCTGCGTATCGCGAGCTATGCCGCGACGATCGCCGATCCGCTGCTGCGCGAGGCGTTCGAGCGGATGGCCTTCGAGGAGGGGCGCCACAAGGAGGTGCTCTCGCATCTGGTCGCCTTCTACGGCATCGCACTCGAACCGGAGCCGGAGTATAAAGTGCCGCGCGACCCGGAATGGGGGTTTCTGGTCACCGGCTACAGCGAATGCATCGACAGTTTCTTCGCCTTCGGCCTGTTCGAGCTGGCGCGCCGCTCCGGCTTCTTCCCCACCGAACTGGTCGAGACCTTCGAGCCGGTGATCCAGGAGGAGGGGCGGCATATTTTGTTCTTCATCAACTGGGTGGCGTGGCACAAGCGGCGGATGAAGCTGTGGCGCCGGCCGTGGTTCTTCCTCAAGGTGCTCGGCGTCTGGGCGTTCCTGATCGGCGAACGCATCGGCCTCGCGCGCGACGTGGGTGGCTCGAAGAACGACGCCAATTTCGCCGTCTCCGGCGCCTCTTCCGTCGCCGCCGAGGACATCGATACCGCGACGCTGATGGACCTCTGCCTCGCCGAGGACGCCCGCCGCATGGCCGGCTACGACCGCAGGCTGCTGCGCCCCACCACCATGCCGACCTTGGTGCGCTTCGCGCGGCTGTTCATACGCCCGAAGCGCAAACTCCAACCCATCACGGCGTCAATGTAATACGCGCACTCACGCGCGCCGGCTCGGGGCCGAGGGGGATGGTCTCGCCATCGCTCCAGCGGCGGAGGAAATCGCGGGCGTGGCGGCTGAACGGATTGCCCGACTGGCCGGGGGCGAGCATGAAGCGGCTGCGGTCGAGATCGGCGAGATCGTAGACGCCGCGATAGGAGGCGCCGTGGATGTCGTCCAGACTGTCCGGCCCCATGCCGCCGCGGTCGATCGTGGCATCGTCGCCGCGTGCCGGCACGCGGGCAACCGCGATCGGGTCGAGCAGCGGGATGTTATGCAGCAGTTGGTTGGCGAACACCGCCGGATGTGCCTCGCCCCAGCGCCAGCGGGCCGGGTCGGCGCCATAGCGCGCGGCGAGTTCGGCCATCGCGGTCTGCAATGTGCTGGCGAGCAGCGGCCGGCAATCGCCGCCGCACCAGGCGGCACCGGCCGGATCGGTAAGCACGAAGGCGGTAAATTCCATCCAGGGTGAGGCCGGCGTGCGGTTCGGGATGCCGGCGCGCGCCGCCAGGGCGGCATGAAAGCCGTGCAGCCAAGCGTTGTAGATCAGCGGCTGCGCCGCGCCGCGCGCCATCGCGCCATCCCAGCCGGTGAGCAGCGCCAGTGCCCGCGCGGCGAGTCCCTCCGGCACCGGCACGGCGCGCAGCACCGGCAGGATATCCTGCGCGTAGAGGCTGACCGCATCGTTCTGCATCGCCGTGAAATCCTGCACCGTCAGCCGGTCGCTGCGCGCCAGCAACTGGCGGATGCGCCGCGCCCGCCAGTCGCCATACCAGTCGTGCCCGAGCGGGAGGGGAAAATCGGCCGGGGCCACGCGCTCGTTGGCGTTCACCAGCCGGCCGCTGGCGGGGGCGATGAAGCGGGGTAACTGGCCGCCGGCGGCGAGCCCGGTCCAGTCATCGGCGCCGCTCGCCCCTGGCACCGGCACGCTGCCGTCGCCGGCGCGGCGGATCGGCACCCGGCCGGTGACGAACAGCCCGATGCGATGGGGGTCCGCCACCAGCAGATTCTGCACCGGCGCGGTGATCAGCGCCGCTGCCGCGCCGGCCTGATCGAGATCGGCCGCCTGATTGAGCGCGAGCAGGCCGCTCGCGGCGGTATCGTGCGGGGCGAGGTTGGCCATCTCCACCGCCAGCACGCGGCCGGGCTCGCTGCTCAGATCGCTGATCACCGGCCCATGCCGCGTCGCGCGCACGGTGAGCAGCGTGTCCGGATTGCCGCGCACGCGGATGCGCTCCTCGCGCAGCCCATAGGCGAGCGGCCCGTCCGGCCCGAGGTAGTGGTCGGCATCGACCGGGGTTTCCTCGAACACGTCCTGTACCGCGGCGCCATTGCTGGTGAAGCTCCAGGCGATATGGGCATTGTGGCCGATCACCAGGAACGGCACACCGGGGGCGGTGGCGCCGGCGAGCGTCTCCTGCGGCGTGTCGATCCGTGCCAGATACCAGATGCCGGGCAGCGAAAAGCCGAGATGCGGATCGCCCGCCAGCAGCGGCGCGCCGGTGGCGCTGTGGCTGCCATCCACCGCCCATTCGTTCGACGCCGTGGCCGGCAGGGTGAAACGGGCCGGAAAGCGGGGCAGGGCGCCCAGCACGCCAGCGGCGGCGGCGGCATAGCGGTGATCGAGTGCCGCATCGGCGCCGGGCTGGGCGTGCGGTGCCGGCCAGAGTTCTTGGATCTGCGCCGGCGTGAGCTTGCCGGCGAGGGCGAGGCGCGCCAGTTCGACGCGGTAATTGCCCGACAGCCACAGGCCGAGGGTTTTCTCCCACAGCAGGCAATCGACCGGGGTCCAGGGTTCCGGCGTGCCGAAGGCGATGAACTCCGGCGCGCTGAACCGCCCGCGCGCGGCGATCCAGGCGTTCACCCCCCGACTGTAGGCCTCCAGCACGGCGCGCGTGGCGGGCGGCAGTTCGGCGAAATCGGCCAGCGCGGACTGGCGCAGCCCGAGGGTGCGCATGCTCGCATCGAAGCCGATCGTCGCCGGGCCGAACAGTTCGGAGAGCCGGCCGGAGGCGGCGCGGCGCATCAGCTCCATCTGGAACATGCGGTCGCGCGCATGCACGAAGCCGAGGGCGGCGGCGGCATCGAGCGCGTTACCGGCGCGGATGCGGGCGACGCCGTCCGGGTCGAACGTGATGTCCACCGTGGCGCCAAGGCCGGGGATGGCAGCGCTCTGGCGCGCAGGCGGCAGGGTGATCCAGAGCAGCCCGGCGAGGGTGGCGGTGGCCAGCAGCAAAAGGATGGCGAGCAGCGCAAGGCCACGCCGTATCAGCTTCAGCAGAAACTTCATCGTCCCAACTTGCCGCGCCGGGGCGGATTTGCAAAGTCCTGGCGATAGCTTTCAGTTTCAAGGCAAGCTGGCACCGGCCCGGACGGGATATAGCGATCGCCAAATCGGCTCCCATTTTGAAACCACCCTCGGTTACGTGATGGTGTCGGTCTGCAATGGCGGTCATTGATGGCGCGGGCTGGGCTTGTCGTGTGCGGTATGCGGGATGACTGGTCTGGCTGCATTGTCCTGTTCAACCGCT
>DAHXNW010000324.1 GCA_027365195.1 Acetobacteraceae bacterium
TAGTCGGCGATGCGATAGGGGCCTGTCAGCACCATCGCCACCACGCGGGCGAGGTAGTTCGCCGGGAAGAAGCAATAGGCGCCGAAATCCTCGACGATGTGCAGATCGAGGGCGAGGATGCGCCCCTCGGCATCGACCGCCGCGCGGGTGCGCGCCGACTGCTCGCGCGCGTGGCTGGCGGCGAGCAGATTCTCGCCCCGCGCCTCGCGCCAGCACACCGTCCGCCGCAGCGCGCGGGCGAGGGCGGCGACGGTCAGTTCCTCGCGATAGAGGGCGATCTTCTGGCCGAAGGCACCGCCGATGTCGGGGCAGATCACCCGCACCTGCGATTCGGCGAGGCCGAGCCGGGCGGCGAGCTGCGTGCGCAGGCCGTGTGGCGCCTGGTTGCCGACATGCAGGGTGAGATGCTGGCGCCCCTCATCCCACACGGCACAGCAGCCGCGCGTTTCCAGCGGCGCATGGGTCTGGCGCTGCTGCGTGAAGCGGGCTTCCACCACGCGATACGCGTTGGCGAAGTGGCGCGCCGGGTCGCCGGCAGTGAAATGCTGCCGCGAGACCAGATTATCCGGCAGCGCCGGGTCGACCAGCGGTGCTGCCGGACGCAGCGCCGCCACCGCATCCAGCACCGCCGGCAGCGGTTCGTATTCCACCCGCACAGCCTCCGCCGCATCCGCCGCCGCGTGGCGGCTCTCGGCGACGATGCAGCAGAGCGGATCGCCGTCGAAGCGCACCCGCTCCGTCGGCAGGGTTTCCACGCTCACCGGCCGCAGCCCCTCGATCGGTGGCGCGAGGCGCAACGGCTGCGTCCAGCGCGCCAGATCCGCACCGGTCGCGATGGCGACGACGCCGGGCATCGCGCGCGCGGCCTCGGCATCGATGCGGAGGATACGCGCATGGGCGTGCGGCGAGCGGATGAAATGGGCGTGCAGCGCGCCGGGGAAGGCGATGTCGTCGAGATAGCGGCCCTGGCCGGTGAGGAAACGCCGATCCTCGCGGCGCCGGAGCGGCTGGCCGATCGGGCCCTCGTCCGTCACGGCCGGCTCACCCCGACGCTCCGGAGGGCGCGCAGGAGGCCGCGCCGAAGACGCAGAAGCGGGCGCAATGCGGGTGATCCAGATGCACCGGGCGCGCCGCCTCGGCGAGGCTGGCGCCGAGATCGAACGCCGCCGCATAGGGCAGCAGGGTGCAGGCAACCACGCGCGGCGCCGCCTCCCCCTTGCGATGCACCACCATGCGCGAGGTCTGGCACATCACCGCGCGCCCCCGGCTGCGCAGCGCCTGCCAGCAGGTCTCGCTGACCTCGGGTGGCGGCACGCCGCCGGTGAGTTCGGGAAACAGCACGAGATGCGCCGGGTTCCACGCATCGAGCGCGAGGCCCTGCGCCCGGAACAGATCGGCGAAGCCGGCGCGGCAGGAAAACTCACTTTCATCCTGATCGAAACGCGCCGCGACGGCCACGCTGATTCCAGCCCGCGCGAGTCCGGCGAGGCCCGCCATCGCCGGGGCGAAGCTTGCCGCCCCGCGCACCCGCTCGTGGCCGGCCTGGGTGAAATGATCGAGCGAGACGCGCACGGCGAGGCGCCCCGCATGCGCGGCGGCGAGCAGTGCCAGCAGCGGCAGATGGCGCTGCATCGGGCGCATCGCGTTGCTCAGCACCAGCACACGATAGCCGCGCGTGAGCGCCGCCTCGATCATGCCCGGCGCGTCGGGGTTCATGAACGGC
>DAHXNW010000329.1 GCA_027365195.1 Acetobacteraceae bacterium
CTTCCAGAAGGGCGTCACCCCGATGCGCAGCTTCGTCGCCGAGCCGATGCAGCGCGGCCGGCTGTTCCTGCTCGGCGATGCCGCGCATATCGTGCCACCGACCGGGGCCAAGGGCCTCAACCTCGCGGTCGCCGACGTGCGGGTGCTGACGGCGGCGCTGGAGCGTTTCTATCGCCACGGCGAGACCGCGGGGCTGGAGAGCTATTCCGCCACCTGCCTGCGGCGGATTTGGAAGGTGCAGCGGTTCTCCTGGTGGATGACCTCGATGCTGCACCGCTTTCCGTCACACAGCGAATTCGACCGCCGCATCCAACTGGCGGAACTCGACTACGTCACCCACTCCCATGCCGCTTCCACCGCGCTGGCGGAGAATTACGTCGGGCTGCCGCTATAGAGCGTGATAGCTTCAGCCTGCACCGACCCGCGCCCCCACCCGATCACCCACAACAGTATACTGAATGGGTGGACGGGTGGGGGCGCGGGCCGGTGCAGGCTGCGCCATAGGTATCAGAACGCCAGCGTCGTCGCCTGCATCACCATCGGCAGGCCGCGCACCGCGCCGAGCACCGCCTCGGGCACCGGCTCGTCGACCGAGACGAGGCAGATCGCATCGCCGCCGGGGGCCGAGCGGCCGAGATGGAAGGTCGCGATGTTGATGCCGGCGTCCGACAGTTTGGCGCCGAAGCGGCCGATGAAGCCCGGCTTGTCCTGGTTGGTGATATAGAGCATGTGCCGGCCGAAATCGGCTTCCACCTTGATCCCCTTGATCTCGACGATGCGCGGGCGATGATCGGCGAACAGCGTGCCGGCGACCGCGCGGGAATGCTCGCCGGTGGCGACACTCACGCGCACCAGCGTCTGATATTCGCTCGGCCGTTCATGCACCGTCTCGGCCACATCGATACCGCGCTCGCGCGCCGCGACCGCGGCATTGACCATGTTCACCCCCGCCATCAGCGGGCCGAGCAGGCCGGCGAGCACCGCCGCGGTGAGCGGACGGTGATTAAGCGCCGCCGCCGCCCCCTCGTATTCGATGGTGATGCGGCGCAGCACCCCCTCGCTCGCCTGCGTCATCTGCCCGGCAAAGGCGCCGAGCAGGCGGCACAGCTCGATATAGGGCTTCAGCCGTGGCGCGTCTTCGGCGGAGACCGAGGCCATGTTGAGCGCATTGCTCACCGCGCCGCTGAGCAGGAACTCGCTCATCTGCTCGGCCACCTGCAAGGCCACGTTCTCCTGCGCCTCGGTGGTGGCAGCCCCAAGATGCGGGGTGCAGCAGACGTTCTCCAACGCGAACAGCGGGCTCTCCTTGGCCGGCTCCTCCGCGAACACATCGAGCGCCGCTCCGGCGACATGACCGCTCGCCAGCGCCTCGGCCAGCGCCGCCTCGTCGATCAGCCCGCCACGGGCGCAGTTGATGATGCGCACGCCCGGCTTGAGCTGCCCGATCGCCTCGCGCGAGAGGATGTTGCGGGTCTGCTCGGTGAGCGGGGCGTGCAGGCTGATGAAATCGGCGCGCGCCATCAGCGTCGGCAGCGCCACTTTTTCCACCCCGAGGACGATCGCCCGCTGTTCGGTGAGGAAAGGATCGTAGGCGATCACCTTCATCTTCAACCCACAGGCGCGATCGGCGACGATGGAGCCGATATTGCCGCAGCCGATCAGCCCCAGCGTCTTGCCGAACAATTCCACGCCCATGAAGCGGTTCTTTTCCCACTTGCCGGCTTTGGTCGAGGCGGTGGCCTCCGGGATCTGGCGCGCCACGGCGAACATCATGGCGATGGCGTGCTCGGCGGTGGTGATCGCATTGCCGTTCGGCGTGTTCATCACCACCACGCCGCGCGCCGTCGCCGCCTTGACATCGACGTTATCGACACCGATCCCGGCGCGGCCGACCACCTTCAGATTGGTCGCGACCGCGAGCACCTCCGCCGTCACCTTGGTCGCCGAGCGGATGGCGAGGCCGTCATACTCGCCGATGATGGCGCGCAGTTCGGCCGGGGTGAGGCCGGGTTTGACATCCACCTCGATGCCACGGCTGCGGAAAATATCCACCGCCGCGGCGGAGAGCTTGTCGCTGATCAATACTTTTACCATCGGTCTCACTCCGCCGCGCGGCTGGTGGTGAACTCTGCCTCGATCGTCGCCTGCGCCCAGTCGAGCCAGGGGAGGAGTGCGGCGATATCGGCGGTCTCCACCGTCGCCCCGCCCCAGATGCGCAGGCCCGGCGGCGCGTCGCGATAGGCGGCGATGTCGAAGGCGACGCCGTGTTTTTCCAAAAGAGCGGCGATCTGCTTGGCCGCCTCCGCCTGCCCCGCCGGCGGGAGGGCGGTGAACCAGGGGGCGACGATCTTCAGGCAGATCGAGGTGCAGGAACGGCTGGCCGGCACCTCGGCGAGGAAATCGACCCAGGGCGTGCGCGCGACCCATGCGGCGACGGCAGCGAGATTGGCCTCGCTGCGCGCGATCAGCCCGCCGAGACCACCCACGGCCTCGGCCCAGCGCAGCCCGTCGAGCGCATCCTCCACACAGAGCATGCTCGGCGTGTTGATCGTCTCGCCCTTGAAAATCCCCTCGTTCAGCTTGCCGCCGGCGGTCAGGCGGAAGATTTTCGGCAGCGGCCAGGCGGGCTTGTAGGATTCGAGCCGGGCGACGGCGCGCGGCGAGAGCGCGAGCATGCCATGCGCCGCCTCGCCGCCGAGCACCTTCTGCCACGACCAGGTAACGACATCGAGCTTGCCCCACGGCAGGTCCATGGCGAAGGCCGCCGATGTGGCATCGCAGATCGCGAGGCCCTGCCGGTCATCGGCGATCCAGCCGCCATCCGGCAGGCGCACGCCGGAGGTGGTGCCGTTCCAGGCGAACACCAAATCGCGCTCGGGCGAGACCTGCGCCAGATCGGGCAGCCGGCCATAAGGGGCGGCGAGCACGCGCGCATCGGGCAGTTTCAGTTGCTTGACGATGTCGGTCGCCCAGGCTTCGGAAAAACTCTCGAAGGCCAGCACATCGACGCCGCGCGCGCCGAGCAGCGACCATAGCGCCATCTCCACCGCCCCGGTATCGGAGGCCGGCACGATGCCGAGCCGCCAGTCCGCCGGCATGCCGAGCAGCGCGCGGGAGCGCTCGATCACCTCGGCGAGCTTGGCTTTCGGGCCTTTGGCGCGATGGCTGCGCGCCAGCGTCGCACCGGCGAGGGCCTCGAGCGTGAAGCCCGGGCGCTTGGCGCAGGGGCCGGAGGAAAAATTAGGATTGGCCGGACGCAGATCCGGCGTGTGCGCGGCGAGTGCCATGTCGGCTCTCCCTTTCAGAAGAGAAGCGCCCCGGTGGGGGGGCGTGACCCGCGCGAGCACATAGCGCGGCATCCAGCGCGCTGCAACCCCTGGTTCTGGATCGTTGCGCACAGCACTCGCGCTACACCCGCAGCCTTTGGCGTGCCTCCTCCACCGTCATCAATTGCCGCTGCTGCTCGTCGAACACGCGAATCTCGCCTTCCGCGATGCGATAGATCCAGCCGTGGATGGCGAGCCTGCCGTCGGCGAGGCGGGCGGCGACGGCGGGATGGCTGCGCAGATGCGCGAGTTGGAGGCGCACGTTCTCCTCCGCCAGCGCCTCCAACGCCGCCTCGCCCGAAAGCTGCGGCTGGCGCGCCGCCACCACGTCGCCCGCCGCCTCGGCATTGCGCAGCCAGGAGCGCACCGTGGGCATCGCCTCGAGAGCCGCGCCAGGGTTGCTCAGCGCGCGCATCGCGCCGCAATCGGAATGGCCGCAAATGACGATATCGCTCACCCCGAGGGCGACCGTCGCGAATTCCACCACCGCCGAAACGCCGCCCAGCATCTCGCCATAGGCGGGCACGATATTGCCGATGTTGCGGCAGACGAACATCTCGCCCGGCTCGGTGCCGGTGATCATCTCCGGCGCTACCCGCGAATCGGCGCAGGCGATGAACAGCACGCCCGGCGCCTGGCTGTTCGCGAGGCTGGCGAACAAGGCGCGCCGTGCCGGGAACACTTCGGTATGGAAATGCTCAGCCCCCTGCAGCAGCCGCGCGATCGGTCGCATGCATCCGCATCCCCCCTCGCCCGTCGCCTCATCCGCCATCACCACTCTCCAACCCGTGCCTGCGTGCTCTAGCACACCCACCGGGCAGAATCTGCCGGGCCGTTAACGCATCGGTAAGCACCCGCAAGGCAGAGTGTCGTCACGGCAAAACGCCGGGCAGCCAGGAACGGGCAGCGGAATGATAGCACGGGTCGCAACACGCGCAGGGACCGAGATGCGCCGGAGATCGCGATGAAAGCCTTGCTCGACGGGCTGAAGGCGCTCGGCCCCGCGCGGCTGGCCGCGATGGCGGCGGTCGCCCTCGGCACGCTCGGGCTGCTGGCGATGCTCGCGCTGCGGGGCGGCGGCGAGCATATGGCGCTGCTCTACGCCGATCTCGACCTGCATGATTCCGCCCAGGCGGTCGATCAGCTCGACAAAGCGCACATCCCGCATCAGGTAAGCCCGAGCGGCACCGAAATCCTGGTGCCGGCCGATCAGGTGGCCACCGCCCGGCTGCTGCTCGCCAAGCAGGGTCTGCCGTCCGGCGGCTCCGTCGGCTATGAGATTTTCGACCGCACCGACGCCCTCACCGCCAATCAGTTCCAACTCGAAATCGACGAAACCCGCGCACTCGAGGGCGAGCTCGCGCGCACCATCGGCGCGATCCACGGCGTGCGCGCCGCCCGGGTGCATCTGGTGCTGCCCAAGCGTGAACCGTTCTCGCGCGACGAGCAGCAGGCGCAGGCGAGCGTGATGCTCACCATGGCCGGCAGTCAGCGGCTCGACCGCGAGGGCGTGCAGGCGATCCTCACCCTGGTCGCCGCCGCGGTGCCGGGATTGCAGACGCGCAACATCGGCATCATCGACAGTCGCGGCACGCTGCTCGCCCGCGCCGGCGAGGCGGTCGATGGGGCGGGGGCGGCGATGACGCAGGAAGAGATGCGCCGCGCCACCGAACTGCGCCTCTCGCGCGCCGTCGAGGAAATGCTGGAGAGCAGCCTCGGCGCCGGCCATGTGCGCGCCGAGGCGGCGGTGGAGATGAACTTCGATCAGACGCACGAGACACAGGAACGCTACGACCCCGACGGGCAGGTGGTGCGCAGCTCGCAAAGCGTCTCCGATAATTCGAGCAGCAGCGAGAACGCCCCCGGCACCGTCACCGTGCAGAACAATCTGCCGAACGCCAATGCGAGCGCCACCGCGACCGGCACCGGCAGCCAGCAGAAGCGCCAGGAAGACACGACAAATTACGAAATCAGCAAAACCGTGCGCACGCTGGTGCATAACCAGCCGCAGATGGGGCGTATCAGCCTCGCCGTGATGGTCGATGGCGTAACGGCGCCGGGCGCGGATGGCAAGCCCGCGTGGCGCGCGCGCAACCCGGCGGAGCTTGCGCAGATCACCGCCCTGGTGCGCAGCGCGATCGGCTATGATGAGAAGCGTGGCGACAAGGTCGAAGTCGTCAGCATGCGTTTTGCCAATGAGGATATCGCCGCCGCCACCCCGGCCGGCATGCTCGGCCTGCTCGATCGCGAGGATCTGCTGCATCTGGCGGAAACGCTGCTGTTCGGTGTGGTCGGCGTGCTCACCTTGCTGTTGGTGTTGCGTCCGATGGTGATGCGCCTGACCACGATCCCGCAAGGCGCGCTCGCCGCACCGGATGCGATGATGGCGCTGCCCGCCGCCGGGCTGGGCGAGGCAGCGGCGGCGGGCCGTGCGGAGGCCGCGCTGCTGGCCGACGAACACATGATCGATCTGGCCAATATCGAAGGCCAGATCCACGCCTCTTCGGTCCGCCGGATCGCCGAACTGGTGGATAAGCACCCCGAGCAGTCCCTCGCGATCGTGCGCGGCTGGATGGGACAGGAGCAGAGCTGAACGATGGCCAAAGCGAACGACCAGGCCAATCTGACCGGACCGGAAAAAGCGGCCGTGCTGATGCTGACACTCGGCGAGGAGCAGTGCAGCAAGCTGTTCGCGCTGATGCATGAGGAAGAAATCAAGGAGATTTCGCGCGCGATGGCGCAGCTCGGCAACGTGCGCGCCGATCAGGTCGAGCGGCTGTGCACCGATTTCACCGAGAGTCTGGGCGGCAAGGGCAATATCATCGGCAGTTTCGACAGTACCGAGCGCCTGCTGCAGAAAACCCTGCCGCGCGAGCGCGTGGCGCAGATCATGGAGGAAATTCGCGGACCTGCCGGGCGGACCATGTGGGACAAGATCGGCAACGTGAACGAGGCCGTGCTCGCCAATTATCTGAAGAACGAATACCCGCAGACCGTCGCCGTCGTGCTCTCCAAGGTCAAGCCCGATCACGCCGCCCGCGTGCTCGCCGTACTGCCGGATTCGTTCGCGATGGAAGTGGTGATGCGCATGCTGCGCATGGAGAGTGTGCAGAAGGACGTGCTCGACGGCGTCGAGCGCACCCTGCGCTCGGAATTCATGTCCAATCTCGCCCGCAGCACGCGGCGCGATTCGCACGAGATGATGGCGGAAATCTTCAATAATCTCGACCGGGTCGCGGAAACCCGCTTCATCGCCGCCCTCGAGGAGCGAAGCCGTGAATCGGCCGAACGCATCAAGGGGCTGATGTTCACCTTCGACGATCTGCAACGCCTCTCCGCCGCTGCAGTACAAGTGCTATTGCGCGCCATCGAGAAGGACAAACTGCCGCTGGCCCTGAAGGGTGCATCGGAAAAGGTGCGCGATCTGTTCTTCGCCAATCTCTCCGAGCGCGCCGGCAAGATGCTGCGTGAGGAGATCGAACAGCTCGGCCCGGTCAAGCTGCGCGATGTCGATGAGGCGCAGGCGAGCATCGTGCTGCTCGCCAAGGACATGGCGGCACAGGGCCAGATCGAGATCGGCGAAGGCAAGGATGAGGAGCTGGTCTATTGAAACACATGACCAAAACGATCGTGCGGCGATGCGCCATGCCAGCGATGATGCAGGAGAGAGCCGATGCCCGATGAAATGCAGCTCCCCGAATTGGTCGACACCACGGCCACCGTGACGGGCGATGGCACGGCACCTCGCGGGGCGCGCGAGCTCGAAGCGGTCTACGACATTCCCGTGACCGTCAGCGCCGTGCTCGGAAAGGCGACGATGCAGGTTAGCCAGTTGCTCAAACTCGGGCGTGGCGCCGTGGTCGAACTCGACCGCAAACTGGGCGAGGCAATCGACATCTATGTCAACAACCGCCTGGTGGCGCGCGGCGAAGTGGTGATGGTGGACGACAACCGGCTAGGCGTGACGATGACGGAAATCGTCAAGGCCGATCGCGGCGTCTGAGAGGAGGGCTGCGATGCGCGTGCTCATCATCGGCTCGCTCGCGGGTGAACTCGGCCAGGCCGCGCGCATCGCGATCGGCCGCGGCGCCAAGCTCGACCAGGCGGACGGGTTGGAGGCTGCCCTCGCGCGGCTACGCAACGATGCGCGGGTGGATCTCGTGCTCTGCGATGTCGCGCATGATATCGCCCAACTGCTGGCGGCGATGACGGCGGAGCGGCTGCATGTGCCGGTCGTCGCCTGCGGCACCGATACCAGCGCCGAGACCGCGGTACGCGCGATCCGCGCCGGCGCGCGGGAATTTCTTCCGTTGCCGCCCGATCCAGATCTGATCGCGGCGATACTCGAGGCGGCATCGGGCGAAAGCCACACCATCGTGGTGCGCGATCCGGTGATGGCAACGCTGTTGCAGCGTGCGGAGCAGGTGGCGCGTTCGGATGCCTCGGTGCTGCTGTGCGGTGAATCGGGTACCGGCAAGGAGGTGCTGGCGCGGCATCTGCATCGCCGCTCGCGCCGCGCCGGGGGTGCTTTTGTTGCGCTGAATTGCGCCGCAATTCCCGAAAATCTTCTCGAGTCCGAATTGTTCGGCCATGAAAAAGGCGCCTTCAGCGGCGCCGTGGCACGCCGCGTCGGCAAATTCGAGGCTGCCGACGGCGGCACGCTGCTGCTCGATGAAATCAGCGAGATGGACGTGCGCCTGCAGGCGAAGCTGCTGCGCGCATTGCAGGAGCGCGAGATCGACCGGCTCGGCGGCAGCGCGCCGGTACGCGTCGATGTGCGTATTCTGGCAACCAGCAACCGCGACCTGCCGGGCGAGGTGGCGGCCGGGCGGTTTCGCGAGGATCTCTATTTCCGCCTCAACGTGGTCTCGCTGCAAATCCCGCCGCTGCGCGAGCGGCCCGGCGATATCGCGGCCCTCGCCGAGCATTTTGCCCGCCGCTATGCCGAGGTGAACGGCGTCGCCTATCGCCCGCTCAGCCCGGCCGCGCAGCAGCGGCTGCTGGCGCATGGCTGGCGCGGCAATGTGCGCGAGTTGGAGAATACGCTGCACCGCGCGGTGCTGCTCGCCGAGGGCGAGACGATCGATGCAGCGGCGATCGAGCTGAATGGCGCGCCGGCGGTGATGCATGTGGGCACGCATGGCGATGCCGGCCACGAGGGCGGCGTCAGCGGCCTCGTCGGGCAGACCGTCGAGCATGTCGAACGGGCGTTGATTTTGGAGACGCTGCACCACACGCTCGGCAACCGCACCCATGCGGCGACCATTCTCGGCATCTCGATCCGCGCGCTGCGCAACAAGCTGCGCGACTACTCGGCCCAGGGCGTTCCCGTGCCGCCGCCGGCCGCCGGCGTGCCGGCGCACGCGATCGCCTGATCCGGCATGTCCGAAACCACCGCGACGCCTGCTGCCCATCCGCTCACGGCACTCGCCGCCCGGCTGCGCCCGTTCACGCCGAGCACCGACATCGGCCTCGCCCTCGGTGTGGTCGCCCTGCTCTCGGTGCTCATCCTGCCGCTGCCGCCGTTCGTGCTCGACATCGGCCTCTCGCTCTCGGTCACTTCCGCCGTGCTGGTGCTGATGACCGCGCTGTTCCTGCGCCGGCCGCTCGATTTCACGTCCTTCCCCACGCTGCTTTTGCTCACCACGTTGCTGCGCCTGTCGCTCAACGTCGCCACCACCCGCCTCATTCTCTCGCACGGCAGCGAGGGGCCGACAGCCGCCGGCCATGTGGTCGCCGCCTTCGGCGGCTTCCTGATGGGCGGCGATCTGGTGATCGGCCTGATCGTGTTCGCCATCCTGCTGGTGGTGAATTTCATGGTCATCACCAAAGGCTCCGGCCGCGTCGCCGAGGTTGCCGCGCGCTTCAGCCTCGATGCCATGCCGGGCAAGCAGATGGCGATCGATGCCGAACTCTCCGCTGGCGCGATCGACGAGAAAACCGCGCGGCGCAAGCGGCGGGAGTTGGAGGAAGAGAGCAGCTTCTACGGCGCGATGGATGGGGCTGCGAAATTCGTGCGCGGCGATGCGATCGCCGGCATCATAATCACCTCGATCAACATCTTCGGCGGCCTCGCCCTCGGCATCGTCAAACACGGCATGCCCTTCGCCGACGCCGCCGCCACCTTCACCACGCTGAGCGTCGGCGATGGGCTGATCACCCAGATCCCGGCCCTGCTGATCTCCACCGCTGCGGGCATCGTCATCACCAAGGGCGGCATCGAGGGCACCGCCGATGCCGCGCTGGTACGCCAGTTGGGCAGCGATGTGAAGCCGCTCGCTCTCGCCGCCGGCGCGGCCGGCCTGCTCGCGCTGATGCCGGGCCTGCCGGCACTGCCGTTCCTCGGCATCGCGGGCCTCGCGGGCGGTGGCGCCTGGCTGCGCTACAAACACCCGCCGGTCGGCGAGCAGGATGACATTCCCCTGATCATTCCGCCGCCGAGCGAGCCGCCGATCAGCGATGCGCTGCGCATCGACATGATCCGCCTCGAACTCGGCTACGCGCTGCTCACCCTCGCGAGCGGCGACGGGCCACGGCTGACCGAGCAGATCAAAACCCTGCGCCGCGCCATCGCCGGCGAGATGGGCTTCGTGCTGCCCCCGGTACGCATCCAGGACAATATGCAACTACCGCCGGAGACCTATTCGATCCGCATCAAGGAGATCGAGGCCGGACGCGGCGAGTTGCGCCCGTCGATGCTGCTGGCGATGGACCCGAAGGGCGGCACGCCCGATCTGCCCGGGGAGCGCACCACCGAGCCTGCCTTCGGCCTGCCGGCGCTATGGATCGCCCAGGCGGCGCGCGAGGAGGCGATGCTACGCGGCTGTACCGTGGTCGATCCATCGAGCGTGATGACCACGCATCTCACGGAACTGGTGCGCGAGAACATGGCCGAACTGCTCTCCTACGCCGAAACACAGAAGCTGCTCGATGAACTGCCGCGCGAACAGCATAAATTGGTGAGCGATCTGATCCCGGCGCAGATCACCGTGGGCGGCGTGCAGCGCGTGCTACAAGCGCTGCTCGCCGAACGCATCTCGATCCGCGATCTGCCGACCATCCTGGAGGGCATTCAGGAAGCCTGCGCCGGCGCGCCGCGCATGATCCCGACCATCGTCGGCCATGTGCGCGTCCGCCTCGCGCGCCAGATCAGCGACAGCCATCTCGGCCCGAACGGCTATATTCCGCTCATCCCGCTCTCGCCGGAATGGGAGGCGGCGTTTTCCGAAAGCCTC
>DAHXNW010000332.1 GCA_027365195.1 Acetobacteraceae bacterium
GCGCGCCGCTTCGTGCAGCCGGCGACGGTTGCCGAGGTCGCGCGCGTGCTCGCGCCGGGCGGCGAATGGCGGCTGGCGAGTGACGATCCGGTGTATCAGGCCTGGGTGTGCGCGGTGCTGGCGGCGCAAACCCTGTTCTCCGGCGCGACGCCGCTCGCCGAACGCCCGGCCGACTGGCCGATCACCCGCTACGAAGCCAAAGCCCACGCCGCCGGGCGACAGCCGCAGTACTGGCGCCTTTTGCGGCGGGAGCTTTGCTAAGCTTCGATCCGCGGTGAGGCAGTCGGTGGAGACCAGACGAGCGCTTCGCCGCATGGCAATCGCCTGGTGCTGGAGAAGTATAGCCGCATGGATGCCGCTGCTATGCGCGCCGGGTTGGCCGGCGGCGGCGCGCGAAACGGAGACAATCCCCATCGGTCATTCTTTATGGCCGTCGGTATAAACTGGCATTGACATGGCTTGAGCGCTTCAGCCTGCGTTGACGCAGTGTCCCGGCAATTCCGGCGGGCGCGAACATCACCACGGCGATGAACAGCATGCCGAGCCAGAGCAGCCAGCGGTCCGGGTTCAGCACGCGGCCGAGCAGCGGCAGCGCGACCGCCGCCTGCAACAGCGGTTGCAGATAGTTCTGCGCCAGCACCAGCAGGACCGCGCCGAGCACCGGGCCATACAGCGTGCCCGCCCCGCCGATCACCACCATCAGCAGCACGTCCATCATCACCGCGAAGGAGAGCACGCTGTCCGGCCCGGTATAGCGCAGCAGCAGCGCCATCATCACCCCCGCAACGGCGGCGATGGCGGCGGCGATGGCGCTGGCCAGCGCGCGATAGAGCACGACCGGATAGCCGAGAGCGGCGGCGCGAAACGCATTCTCGCGAATCCCCTGCAACACCAGCCCGAAGGGGGAATTGACGAGGCGCAGCAGCACCAGCACCAGCGCCAGGGCCACGGCGAAAATCAGATAATAGGTGAGAATGCGGCCATCGATCCGCACGCCCAGCAGCGGCTGCGCCAGCAGGCGATGCGCCGGCGCGAGCAGCCCCGGCACGCTGTAGGTCAGCCCGTCCTCGCCACCGGTGAGGTCGCGCCACTGGCTCGCCAGCACCTGCGCGAAGGCGGCCAGTGCGAGCGTGATCATGGCGAAGAAGATATCCTTCACCCGCAGGCTGAGCAGCGCGATCGCGCCGGCGAGTGCCGCGGCGAGCAGCACGCCGGCGCCGGTGCCGAGCGCCAGCACGCCCCAGCCGGCATCGCCGCGCGCCAGCGCGATCGCCACCGCATAGGCGCCGATGCCGAAGAACAGCGTGTGCGCGAAAGAGACGATGCCGGCATAGCCGAGCAGCAGATCATAGCTGCACGCCAGTACGATGAAGATGCAGACGCGCGCGGCGGTGGCCAAGGCGCGGGTGCCGGGAAAGACGAACGGCGCGCAGGCAAGCGCCAGCAGCACCGCCAAAAGCAGCACCGTGAGCAGCCAATGCCCCGGCGGGTCGCCCGAGAGGAGTGCGGGGCGCCTCATTCCTCACCGAGCGGCAGCAAGCCACGCGGGCGCCACAGAAGCACGCCGATCAGCAGCGCCAGATTGGCGCCGAGCGCCAGTTTCGGCGCCAGGAAGGCCACGTAATTGCTGAGCAGCCCCACCGTCAGCCCGCCGAGCAGACAGCCACTGACGGAGCCGAGGCCGCCGATGATCACCACGATGAAAATCAGCACCATCATGTCGCCGCCAAGG
>DAHXNW010000342.1 GCA_027365195.1 Acetobacteraceae bacterium
CGCAACCCGCGCACGATGCGCAGCACGTCCTCCTTGGCGCCGACATCCATGCCGCGCGTCGGCTCGGCGAGCAGCAGCACTTTCGGCAGATGGGTGAGCCATTTCGCCAGCGCGACTTTCTGCTGATTGCCGCCCGAGAGCGTGCCGAGCGGGCGATCGACCTGCGGCGGGCGGATGTGCAGCGCCTCGACATGGCGCGCGGCGATGGCGCGTTCGGCGCCCGGCTTCACCCATAGCCGCGCGATGCGCTCGAGGATGCTGATGGAGATGTTGCGATACACCGGCTCCTCGGCGAACAGCATGCTGCGCCGGCTCTCCGGCACGAAGGCGAGGCCGGCGCGCCGCGCGGCGGCGGTGCTCGCGAGGCGCACAGGCCGGCCGCCAATTCGCACCGTGCCGTGCTCGGCGGGGGCCTTGCCGAACAGCGCGCGCGCGAGTTCCAACTGTCCCGATCCCATGAAACCGTAAATGCCCAGCACCTCGCCCGCGCGCACGCAGAACGACACGTCGGTGAAGGCGCCTCCGCGCCCCAGCCGCTCCACCTGCAACACCACCGGCGCCTCCGGCCGGCTGTGCAGCGTGATCTCGCCGAGGTAGCTTTCCTCCAGTTCCTGATGGCCGGCGCCGATCATGTGCTCGATGATCCAGCCCTTATCGATCGCCTCGACGGGCGCCGTGCCGGTGTTCCGTCCGTTGCGGAACACCGTGACGCGATCGCAGATGCGCAATACGTCGTCGAGAAAATGCGAGATGAACACCATGCTGCGCCCGCCGGCGCGCAGCGACCGCAGCAGGGCGAACAGCCGTTCGATCTCCGGGGGCGAGAGGGCCGAGGTCGGCTCGTCGAGGATGATGATGCGCGCGCCGGAGAACAGCACGCGGGCGATCTCGATCATTTGTTGCAGGCCGAGCGGCAGGCTCGCCATGCGGGCGCGCGGATCGACGGCGATGCCGAGGCTCTGCAGATGCGCCTCCGCCGTCCTGCGCATCGCCCGCCAATCGATCAGCCCAAACCGCCCGACCGGCTGCATGCCGAGCAGCACGTTCTCAGCGACCGTCAGCTCCGGCACGATGGACAACTCCTGATGCACCATGCCGATCCCGGCGGCCAGCGCATCGGCGGCGGAGCGGAAATGCTGGCGCACGCCGCAGAGGCGCATCTCGCCCTGATAGCCCGCATGCACGCCGGCGATGATTTTCATCAGCGTGCTCTTGCCGGCGCCGTTCTCGCCGGCGAGACCGTGGATTTCGCCGGCATCGAGGGAAAACGTGACATCCCGCAAGGCGGCAACGCCGGAGAAGGACTTGCCGATGCCGAGGAGTTCCAGCAATGGCGGCGCGCCGGTCATGCGCTAAATCAGGAAATGCTCCTCCATCCACATCATGCCCGGCGCATTGGTTTTCGTCACCACCGGCCCGTCGGTGACGACGGTTTGCGGTATGCCTTCCGCGCCGGTTTTCTCGCCGCCGACCACCGCCGCCACGCCCGCGACGATCGCACCACCATGGATGCGACAGGACGGGTTGCGCACCGTCGCGTGCATGCGCCCCGCGATCACCGCCGCCAGCGCCGGCGGCATCGCATCGCACCCGCCGATCAGAATATTGGTGCGGCCGTGCGTTTTCATCACGTTATAGGCGGCGAGCGCCATGTCGTCGTTGTGGAAATAGGCCGCCTTGATGGTCGGATATTTGGTCAGCAGCGTCTCCCAGATGCGCGCCGTCTTGGCGACATCCCAATCGGCCGGCGTGGTATCGAGCACCTGGATGTTCGGATATTTCTTCACCACCGACTGAAACCCGCGCGCGCGACCCTGCGCGCCGGTGTGGCCGAGCGCGCCCTGCGTCATGGTGATGGTGCCCTCGCCGCCCATCGCATCGACCAGCGCCTGCGTGACGGCAGCACCCATATACTCGTTGTCGGGGGCGAGGAAGCTGTGCACGTCGATCTGGTCGAGCGGCGCGATCAGCGTATCCATGTCGATCACCGGAATGCCGCGCGCGATCATCTTCTTCACCGGCGCCGTGAGGGTGCCGATGCCGAACGCCTGGATGGCGACGAAATCCCATTTTTGCGAGGCCATGTCGTCGATCGCCGCGCGCTGCTTGGTGGCGCTCAACTCGCCGTCAAACCACGTCACCTCGACATTATAGAGCTTGCCCCAGTATTCCGCCGCACGTTTGCCCTGCGCGCACCATGTGGCTTGCAGACCGGCGTTGGAGAAGGCCGCACGCAGCGGCTTGCCGGAGCGGCCGGTGACCGCATCGGCGGCCTGCGCCGGGCTGATCGCGAGGCCGCCGATACCGGCGAGACCCGACGCGGCGGCGGCCAGAATCACATTGCGACGCCGATGAACGGCGCTCTCGATCGGCTCGGACATGACTTCCCCATGATGTTGGCCGCCGCTTCTGCGGCTGGCTTTTGTTGCCTAGCGTCGGAAGTTTGCCGCTAAAACCGGGAGCTTGGCAATCACTTCCTGCGCAGCCAAGGCCATCGCTCGTCGGTTCACACCGCGACGGACTACCGGATCGGCCATGATCCGGGCCAGTGCAGATTCAGCTCGCGCCTATCACACTCTAATAGATCGCGGTTTCCGTCATAGGCCGACCGTCGCGCACCCGCTCGAAGCCGAGCGGGCTAAGGTCGAGCGACCGATAGGCACCATGCACGATGAGTTCCCCCACCCCGCGCCCGGTCGCCGGCGCATGCATCACGCCATGGCCGGAAAATCCGGTCGCGAAGACGAAATTTTGCCAAACATGATGCGGGCCGATCACGCCG
>DAHXNW010000008.1 GCA_027365195.1 Acetobacteraceae bacterium
GGGTATCGCGCCCGAGCGCCTCTCGCCGCACGTGCTGCGGCATGCCTTCGCCTCGCATCTGCTGGCGCATGGCGCCGATCTGCGCAGCCTGCAGACGCTGCTCGGCCATGCCGATATCGCCACCACGCAGATCTACACCCATATAGTCGCCGCCCGGCTGCGCCAGCTCGTCGAACAGCACCATCCGCTGGCCGAGCCCTCAAAATAACGAAAATGTGACGATTACCGAGCAATAAAAACAAAATTTTAACGAAAATTATTCTCATTTTTGGTCTCATCAGCTATAAATTGCATGAGGAGAGGCCGTGAGTTCGGCTCCATCCCTCTAGTCGGTTCCGAAACACGAGCATCTCATCCCGAGGGGAAGACACTATGCCCATCATGAAACCGAGCGCTTGGGTTATGGGCGCGGTAGCGCTGGTTTTGGCCAGTGGCGCGGCGCATGCAAGCCCGATCGTGTTCGAGGGCACCTACGCCATTACCGCCAATACATCGGGGACGGGGATGAAGATCGGCACCGCCGGCGATCTCGGTGCGCCATTCACCCTGCCGGCGCTCACGGTCGGTCAGTCCTACAGCACCGCCTTGTTCGATATCTATGCGACGAGCTCCAACCCTCTCGGCCCGGCGCGCCCGATCAGCGTGCAGTTCGATTTCACTGCCCCGCCGCCGGCGTTCGGCGGCACGGTGGGTGGCAACACGAATGCGGTGCAGCTTTTTGGCGGCCTTTTCGACTATGGCCAGGTCACTTGGAGCAATGGCGGCCTGCTGGCGCTGGATTTCGGCCCGAACAACTCCGGCGTGCTCGATATTCAATTGACCAATGCACAGTTCAGCCCGGGATTCCTTGGTCTCAGCCACGGCCTGCTCTCCGGCGCGAATGTCGATGCGACCTTTACCCTGGTGCAGGCGCCGGCGTCTGCTCCGACAGCGGTGCCGGAGCCTGGTTCGCTCGCGCTGCTGGCCACGGCGCTGATGGGCCTCGGCATCGGTCTCCGTCGCTTGCGTATCGCATAAAAACAATCGTCTATAACCCGAAGTTCAGGATTTGTGATTTTGGCAAGGCGGGCTTAACCTCTCCCCCAACAAGGGAGAGGAGCCTGTCATGACAGAGGCCTGCATCGTCGGCTGGGCGCATACGCCGTTCGGCAAGCTCGACGATCCGGATGTGGAGAGCCTGATCGGCCGTGTCGCCGCCGCGGCGATCGAGGATGCCGGCATCGCGCCGGAGGAGATCGACGCGAGTTTCATCGGCCTGTTCAACAACGGCTTCTCGAAACAGGATTTTCCCGCCTCGCTGGTGTTGCAGCATCTGCCCGCGCTGCGCTTCAAACCGGCGACGCGTTTCGAGAATGCCTGCGCCACCGGCTCGGCGGCCGTCTTCGGCGCGCGCGATTTCCTCGCCGCCGGGCGCGGTCGCTTCGCCCTGGTGATCGGCGCCGAGAAAATGACCGCGACGCCGGGGCCAGAGGTTGGCGACATCCTGCTCAGCGCCAGTTATCGCCGCGAGGAAGGGGACATTCCCGCCGGTTTCGCCGGAGTATTCGGCCGCATCGCCGAGAGGTATTTCCAGCGCCATGGCGATCAGTCCGACGCGCTGGCGGCGATCGCGGCGAAAAACCATCGCAACGGCGTTTCCAACCCCTACGCGCAGATGCGCCGCGACCTCGGCTTCGACTTCTGCCGCACGCCGAGCGAGAAGAACCCCTATGTGGCACCGCCGCTCAAGCGCACCGACTGCTCCCTGGTCTCCGATGGGGCGGCGGCGCTGGTGCTGACCGATGCCGATACGGCGCGCGCGATGGGCAAGGCGGTGCGGTTTCGCGCGGCGGTGCAGGCGAATGATTTCCTGCCGCTCTCCCGGCGTGACGCGACCCGCTTCGAGGGCGCGGCGCAGGCGTGGTCGCGCGCGCTGGCGGAGGCGGAGGTGCCGCTCACGGCGCTCTCCTTCGTTGAATCGCATGATTGTTTCACCATCGCCGAACTGATGGAATACGAGGCAATGGGCCTCACTCCCCCCGGCCAGGGCGCGCGCGCCGTGCTGGAGGGCTGGACCGCAAAGGATGGCCGCATGCCGGTCAATCCCTCCGGCGGGCTGAAGGCGAAGGGGCACCCGATCGGCGCCACCGGCGTCTCGATGCATGTCATCGCCGCGATGCAACTCACCGGTCAGGCCGGCGAGATGCAATTGCCGCGTGCCGATCTGGCCGGCGTGTTCAACATGGGTGGTGCCGCGGTGGCGAATTATGTCTCTATTCTAGAACGTCTGGCGTGACATCTATCGGCCATGTAAGGCCGGTTGCCTGCTCCGAAAGCGTCCATAGCCGCGCCGCCGTCGCCAGATCGCGCCCTTGCGGCGCGATCCAGGCCGGCCCCGGCGGCCCGCGCCGCTCGCCCCAACCGGTCGGGCCGTAATAGCAGCCGCTCTGCGCCTCCGGTGCCGCGGCGGCGAACAGGGTCGGCTGCGCGCCGGCCGCCGCCGTCTGCCCGAACAATGGGAATGCCAGATCGAGCAGCGGCATCAACAAGCCCAGCCTGCCGCTGCCCGGGCCGGCAGCGAACAGATTGCTGGCGGCGATCCCCGGATGCACCGGAATGCTGCGCAACCCCCGACCGGGGGTGCTGCCTTCGACGCGCCGGTGCAATTCCATGGCGAACAGCAACACCGCGAGTTTCGACTGTTGATAGGCCGCCCAGGGGGCATAGCGGCGCAGGCTGTGCGGGTCGTCGAAATCGATCCGCCCGCGCCGATGCGCGAGGCTGCTCAGATGCACCACGCGCGCGGCCGGCGCGGCACGCAGCAGCGTGAGCAGCCGTAGCGTCAGCGCGAAATGGCCGAGGTGATTGACGCCGAATTGCATCTCGAAGCCATTGGCCGTCACCTGCCGGCGCGGCAATGCCATGACGCCGGCGTTATTGACCAGAATATCCAGCCGTTCGAGACGAGCGGTGAGCCGGCCGGCACAGTCGGCGACGGCAGCGAGGCTCGCGAGGTCGAGCCGTTCGACGCTCACCTGCGCCGAGGGATGGCGCTGCCGGATGTGCGCTGCCGCCGCCTCGCCCCGGGCAGTGTCGCGCGTGCCGAGAATCACCTGCGCGCCGGCCTGTGCCAGACCGGCCGCCGTCTCGAAGCCGAGGCCGATGTTGGCGCCGGTGATGAGTGCCGTGCGGCCGGCGAGCGAGGGCATGGCGGCGTGCGTCCAGAGCGGCATCGGGCGAACTCCATTGGCGGGGCAAGCCGCTCGACAGGGGGTGGTCGGGTGGGGGTGCGGGCCGGCGCAGACTAAAGCGATCAGACTCTAGCCTTCATACTCCAGCGCCAGCCCGGCCTCCGGCCAGGGCATCGCCACCAGCTCGCCACGGCCGGACAGGGTGATGAAGGCGGTTTTGCGTCCCGGGCCGCCGAAACAGATGTTGGTGGTGTAGATGTCGGGCATCGGCACGCTCCGCCGCACCTGCCCGTCGGGCGCGATCACGGTGATCGCGCCGGTCATCAGCGTGGCGACACAGATATTCCCCTCGGCGTCGAGAGCGAGGCTGTCGAAACGCTGAAACCCCGGCAGGCCGCAGATCAGCCGCCCGCCATGCGGCGAGGGGTAGGGATGCTTGCGCGCAACGCCCGGGGCCTCGAGATCGAACGCCCAGAGGCGGGCGGTTTCCGTCTCGGCGACATAGACGGTGCGCTGATCCGGCGACAGGCCGATACCGTTCGGCGTCAGCACCGGATAGGCAAGTTCGACGATGCGGCTGCCGTCGGCGGCGGCGTAATAGACGCCGCCGTGGTCACGATCGCGCGCGCGCACCTTGCCCAGATCGGTGAAATAGAATCCGCCATGGCGATCGAACACGATGTCGTTCGGGCCGCGCAATTGGTGCGTGCCGCAGCGGTCGTAGAGGCGCTGCACGGCCCCGCTCGCCGGATCGACCCGCTCGATCCGGCCGCCCGAATAATCGTCCGCCTGGCGCGTCGGGCGCAACATGCCCGGCTCCTCGTGCCAGACGAAGCCGCCGTTGTTGCAGAGATAGAAGGCACCATCCGGGCCGAGCGCGAGGCCGTTCGGGCCGCCGCCGGGGGTTGCCACCACGCTGAGCGTGCCATCCGCCGCCACCCGGGTGATGGTGCCGCGCGCGATCTCCACCAACACCACCGAGCCGTCGGCCATCGCCACCGGCCCCTCGGGAAAGCGCAAGCCGCGCGCCATGATCTGCATCTCTGCCATGTCTCGTTCCTCCTTGGGCGAGTATAGCAGCGATCAATCGCCAGGGGCAGCCGGCGCCGGCGCGCTCTCCGCCGGCGTTTCGATGCGCGGGGCGAGTTCCGGCATCCCGGCCGGCGCGATCGGCGTCGGGATGAAGCGGTTGCTGCCCCAGCCCGGCTGCTGTTCGCGCAGTTGCATGCGGGCGATGGTGAACAGCCCGGCGGCGGCGAGCACGGCGGCGAGGAACACGAACAGCCCGGCCGGCCCGATCCGCCCCATCGCCAGCGCGGCGATCGAGGGGCCGAGGCTGGAGCCGAGCGCCCAGGCGAACAGCAGCCCGCCCCCGGCGCTGACGATTTCGTCGGGATCGATACTGTCGTTGGTATGCGCCGCCCCCAGCCCATAGAGCGGCGCCGTCGCCCCCGCATAGAGCGCGCCGAGGCCGAGGAGCGTGGCGAACGGCAGATGCCGGCCGCCGGCGAGCGCGAGGGCGAGCAGCAGCGCCAGTGCGATGCCGGCGAGAGCCATCTGGCGCCGGCCGAAACGGTCGGACAAAAGCCCCACCGGCACCTGCACCAGCAGCCCCATCACCATCACCGTCGAGACGAACACGGAGACCATCACGGCCGGCTGGCCCGACTGGCGCAGATAGACCGGCGCGAGGCTGTAGAACGCGCTGTTCACCAGCCCGGCGGTGAGCGCGACGATCAGCCCGAACGGCGAGATGCGCAGCAGGCGCAGCGGCCCGAAGCGCGGCCGATCACCGAGCTTCGGATTGGCCTGATGCGTCATCGCGAGCGGCAGCAGCGCGGTGGCGAAACCGATGCCCACCCAGATGAACAGCGTGCCGTTGCCCGGCACCAGGGTGAGCGCTACCGGCCCGATCGCCGAGCCGCCCCAGGAGGCGACCAGATAGGCGCCGAAGGTGCGCCCGCGCGTTGCCGCATCGGCGCGCGCGTTCAGCCAGCTCTCCGCCACCAGGAACAGCCCAGCCATGGCAAAGCCGATCAGGCCGCGCAGCACCGCCCAAAGCAGGGCTGTATGGGTGAGCGCGAGCAACAGCGCCGCATCGGCGGCGATCGCCGCGAACACCGAGAAGGCGCGAATATGCCCAACCGCCGCCACCAGCCGGTGCACGCTCAGCGTGCCGAGCAAAAAGCCCACGAAATAGCTGGAGGCGACCAGCCCGATCACTGAGGTCGCGGTGCCGTGGCCGAGCAGCAGCAGCGGGATCAGCGGCGTCATGATGCCGAGAGAGAGCTGCGCGCTGAGCACGCCGAACAGCACCGGCAGGATCGGCGTCAATCGAAACATCATGACCGCACGGGCAGGGGATGGCCGAAAGACGCAGTGCGCGCCGCGTTCAGTGCAACGACGTCGCGCCGGGCGTGCCTTGTGCCAGTCGCCCGTCTTTGATGCCGTCGGCATCGAGCGGCAGATCGCGCCGCACGGCGCCCGGCTTGCCGAGCGATGGCGTGCTCACGCCATCGACCAGCAATTCGGTTCCCCCCGCATTGCCGGTGGTGAGCAGCAGCCGCGCGGTGCCGACCGGCGGTGGCACCGGCCAGCTCTCGCCGGCGCGCAGCACGCGGCTCAGCAGCACCTGACCATGGCTGTCGCGCACCTGCACCCAGCTATCGGCATTGGCGCGCAAGAGGATGCGTCCCTTGTCCGCAGCCGTTGCAGGATCGGGGGTCGGTGGCACGACCGGCGCGGCGGCCTGCGGTGGGGCCGGGGGCGGTACGGAGGTGGGCGTGGGCGTTGCTGGCGTGGGCAGCGCGGCCATCGATGTCGCGCCAGCGGGGGCGGCGGCGCCAGGGGGTGGGGCTGGCTGCGGCGCAATGGCCGGTGCCGGCGTCGCGGCCATCGCGCTGCCTGCGGTCGACGCAGCGGTGGGCGGTGCGGCAAGGGGTGATGCGGCAGCAGGCAGCGGGGCCGGCGCGGCGGCTAGAGGCGTGAGCGATGCCGGTGCGGGCGATGCCGGTGCGGACGATGAAGGTGCGGATGATGATGGCGCGGGTGGTGGTGGCGCGGGCGCGGGCAGCAGTGCTGCCAGATGCTCCGGTACCGCCGGCACTGGTGGCTCGCCCGGCAAGCTGCCGGAGAAGCGATACCAGCCGGCATAGGCACCGATCGCTACCAGCGCGCCGAGCAGCACCAGCGCGCCGGCCGGCACCCCCCGATCGGGCACCGGGGCGGGAAAGCGCAGGTTGGGACGATGGTTGACCTCCGCCACCTCGGCACGGAAGCGGCGCGCCAGCTCGTCGGCATCGAAGCCGAGCGCGCCGGCATAGGTGCGCACGAAGCCGACCGCGTAGGCGGTGCCCGGCAGGTCGCGCACGCGGCCTTCCTCGATCGCCAGCAGATAGATCTGACGAATGCGCAGACTGCCGGCGATTTCCTCTAGCGTCCAGCCGAGCCGCTCGCGCGCCGCGCGCAGATCGGCGCCCAACCGGGTCGCACCGGCGCCCCCGAAAGTCTCAGGCGGCTTATCCTCGATATGTGCCAGCATGCCAGCCTCGCCCGCTCATCAGCGCACGCCCCACCGCGTCCGCCCATGCCACCCCATCATGACCGTCTTGATTGAATTTACAAGCATCTGTACAAAGTTTCCGGTTGTCTTCATCACTTTTCCGGTGGCTGCCCGCCAATCGGGCCGCGCTCACAACGAAATGCCCTGCTCGCGCGCCCAGGCGGCGATCGGCTCACGCAGGCTGGGCTCGTCGCGCCCGGTGCGCCGGATGGTGGCGAGCACGGTGCGCAGGGCGGCGAGATCGAGCGCCGCGAAGGCGGCCTTCACCGGCAGGATGCCGCCCGCCGACATCGATAGCGAGGTAAACCCCAACGCCGCCAAGGTCAACGCCTCCAGCGGATGGCCGGCGGCTTCGCCGCAGAGCGACAGCGCCACACCGGCAGCCGCCGCGCGCCGCACCAATTCGTCGAGCAAATCGAGCATCGGCGGCGAGAGCACGTCGTAGCGCTGCGCCATCCGAGGCGAGCCGCGATCGGCGGCAAAGAGGAATTGCAGCAGATCGTTGGTACCCACCGAGATGAAATCGGCCTCCGCCAGCAGCGCATCGAGTTGCCAGAGCAGTGCGGGCACCTCCAGCATGGCACCCACGCGGAGCCGCGCTGGCGGGCGCGTGCATTGCGCCGCCTCGGCCTGCAGCAGGGCGCGGGCCGCGCGGAATTCGGCGATCGTCGCGACCATCGGAAACATCACCGCGAGCGCGCGCCCATCGGCCGCGCGCAGCAAGGCGCGCAACTGCCGGCGCAGCACCGCCGGACGATCCAGCCCGACCCTGAGCGACCGCCACCCCATCGCCGGATTGGCCTCGCCCGTCGCCTCCGCATCCGGCAGCAATTTATCGCCCCCCAGATCGAGCGTGCGGAAGGCGACCGGCCGGCCCGCCGCGGCATCGAGCACGCGGGCGTAGAGCGTGGTCTGTTCGTCGACATCGAGCACCGCGCCACGCGCCAGCATGGCGATCTCGGTGCGGAACAGGCCGATGCCCTCCGCTCCGGTCGCCTCCAACTGCGCGAGTTCCACCGGCAGGCCGATGTTGAGCAGCAACTGGATGTGGGAGCCGTCACGCGTCGTCGCCGGCCGCTCGCGCAGCACCTCCCAACGCGCCGCCTGCGCGCTCCGCGCGACGGACGCGCGGGCATAGGCGGCGCGCGCCTCCGGCTCCGGGCGCAGGATGAGCTGCGCCTCGTCGGCATCGAGAATCGCGAGATCGCCGGGCTGCGCCGCATCCACCGCGCCGCGCGCGCCGGCCAGCATCGGCAGCCCGAGGGCGCGCGCGATGATCGCCGCATGGCCATGCGCGCTGCCCTCCTCCAGCGCCAGCCCGGCGATGCCGCGCGCCTGCCAGTCGAGCAGTTCCGCCGGACCCAGCCGGCGCGCCAGCAGAATGGTGCCGGGCAGCACGGTGGGCGGCGCGCGATCGCCCTGCAAGGCGGCCAGCAGCCGGCCGGCGAGATCCTCCAGATCGGCCATCCGCTCGCGTAGATAGGGATCGGCGACGCGGCGCATCCCCTCGTGCAACTCGCCGGCGACGCGATGCACCGCCGCCTCGGCGGTCAGCCCGCTGCGCACCGCCTCCTGCACCCGGCGCATCCAGCCGGCATCGGTGGCGATCAGCCGATATGCCTCCAGCACCTCGCGCGGGGCATCCGGCACGCCCTCGGTGAGGCCGGCGCCAGAGAGGGCGGCACCGGCGATCAATTCATCGATGCCGGCCTGCATGCTGCCCATCGCGGCCGCCAGCCGGGCGCGCTCCACTTCCGGGTCGTCCGCGAGCAGCCGGGGCGGCGAGGCATCGCCGCCATGCCGCCAGAGCGGGCCGAGTGGCAGCACCGGGCCGATGGCAAGCCCGGGCACCAGGGCGGCACCGCCAAACCGGGCGGCCAGCCGACGATCGAGCCGGCTCTCGGCGGCCTCGGCGCCGGCCTCGGCGGCGAGCAGTTCGGCGAGCACCATGGCGACGGTTTCGAGCACCTCCACCTCGTCCTCGGTGAACAGGCGTGGCGTGCGGTTTTGTACCGCGAGCACGCCGAGGATGCGCGCCGCCCGACGCACCGGGACGGCGAGCAGGGAGGCGTAGCGATCCTCCCCAGTCTCCGGCCGATAGGCGAAGGCCGGGTGATTCTGCACGTCCGGCAGGTTCTGCACCGTTGCGGTGGCCGCGCACAGGCCGATCAACCCCTCGCCGAGGCGCAGGCGGGTGTGGCCGACCGCTTCCGGGTTCAACCCCTCGCTCGCTACCAGCAGCAGCACCTCGCCGGGACGCAGGACGTAGATGGAGCAGACCTCGCTGACCAGTTCGCCGGCGAGCAGATGGACGAATGCGGGCAGCGAGGCGGTGCCGCGCGCCATCATCTCGCGCAGCCGGGCGAGCAGCCGGCGCGGAGCGGAGGGCGCGCGCGCGGCCACGCTGTCTCAGACCGGCGGGGCGGCGCGGGCGATGAGGGCGGCGCTTGCCTGCGCCAGCAACTCGTCGAGGATGGCGCGCACCGGCTGCTCGGCCTCCACCATGCCGACCGATTGCCCGGCCATCACCGAGCCATGTTCGACATCGCCATCGATCACCGCGCGGCGCAGCGCGCCGGCCCAGAAATGCTCGATTTCGAGCTGCGCCGCCTCGCGCGTGAGCAGCCCGTCGAGGAAACGCTGGCGCACCTCGCCCTGATGCGCGAGGAATTGCTTGGTGCCCGCATTCACCAGCCCGCGCACTGGGATCACCGGAAAACGCTCGTCGAGCTGGATCGAGGGCAGCGCATCGCGCGCATGGGCGCGGATGAAGGCCGCCTTGAAGCGCGGATGGGCGATCGATTCGCTGGCGGCGGCGAACCGGCTGCCGAGCTGCGCGCCGGCCGCCCCCATTTCCAGATAAGCAAGGATCGCCTCGCCGCGCCCGAGGCCGCCGGCGACGAACACCGGAATCTCGCGCAGATGCGGCAGAATTTCCTGCGCCAGCACCGTGAGACTCACCGGCCCGATATGGCCGCCCGCCTCGGAACCCTCGATCACCAGCGCATCGGCCCCGGTGCGCAGCAGGCGGCGCGCCAGCACCAGCGCCGGGGCGAAGCAGATCAGCTTCGCCCCGCCATCCTTCACCGCGCGCACCGCAGGCCCCGAAGGCACCCCGCCGGCGAGCACGATATGGCCGATCCGATGCGCGAGACAGACCTCGATCAGCGCCATCAGCTCCGGGTGCATGGTGATCAGATTGACACCGAACGGCCGGCTGGTGAGCGCTTGCGTGCCGGCGATCTCGGCGGCGAGCTGCGCCGGGTTCATCGCTCCGCAGGCGATCACGCCGAAGCCGCCGGCATTGGAAATCGCCGAGACCAGATGCCGCTCGCTCACCCAGCTCATGGCGCCGCCGAGGATCGCCACTTCGCAGCCGAGAAATTCCACCCCGCGCCGCCACAGCGCATCGAGCCGCGCGCGCGCCTGTGCCAGTTCCGGCGCGGGGAGGGGGGTATCAGGCGCCATCGAGGCCATAGGCGGTATGCAGGGCGCGCACCGCGAGCTCGGTGTATTCGGCGCTGATCAGCACGCTCACCTTGATCTCGCTGGTGGAGATCACCTGGATGTTGATCGATTTATCGGCCAGGGTGCGGAACATGGTGTTGGCGACGCCGGCGTGGCTGCGCATGCCGACGCCCACCACGCTGATCTTGGCGACATCCGGATCGGTGCTGATCTCCGCATAGCCGATGCTGGCGCGCTGTGCGGCGAGCACCGCCTCGGCGCGGGGCAGGTCGGCGCGCCCGACGGTGAAGGTCATGTCGGTCGTGCCATCGGCGGCGAGGTTCTGGACGATCATGTCCACATTCACCCCCGAGGCCGCGAGCGGGCCGAAGATGTTGGCGGCGATGCCCGGCCGGTCCGGCACCCGGCGGACGGTGATCTTCGCCTCGTCGCGCGAATAGGCGATGCCCGCCACGAGTTCTTTTTCCATGATCTCGTCCTCATCCACCACCAGGGTTCCCGGGCCGTCGGCGAAGCTCGAGAGCACGCGTAGCCGCACCCGCTGCTTCATCGCCAGTTCCACGCTGCGCGTCTGCAACACTTTCGCCCCCACCGAGGCAAGCTCCAGCATCTCCTCATAGGCGATCTTGTCGAGCTTGCGCGCACGGGCCACGATACGCGGATCGGTGGTATAGATACCATCGACATCGGTATAGATGTCGCACCGATCGGCCGAAAGTGCCGCCGCCAGTGCCACCGCCGAAGTGTCCGAGCCGCCGCGCCCGAGCGTGGTGAGCCGATGGTCCGGCCCGAGGCCCTGGAATCCCGCCACCACCGCCACCTGGCCGGCGGCCATCCGGCGGAGCAACTCGGCGCCCTCGATCACCGCGATACGCGCGCGGCCATGCGCGCCATCGGTACGCAGCGGGATCTGCCAGCCAAGCCAGGAACGTGCCTCCACCCCGGCCTGTTGCAGCGCGATCGCCAGCAGCCCGGCGGTCACCTGCTCGCCGGTCGCCACCACGGTGTCATACTCGCGGGCATCGTGCAGGGGGGCGAGCGACTGGCACCAGCCGACCAACTGATTGGTGACGCCGGCCATCGCCGAGACCACCACGGCAACCTCATGGCCAGCCGCCACCTCGCGCTGCACCCGCGCCGCCGCGTGGCGGATGCGGTCGAGGTCGGCGACCGAGGTGCCGCCGAATTTCATCACGATGCGCGCCATGCCACCCCCGCTCATCCCGCGCCGCTTGCCGGCGGGCCTGGGTCGCGACACATAAGCAGATGAATGGAGGCAGGCAACATGCAAACCAGCGTATCAGCCCCGGAGATTGCGCGTTTCGACGCCTTGGCGGCGGACTGGTGGGATCCGGACGGGCCGATGCGCCCGCTGCATCGGATGAACCCGGCGCGTGTGGGCTGGATTGCCGCGCGCATCGCCGAGCGATTTGGTGCTGCGCCGCAGCGCATCCTCGACATCGGCTGCGGCGCCGGCCTCGCGGCGGAGGCGCTGGCGCGGCGCGGCCACGACGTGCTCGGCCTCGATGCGTCGGTGCCGGCGATCGCGGCGGCGCGTCGCCATGCCGAGGGGGCCGGATTGACGCTCCTCTATCGGGTCGGCAGCGCCGAGACGCTGCTCGCCGAGGGGATGCGGTTTCCGGTGATCACCGCGCTCGAAGTGATCGAGCACGTGAGCGAGCCGCGTGCGTTTCTGGCGAGCCTCGCCGGGCTGCTGGAGCCGGGCGGGTTATTGCTGCTCTCGACGCTGAACCGCACGCCGCGCGCCTTCCTCGCCGCCAAGCTCGGCGCCGAATACGTGCTGCGCTGGCTGCCGGTGGGCACGCATGACTGGCGCAAATTCGTCACCCCGGCGGAGGCGGCGGCCGGGCTGCGCGCCGCCGGCTGCCGGGTGATCGACGGCGCCGGGCTGGTGCCCGATCTAGTGGGCGGGGGCTGGCGCATCGGCCGCGATCTGCGGGTGAATTATCTGGTTGCGGCCGTGCGGGATTAGATGGGTGGGCGTCGGTCGGCAACCCCGAGCCGCGCCTCCAGCGCCGCGCCGATGCGTAGCAGCGTGGCCTCGTCGAACAGCCGCCCGTAGAGGCTGATCGCGTGCGGCACGGTGAAGCGCTCGCCGCCGTCCGCATGGCCCTGATCGAGCCGCGCCTCGCTCAGTGAGAGACGCTTGCGCGTCGGCGA
>DAHXNW010000026.1 GCA_027365195.1 Acetobacteraceae bacterium
GAGAGATGGCCGACCGGATAGGAGCGATGGCTGTGCAGCACGAGCTTCGGCCGCGCCGTGGTGCCGGAGGTGAAATAGAGCAGCAGCGGATCGTCCGGCTGCGTCGGCGCGTCGGGGAGGAATGCGGCCGGCGCATCGCGCAGCGCCTCGTACGGCTCGAACCCCTCTGCCGCGCCGCCGACCGCGATGCGCCGCACCGCTGGGTCGATGGCCGCGCATTTGCCGGCATCGGCCGCCGCCGTGATCAGCAGGGAAACGCGCGCGCGCGCCACCCGCTCGGCCAGATCGGCGGCGGTGAGCAGCGTGGTCGCCGGCACGACGACGGCGCCGAGCTTCATCGCCGCCAGCATCACCTCCCAGAGCGGTGCGACATTGCCGAGCATCAGCAGGATGCGATCGCCGCGCCGCAGGCCGCGCGCGCGGAGCGCGTTGGCGAGGCGGCTCGAAGCCTCGGAGAGCTGCGCGAAGCTGAGGCTCGCCGCCCCCTCGCCGACGATGCGGAGCGCCGGGCGGTCGGCGAGCGGGCCGCGCGCGAGTTCGCCGTCGAACCAGTCGAGCGCCCAGTTGAACGGCGCGGGTTCGGGCCAGCGGAACTGCGCGGAGGCGGCATCGTAATCGAGCCGCTGGGCGAGCAGCAGATCGCGCGCCGCCTTGAACGCCGCCGCCGTCATCGCCCTAGCTCTTCGCCAGCGACGCGCGCGCCTGTCCGGCGAGCCAGGGGAAGGCGATGGAGAAATCCCGCCCCGCCAGCCCCGCTTCGGCGATCGCGCCATAGAGCCGCGCGGCGTGTGCGCCGAGCGGGGTTGCAGCACCGGATGCCTCGGCCGCCTGCTGTGCCAGGGTGAGGTCTTTCAGCATCAGGGCGGCGGCAAAGCCCGCGGCATAGTCCCGATTGGCCGGCGAGGCCGGCACTGGGCCGGGCACCGGGCAATAGCTGGTCAGCACCCAACATTGTCCGGAGGCGGTGGAACTGATGTCGAACAGTTTCTGCCGGTCGAGGCCCAGCCGGTCGGCCAGCACGAAGGCCTCCGACACGCCGAGCATGGCGATGCCGAGCAGCATGTTGTTGCAGATTTTTGCCGCCTGTCCCGCGCCGGGGCCGCCGGCATGGACGATGCTCCGCCCCATCGCGGCCAGCAGCGGCTGCGCGCGGGCAAACGCCGCCGCCTCGCCGCCGACCATGAAGGTGAGGCTGCCCGCCTGCGCCCCGCCCACCCCGCCGGAGACCGGCGCATCGAGCATGGCGAGGCCGGCGGCGGCGGCGGCGGCGGTGACATCGCGCGCGCTCTCGACATCGATGGTGGAGCAGTCGATCAGCAGCGCGTCACTGCCGGCGAGGGCGGCGATCAGCCCATTCGCCCCCAGATAGAGGGCGCGCACCTCTGCGCCGGCGGGCAGCATGGAGATCACGATGTCCGCCCCCACCACCGCCTCGCGCGCGCTGGCGGCGATCGTCCCGCCAGCCTGCTCATGCGCCGCGCGCGCTGGCGCGACGAGATCGCAGCCGATCACCGTATGGCCGGCGCGCAGCAGATTGGCGGCCATCGGCTGGCCCATGTTGCCGAGCCCGATGAAAGCGATCCGGGTCATTCCTGCCTCCTTCCGGCGTCCGATCAGGCCAGCGCCAGCAGGCGGCGGGCAATGATCAGGCGCATGATTTCGTTGGTTCCTTCGAGAATCCGATGCACCCGCAGATCGCGCAGATAGCGCTCGATCGCGTAGTCTTGGATGTAGCCATAGCCGCCGTGCAGTTGCAGCGCCTCGTCGCAGATCTGAAAACACGCATCGGTCGCGAAGCGCTTGGCCATCGCGGCGCGTGTAGTCGCATCCGCATCCCCGGCATCGAGGGCCGTGGCGGCGCGATGCACCATCAGCCGCGAGGCTTCCAGCGCCGTCGCCATGTCGGCCAGGCGGAATTGCAGCGCCTGGAACTCGGCGAGCGTACGGCCGAATTGTTTGCGTTCGAGCAGATAGGCGCGCGCGGCATCGAGACAGGCACGCGCGCCGCCGAGCGAGCAGGCGGCGATGTTGATCCGCCCGCCGTCCAGCCCCATCATGGCGAAGCGGAAGCCCTCGCCCTCGGCGCCGAGGCGGTTGGCCACCGGCACGCGGCATTGCGCGAACATCACCTGCGCGGTGGGCTGGCTGTTCCAGCCGAGCTTGCGCTCCGGCTTGCCGAAGCTGAGGCCCGGCGTGCCGCGTTCGACCAGGATGCAGGAGATGCCGCCCGGCCCGGCGCCGCCGGTGCGCGCCATCACGGCGTAGAGATCGCTCGCCCCGGCGCCGGAGATGAACGCCTTGGTGCCGTCGAGCACGTAGTCATCGCCCTGCCGTACCGCGCGCGTGGCGAGGCTCGCCGCGTCGGAGCCAGACCCCGGCTCGGTGAGGCAGTAGCTCGCCATCCATTCGCCGCAGAGCAGCGCGGGCAGGAAGCGGGCATGCTGGGCTGCATCGCCGAAGCGGGCGATCATCCAGCCGACCATGTTGTGGATGCTGAGGAAGGCGGCGGTGGAGGGACAGGCGGCGGCGAGTTCCTCGAAGATCAGCGCCGCATCCAGCCGGCTCAGCCCGGCGCCGCCCTGTGGCTCGGGGATGTAGATACCGCCGAAGCCGAGGGCAGCCGCCTCGGCGAGCGCCTCGCGCGGGAAGATTTTTTCATCATCCCAGCGCGCGGCGTGCGGCAGCAGACGCTCGGCGGCAAACCGCCGGGCGGCGTCCTGACAGGCGATCTGTTCCGCGCTCAGGCTGAAATCCATCGTGGCGTGCCGCTCCCGCCTCCGATGTGCGCCAACCCGCGCCGGGACGCAAGGCCGGACGCCGACTAGCTGGAAATCGGCGTCAGCCTTGTGTGGTCGCCATGGATGATCGCCACCCGTTCGCCCGGCAGCAGGCGTGATTCGTTGCTCTGCACCACCGAGATGGTCTGCCCGTCGTCCTGCTTGATGATGAACTCGACGGCGTGCGCCGGGCTATTCATGACGCTGTCCACCGCAGCACCGCCGAGGCCGCCGAGCAGGGCGCCGCCGATCGCGCCGAGCAGGCTGCCGCGAAAACTGCTGCCGCCGAGGAAGCTGCCGCCGACACCGCCGAGGGCGGCACCGCCGAAGGCGCCGACATCGCTGCCCTGGCCCTGCACCGCGACATTGCGCATCGAGACGATGGTCCCATACGTGACCGGTGCCGCGCGGCCGAAGCCATAGGGCGTGTAGGTGCTGTTCGGTGGCGGGGCGTTGCTACAGGCGGCCAGCCCGAGGCTCAGGGAGAGGCTGACGAAAACGGCTCGTGCGAGGCCGGCAGAGCGTTTGGTGGACATGGTCGTTCCTGGCTCAGTAACAGGCTGCATATAGGATAGGCGCCCGAAGTAGAAAATACTTCGTTGACGTCCACACTAAAATTTTGATCTCCAGTCTCAGTCCGCATCGGCGCCGAGCTTCACCGCCAGCCGTGGCGCGCGGCGGCGGCGTTGCGGGGCGAGGCGGTGTTGCAGCCGGTCGAGATAGAGATACACCGCCGGCGTGGTATAGAGCGTGAGGATCTGGCTCAGCAGCAGACCGCCGACCATGGTGATGCCGAGCGGGCGGCGGAACTCCGAGCCGGCACCATGCGCCAGCATCAGCGGCACACCGCCGAGCAGAGCGGCGAGCGTGGTCATCAAAATCGGGCGGAAGCGCAGCAGGCACGCCTGGCGGATGGCGGCGAGCGGCGTCTCGCCATCGCGCCGCTCGGCGGTGATGGCGAAATCGACCATCATGATGCCGTTCTTCTTCACGATCCCGATCAGCAGGATGATGCCGATCAGCGCGATCACCGACAGATCGTAATGCATCAGCATCAGCATCAGCAGCGCGCCCACCCCGGCGGAAGGCAGGGTGGAGAGGATGGTGAGGGGCAGGATGTAGCTCTCATAGAGCACGCCGAGGATGATGTAGACGGCGATCAGCGCCGCCGCGATCAGATAGGGCTGCGTGCTGAGCGAGGATTGGAACGCCTGCGCGGTGCCTTGGAAACTACCCTGCACGCTGGGCGGCAGGCCGATTTTCGCCCCCGCCTGCTCGATCGCCTGCACCGCCTGGCCGAGTGCCACGCCAGGGGCGAGATTGAACGAGATCGTCACCGCCGGGAACAGGCTCTGATGGCTCACCGAAAGGGCGGCGAGCTTGTCGGTGTCGCGGCTGACGAAGGTGGAGAGCGGCACCAACTGTCCCTTGGCGCCACGCACGTAGAGATCGTCGAGCGTGCGCAGCTCGCCCTCCTGCGCCGGCGGCACTTCGAGCACCACCCAGTAGTAATTGAGCTGGGTGAAATACTGCGCCACCTCGCGCTGGCCGAAGGCGTCATACAGCGTGTCGTCGATCGCCTGCGGCTCGATGCCATAGGTCGCCGCCTTGTCGCGGTCGATCACGAGGGTTGCCGTGGTGCCGGCCATCTGCTGGTCGGTCGCCACGCCACGCAGTTGGGGCAGGGCGTGTAGCTGCGCCAGCATTTTCGGCGCCCAGCGGTTCAACTCGCCGAGATCGGAATCCTGCAACGTATATTCGTATTGCGTGCGATCCAGCCGGGCACCGACGCGGATATCCTGGGCCGCCTGCATGTAGAGCCGCGCGCCGGTGACGTGGGCGAGTTTCGGGCGTAGCTCCTCGATCACCTGCTGCGCCGTCAGGCTGCGCTCGCTCCATGGCTTGAGATTGATGTAGAAGCGCCCGTTGTTGCCGGTCTGCCCGCCCGAACCGGCGCCGATGTAGGAGGTGTACGACATCACGTTCGGATCGGCCAGGATCACTTTGTTGAGCGCCTCCTGCCGTCGCGTCATCTCGTCGAAGGAGACATCCTGCGCCGCCTCGGAGATGCCGATGATCAGGCCGATGTCCTGCTCGGGGAAAAACCCCTTGGGAATGACGATGAACAGATAGGCGGTGAGCGCCATGGTGGCGAAAAACACCATCAGCGTGACGAAGGAATGCCGCAGTGCGACATCGAGGGTGCGCGCGTAGAAGCGCAAAAGCCCGTCGAAGCCGGCCTCCACCAGCCGATACAGCCGCCCGTGCCGGCCGCGCTCGTGGCGCAGGAAGCGGGCGCACATCATCGGCGTGAGGGTGAGCGAGACGACGCCGGAGACCAGCACGGCGATCGAGACCGTCATCGCGAATTCGCGGAACAGCCGGCCCACCACGCCGCCCATCAGCAACAGCGGGATGAACACGGCGACCAGCGATAGGCTGATCGAGACGATGGTGAAGCCGATCTCGGCCGCCCCCTGCAACGCCGCCTCCATCGGCGTCATGCCGTCCTCGATATGCCGGTAGATGTTCTCCAGCATCACGATCGCATCGTCGACGACGAAGCCCACCGCGATGGTCAGACCCATCAGCGAGAGATTATCGAGGCTGTAGCCGAAGGCGTACATCACCGCGAAAGTACCCACCAGCGCGAGCGGCACCGCGACGGAGGGGATCAGCGTCGCCCACAGCGCGCGCAGGAACAGAAAGATCACCATCACCACCAGCGCGATGGCCAGCAGCAGGGAGAACTGCACATCCTCCACGGAAGCGCGGATGGTGAGCGTGCGGTCGGCGATGGTGGACAGGTGGATGGTGGGCGGGATGGAGGCTTCGAGCTGCGGCAGCTTGGCGCGCACGCGGGCCACGGTGTCGATCACATTGGCGCCGGGCTGCTTGAAGATCACCAGCAGAATGCCGCGCTTGCCGTTCTGCCATGCCGCCAGCTCGCGATTCTGCGCGCCGTCGATGGCGCGGCCGACGTCGCGGATGCGCACCGGGCCGCCGTCACGATAGGCGACGATCACCCGGTCGTAATCGCGCCCGTGCATCAACTGGTCGTTGTCATAGAGGGTGAAGGAGCGCTTCGGCCCGTCGATGCTGCCCTTCGGATTGTCCACCGTGGTCTCGGTCAGCACCTGGCGGACGTCTTCGAGGGTGAGGCCGCGCGAGGAGAGGCGCTGCGGGTCGATCTGCACCCGCACCGCCGGCTTCTGCTGTCCGGCGATCAGCACCTGCGATACCCCGGATACCTGCGAGAGCTGCTGCGACATCACGTTTTCGGCGTAATCGTCCACCTCGGTGAGCGGCAGTGTGTCGGACTGCATGGCGAGCAGCAGAATGGGCGAATCCGAGGGGTTCACCTTGTAGAAGGTCGGCGGCGCCGGCAGATTCTTCGGCAACTGGCCGGCGGCGGCGTTGATCTGCGCCAGTACGTCGGAACTCGCGCCATCGATGTTGCGGCGCAAATCGAACTGCAGAATGATCTGCGTCTCGCCGAGCACGCTGAGCGAGGTCATCTGCGTGATGCCCGAGATCTGCGCGAATTCCTGCTCCAGGGGTGTCGCCACCGAAGCGGCCATCGTCTCCGGGCTGGCACCGGGGTATTGCACCTGCACCGCGATGGTGGGGAAATCGACATTCGGCAACGGGGCGACCGGCAGCAGCGGATAGGCGGCCAGCCCCACCAGCAGGATCGCCGCCATCAGCAGCGAGGTGCCGATCGGGCGCTTGATGAATGGGGTGGAGATACTCATCGGGTCGTTCCGGCCGCCGGTGGTGTCGCCATGCTCACCTCCTCGCGCGCCTGCACCAGCGTGCCATCCTGCAGGCGGGACTGGCCGTTCACCACCACTACCTCGCCGGCGCGCAGCCCGCTTTGGATCACCGCGATGCCATCCTGCTCCAGCCGCTCTTCCACCGGGCGGATGGCAACGCGCGCATCGGCGCCGATGACGAAGACGAACAACCCGTCCGCCCCGCGCTGCACCGCCGCCTCGGGCACCGTCACCGCATCGTGCAGCACCGTGGTTTGCAGATGCGCATCGATGAACTGGCCGGGCCATAGGTGGTTGTCGGTGTTGGAGAACTGCGCTTTCAGCGTGATCGTGCCGCTGCCGGTATCGATGCTGTTGTTGGGTGTCAGCAGCACGCCGGCGGCGAGTTCCTGGCGATGATCGGCGGTGAAGGCGCGCACCGGCACGGTGCCGGCGCGCATCGCGGCGAGTACCTGCGGCAGATCGTCCTCCGGCAGGGTGAAGGTCGCCGTGATCGGATGCACCTGGGTGACGGTGACGAGGCCGTTGCTGTCGGTCGCGTGCACCAGATTGCCCGGATCGACCAGCCGCAGCCCGACGCGGCCATCGATCGGCGAGATGATATGGGTGAAGGAGAGGTTGAGAGCGGCATTCTCGATCGCCGCCGCATCCGCCTTGATCGCGGCGTTCAGCTCATCGACCAGCGCCTGCTGATCGTCCACGCTCTGGCGCGAGGCGAACTGGCTTTGCGCCAGATGGGCATAGCGCGAGAGATCGAGCTTCGCCGCGAGCAGCGCCGCCTGGTCCTTCACCTGTTGCGCGCGGGCCTGATCGAGCGAGGCCTGATAGGGGCGCGGGTCGATGATGGCGAGCAGATCGCCGCGCCGCACCTCCTGCCCCTCGGTGAAGGCGACGCTGTCGAGATAGCCATCGACGCGGGCGCGGATCAGCACGGCATAGAGCGCCCGCACGGTGCCGATGCCATCGAGGGTGACGGCGACGTCCGCGCGCCGGGCGGGGGCGCTGGTGACCGGCACGGCCTCGCTCCCTGGCGCCGCGGCGGCGAGCAGGCCCGCCAGCGCAACCGCCAGAATCGCGCGCCCGGCGCGGATCAACGATGCTTTTGCTGTCATCGGCTTACCTCCGCTCGCTCCTCATCGACCCGCTCGTGGCTTTTCAAGCATCATTCATGCCGTATGTAGAGGGTCTACGCTATCGTGACAGCGAATTTCCGGCCGGGGCCGCGCACGCCTGCGTGAGGCTGTCATCCTATATAAGAGGTTCTACCAGCGCGGGAGGCAGCCATGGCAGGAACGAGTAATCTGGCGATCGAGGCGTTTTTCGACGAGCCGACCAGCACGGCGAGCTATCTGGTGTGGGACCGGCAGAGCCGGCAGGCGGCGGTGATCGACCCGGCGCTCGATTTCGACACCGCGAGCGGCGAGGTGGATACCGGCACGGTCGAGGCCCTCCTCGCCGCCGCCGCGCGCGAGGGGCTCAGTATCGTCTGGGTGCTGGAGACGCATGTGCATGCCGATCACCTGAGCGGCGCGCCGCTCATCAAGGCGCGCACCGGCGCCCGCATCGGCATCGGCGAGCGCATCAAGGACGTGCAGCGCATCTTCCGCCCCTTCTTCAACGCGACCGATCTCGCCGAAGGCGGCGGCGATTTCGACCGGCTGTTCGCCGACGGCGAACATTTTTCTCTCGGTGCGCTCGATGTCGAAGTCCTGCATACGCCGGGCCACACGCCGGCCGATGTCGCCTATCGCATCGAGGACGCGGTGTTTGTCGGCGATACGCTGTTCATGCCCGATTACGGCACCGCGCGGGCCGATTTCCCCGGCGGCGACCCGCGCGCGCTGTATCGCTCGATCCACCGGCTGCTGGCGCTGCCGGCGGCGACGCGGCTGTTCATATGCCACGACTACAAGGCGCCCGGCCGCACGGTGTATGCCTGGGAGAGCAGCGTGTGCGCGCAACGCGAGGGGAACGTGCATGTCCATGACGGCATCGACGAGGAGGCGTTCGTCGCCCGACGCATCGCGCGCGACCGCACGCTCGCGCCGCCGAAACTGTTCATGCCCTCCATCCAGGTCAACATCCGCGCCGGCCGCCTGCCGCCGGCACAGGCCAACGGCGTGCAATATCTGATGATACCGGTGCGACCGAAGGGGGCGCCGATGGACTCGACTTAGCCAGATCATGCTCTAATCTTTGCTGTATGCAGATACGCCTCATCGCCCTCGCCGCCCTGCTCGCGGCCCCCGCCGCTTTCGCCGCGCCACCCGCGCCGGAGATGGATGTCGTCGCCTATGGCCTCTACGGCGCCGCCACACGCATCGGCGGCGTAGATCCGGCCCTGCCGCAGCACAGCCTCAGCGGGGTGGACAAGGTGAGCGTGCCGCATCTGCTGCGCCGCACCGATCGGATCGAGGCGCATGCCTGCACCCAGTTCGGCCTGCAATTCCGTGTGCGCGATCTGCCGCCGGAC
>DAHXNW010000060.1 GCA_027365195.1 Acetobacteraceae bacterium
CGGAAAACCGCTGCATCGCACCCGCTCCCGGCTAAACCGCTGCATCCTCGCGCAATGCGGCACCGCCAGCGCGCACGCACTCGGCATCGCGCTTGAACGGATGCGACGCTGCGGCCCTGGTGGATAACGAGTTGAGTCTGACCCCCACCCGGCCACCCACGTCAGTATACTCGCATGGGTGGCCGGGTGGGGGTGCGGGCTGGCGCAGCACTTGTTTTCAAACAAACCCTTACCTCCCCCGCGCGCGGATGACGAAGCTGAGCACGCCGGCTTCCTCGCCGCAGGCCAGCAGCGCATGGCCGCTCTCGTGGCAGAACGACTGGAATTCGCCGATCGCCGCCCGATCGGTCGCCAGCACGCGCAGCTTCGCCCCCGCCGCCATGGTGCGCAGCGCGCGATTGGCGCGCAGCACCGGCAGCGGGCAGTGCATCCCCTTCACGTCCAGCAGCGTTTCGCTCATGCTCGCCTCCCCGGCGCAGTCTCTCCCCGCGCCGGTTTCGCAGCAAGAGCAACCCGGCGCGAGGCAGCATGGCAGAGTACCGCATCGGCATCGATCTCGGTGGCACGAAGACCGAAATTCTCGCCCTCGCCCCGGATGGCCGCGCATTGCTGCGCGAGCGACGGAGCACGCCGCAGACCTATCCGGCGGTGATCGCCTGCCTCGCCGACATGGTGCGCGCCGCCGAACAGCGGCTCGGCGGGCGCGGCAGCGTCGGCATCGGCATTCCGGGCTGCATCAGCCCGGCGAGCGGGCTGGTGAAGGGGGCGAATTCCACCGCGCTGATCGGCCATCCGCTCGACCGCGACCTCGGCGCCGTGCTCGGGCGCGACATCCGCGTCGAGAACGACGCCAACTGCTTCGCGCTGAGCGAGGCGAGCGATGGCGCCGCCGCCGGCTGCCGCGTGGTGTTCGGCGTGATCATCGGCACCGGCTGCGGCGGTGGCGTGGTGGTCGATGGGCGGGTGCTGACCGGGCGGCACAGCATCGCCGGCGAGTGGGGGCATAATCCGCTGCCCTGGCCGGCGCCCGAGGAGGTGCCGGGTCCGCGCTGCTGGTGCGGCCAGTACAACTGCCTGGAGACGCGGATCTCCGGCAGCGGCCTCGCGGCCGATTGCGACGGGCCTGGGGCGCGCGATGCCTCGCACCTGCCCGCGCGCGCCGCCGCCGGCGAGGCGCAGGCCGCCGCCGCCCTCGCCCGCCACGCCGACCGCCTCGCCCGCGGCCTCGCGATGGTGATCAACCTGCTCGACCCGGACGCCATCGTGCTCGGCGGCGGATTGTCGAACATGGATCATCTCTACACCGAATTGCCCCGGCTGCTGCCGCGCCACGTGTTCAGCGACGTTTGCGACACGCCGGTGCTGCGCAACCGCCACGGCGACAGTTCTGGCGTGCGCGGCGCCGCCTGGCTCTGGCCGGCCGCATAAGTGGCACAATAGGTGAGACGCGCGTCACTCAACCAAAGCGTTTCCTTGCACCCCGGGCGGACTCGCCGATACAGTGCGACACCGCGATTCCGGGAAGGTTGGTATGTCGCAGACGCATCGCTCACGGATTCTCATCATCGGCGCCGGACCGGCCGGCTATACGGCGGCGATCTATGCCGCGCGGGCCAATCTCGCGCCGCTGCTGGTGGCCGGGCTGCAACCCGGCGGTCAGCTCACCATCACCACCGATGTCGAAAACTATCCGGGCTTCGCCGAGGTGATCCAGGGGCCTTGGCTGATGGAGCAGATGGCAGCACAGGCGGTGCACGTCGGCACCCAGGTGATCGACGACATCATCACCGCCATCGATCTATCGGCCCGGCCATTCCGTGCCACCGGCGATTCGGGCGATCTCTACCTCGCCGATGCCGTCATCATCGCCACCGGCGCCGCCGCCCGCTGGCTCGGCCTGCCGTCGGAGAAGCGCTTGCAGGGGGCCGGCGTTTCGGCCTGCGCCACCTGCGATGGGTTTTTCTTCCGGGGCAAGCAGGTGGCGGTGGTCGGCGGCGGCAATACGGCGGTGGAGGAGGCGCTCTATCTCACCCACCATGCCGAGCATGTCACGCTGCTGCACCGGCGCGACCGGCTGCGCGCGGAGCAGATCCTGCAACAGCGCCTGTTCGCGCATCCGCGCATCAGCGTGCGCTGGAACAGCGTCGTCGAGGAGATCACCAGCGCCGGCACGCCGCCCAGCGTCGATGGCGTGCGGCTGCGCGACACGCTAAGCGGCGCGCTCTCGACCCTGCCGGTGCAGGGGGTGTTCGTCGCCATCGGCCACACCCCCAACACGGCGATCTTCTCCGGCCAGCTCGCGCATGACGCCGAGGGCTATATCCTGACCACGCCCGGCAGCACGCGTACCTCCTGCCCCGGCGTGTTCGCCGCCGGCGACGTGCAGGACAAAATCTACCGCCAGGCGGTCACGGCGGCCGGCACCGGCTGCATGGCGGCACTGGAGGCGGAGAAATTCCTCGCCGGCGAGATGCCGGGCGAAACCGCCATGGCCGCCGCGTGAACCGCCCTGCCCGATACCCGACGATGAGAGGGAAATAGACAATGGATTGGGACAAGCTGCGTGTGTTCCACGCGGTGGCGGAGGCCGGCAGTTTCACCCATGCCGGCGATTCGTTGAGCCTCAGCCAGTCGGCGGTGTCACGCCAGATCTCGGCGCTGGAGGAGGCGCTGCAGGTGCCGCTGTTCCATCGCCATGCGCGCGGCCTGATCCTCACCGAACAGGGCGAGAGCCTCAACCGCACCGTGCGCGAGGTGTTCGCCAAGCTCGCGATGACCGAGGCGCTGCTCACCGAGAGCAAGGAGAAGCCGGCCGGGCGGCTCAAGATCACCACCACCGTGGGCTTCGGCTCGGCGTGGCTGGCACCCCGGCTGCCGGGCTTTCTCGAAGCCTATCCCGATGTCACCGTGAGCCTCATCCTCGATGACAACGATCTCGATCTGGCGATGCGCGAGGCGGACGTGGCGATCCGCATGCATCCGCCAAAGCAGCCCGATCTGGTGCAGCGCCATCTGATGACACTCAACTGGCACATCTATGCCGCGCCCGCCTATCTCGCCAAACACGGCACGCCCGCGCGCGGCGAGGAACTCGACCGCCACCGGCTGATCCTGTTCGGCGACTACAACCCGCCGATCGCCGAGATCAACTGGCTCGCGAGCCTCGGCCGCGCCGGGGCGCCGCGCCGCGCGGCCCTCGAGGTGAACAGCCTGCATGCGATGCTGCTCGCCATCCGCGGCGGCCTCGGCCTCGGCGCGCTGCCGGATTATCTCGCCGCCGAGACCGCGGGGTTGCAGCGCATCCTCCCCGAGGTGAGCGTGCCGCGTGTCGATGTGTTCTTCGTCTATCCCGAGGAATTGCGCAATTCCAAGCGGATCGCGGTGTTCCGTGATTTCCTGTTGGCCCGGCTGGCGGAGATGCCCTGATGGCGTATGCGAAAACCGACGATGGCGTGGCCCTGTTCTACGAGGCGACGGGCAGTGGCACGCCGCTGATCTTCGTGCATGAATTCGCCGGCGATCACCGCAGTTGGGAGGCGCAGCTGCGCCATTTCGGCCGCCGCTATCACGCCATCGCCTTCAACGCGCGCGGCTATCCGCCTTCCGATGTGCCGGCCGAGCCGGGGGCCTATTCCCAGGCGCGGGCGAGCGACGACATCGCCGCCGTGCTCGATCATCTGGGCATCGACAAGGCGCATGTGGTCGGGCTGTCGATGGGCGGCTTCGCCACGCTGCATTTCGGCTTCCGCCATGCCGGGCGGGCGCGCTCGCTCACCGTCGCCGGCTGCGGCTATGGCGCCGAGCCGGCGGCGCGGGCGAAATTTCAGCACGAGGCGGATACCATCGCGGCGACCCTGCTGCGCGACGGCATGGCCGCCTTCGCGGCGAAATATGCCTATGGTCCGACACGGGTGCAGTTGGAGAACAAAGACCCGCGCGGCTTCGCCGAATTCGCCGCCCAGCTCGCCGAGCATTCGGCGCTGGGGTCGGCCAATACCCAGCGCGGCGTGCAGCGGGCGCGGCCCTCGCTCTATGAGCTCACCGAGCCGATGCGCGCGCTCAGCGTGCCGACGCTGATCCTCACCGGCGATGAAGACTGGCCCTGCCTCGCCCCCGGCATTCTGATGAAGCAGCACATCCCGAGTGCGGCGCTCTCGGTGATGCCGAATTGCGGCCATGCGATCAATCTCGAAGCGCCCGACGAGTTCAACCGCCTCGTCGGCGACTTCCTGGCCCAGGTCGATGCCGGCCGCTGGCCGCTGCGCGATCCGCGCAGCCTGAGCGCGTCAGTGACCGGGATCACCGATCCGTAACGGCATGATGGCGCCGGTCACGCTGCTGATCGTCGGTCTCGGCTACTGCGGGCGTGCCATCGGCGCGGCGGTGCTTGCGGCCGGCGGCACGGTGCGCGGCACCAGCCGCCGGCCGATTCCGGCTGGCGAGGCGGCGGATATCGAGACGCTCGCTTTCGAGGATGCCGCGCCGGCGCTGGCACAGGCGACGCATCTGCTGATCACCGCGCCGCCCGATGCGGCCGGCGATCCGGTGCTGCACCGCCATGGCGCGGCGATCGGCGCCGCACCGAAACTGCGCTGGATCGGCTATCTCTCCACCACCGGCGTCTATGGCGATCGGGCCGGCGGCTGGGTGGACGAAGAGACGCCCCCCGCGCCGCGCGCCGGGCGCAGCGAACGGCGGCTGGCGGCGGAGCTTGCATGGGCGAGGTTCGCCGATCGCCGCGCCGTCGATCTGTTCCGCATCGCCGGCATCTACGGCCCCGGCCGCGCGCCCTTCGCCGCCCTGCGTGACGGCACTGCGCGCTGCATCGACAAGCCGGGCCATGTCTTCAGCCGCATCCATCGCGACGACATCACCGCCGCCGTCTGCGCCGCGATGGTGCAGGCGCCGCCCGCCGGGGTGCGGGTGTTCAACCTCGCCGATGACGAACCGGCCGAGGCCGCGACGGTGACGGAAGCGGCCGCGACCCTGCTCGGCCTGCCGCCGCCGCCAAGGGTGCCGTACGACGAGGCGGTGGGCGCGATGAGCGAGATGGCGCGCAGCTTCTGGACCGAAAGCCGCCGCGTGCGGAGCGCCCGAACCCAGACGACCCTCGGCCTGCGCTGGCGCTATCCCAGCTATCGCGAGGGATTGGCCGCCATCCTGCGCGCGGGGGAAGTATGATGCGTTTAAGCGCAGACTGAAGCCATCACGTTTCAGGCGTGATGCGACGCCATCGATGCGGATCGCCGCCGTCACCATGGTCTATGACGAGCCGGATTTCCTGCCGCTCTGGGCCGGCTATTACGCAGGGCAACTGGGTGCCGCGCAGTGCTATGTGATCGATCACGGCTCCGATGAGGCGACGATGCAGGGCCTCGGCGCCATCAACCGGCTCCGCCTGCCCCGCTCGCCGCAGGACGATCCGCGCCGCGCTCGCGCCATCGGCCGGTTCTGCGCCGGCCTGCTCGAGTATTACGATGCGGTGATCCACACCGATGTGGACGAGTTCCTGCTGCCCGATCCCTACCGGCACGCGAGCCTCGCCGCCGCCTGCGCCGCCTCGCCGGCGCCGGCGACGACGGCGATCGGCCTCAACCTGCATCACCTGCCGGCCAGCGAGCCAAGCTTCGACCCCGCGCGCCCGGTACTGCAACAGCGGCGCTGGGTGCGCTTTGCCGCCGCGCTGTGCAAGCCGGCGCTGATCCGCCGGCCGGTGGTGTGGGCGCCGGGGTTCCATTGCGCCGATGCGCCGCTCTGTCTGGGCGATATGTTCCTGCTGCATCTGCGCTGGTTCGACCGCGACATCGCCTTGCGCCGCCTCGCCAAGACACGCGCGATGCCCTGGGCGGACCCCGCTGCCGGCGCCTGGCAGCGCGGCAGCGATGCGGAATTGCTCACCGTGTTCGAACGCATCGCCGGCCTCGCGCGCTCCGAGGCGGTGGTGTTCGACCCAGACATCCCGCCGCTGCGCGACGCCATCGATCGTTTGCAGGAAAGCGCACGCGAAAACATGGGAGAGCCTTACGCTTTCGACCTCGATCTGACGGTGGACGAACTCTGGTCCCTGCCGTTGGGTTTCGCTGGCTTACTCTGATCATTGCAGTCTGCGCCGGCCCGCACCCCCCCCCGGCCACCCACGACAGTATGCTCAAGGGGTGGCCGGGTGGGGGTGCGGGCCGGCGCAGACTGAACGCAACAAAAGGCCCTACTCCAATACCGCCGCATGGTCATCGGCCGCCGGCGCCAGTCTGGCCGGGCGGCGCATCAACAGCAGCAGCAGCACGGCGGGGATGGTGGTCAGCATCATGAAGCGGAAATCATCAACATAGGCGATGATCTGCGCCTGCCGGTTCACCATCGCATCGAGCAGTGCGGCACCATGGTGCGTGGCGGGGTCGAGATAGCGGATGATGGCGCCGGAGGCGGTGAGCGCGCGGTTGAACGGCGTGACGAAGCCGCTGAGATTGGCGTGCTCCACCTGGATGTTGTGCGCCAGCAGCGCCGAGGTGACGGAGACGCCGATGGCGCTGCCGATGTTGCGGAACAGGCTGAGCATCGCCGTCGCATCGGTGCGCCGCAGCGGGTCGAGCGTCGCGAAGGCGATCACTTGGAGCGGTGTGAAGACGAAGCCGATGCCCATGCCCTGCACGATGATGCAGATCACCTGGGTGCGCACCGAGACGTCGGGCGTCCAGCCGGTCATCACGTTCATCGAGCCGACGAGCAGCAAGAGGCCGAGCAGCATCAGCTTGCGCGGATCGACCTTGTTGGACAGCCGCCCGGAGATCAGCATCGCCGCCATCGTGCCGATGCCGCGCGGCGCCAGCACCAGCCCCGCCGTCTGCACCGGGTAATTCGCCAGCACCTGTAGATACGGCGCCATCAGCGCCGAGGTGGCGACCAGCAGGATGCCGACCGAGAACATCATCACCAGGGAGGAGAAGAAATTGCGGTCGCGGAAAATCGCCGGGCTGATGAACGGCCGCTGCGCGGTCATCAGATGGACGAGGAACAGATAGATCCCGAGGCCCGCGAGCACCGCTTCCACGATGATCTCGCGCGAGGTGAACCAGTCCTGATCCTGTCCCCGGTCGAGCATCATCTGGAAGGCGCCGAGGCCGAGGGCGAGCACGCCGAAGCCGATCCAGTCGAACCGCAGCTCCGATTGCACCTCCTCCTTCGGCAGGCAAAGGGCAAGCCCCGTCATCGCCAGCAGGCCGAACGGCAGATTGACGTAGAACACCCAGCGCCAGTTATAGAGTTCCGTCAGATAGCCGCCGAGTGTGGGGCCCATGATCGGCCCGATCATCACCCCCACCCCCCAGAGCGCCATCGCCGAGCCGCGCTGCTCCACCGAATAGATATCGAGCATCGTCGTCTGCGACAGCGGCACCAAAGCAGCGCCGAACATGCCCTGCAACAGGCGGAAGATCACCATCTGCGGCAGCGATTGCGCGATCCCGCACAGCATCGAGGTCGCGGTGAAGCCGCCGACGCAGAGCAGGAACAGATTCTTCCGCCCGAAGCGCGCGGCGAGCCAGCCGACCGGCGCGGTCATGATCGCCGCCGCGGTGATGTAGCTGGTCAGCACCCAGGTGATCTGGTCCGACGTCGCCGACAGGTTGCCCTGCATATAGGGCAGCGCCACATTGGCGATGGTGGTATCGAGCGCCTGCATCAGCGTCGCCAGCATCGCGCAGAGCGTAATGATGCCGCGATACGGCACCACCTTAAAGCCGGCGCCGGACATCGCTAATAGAGATCCTTCAGCGTGCGCACATGGCCGGTGTCGATCTCCACCTCCACGCTCATCCCCGCGCGTAGCGGCGGATCGCCGGGCTTGCGCTGCACGCGCACGCGCAGCGGAATGCGCTGCACCACCTTCACCCAGTTGCCGGAGGAATTCTGCGCTGGCAGGATGGAGAATTCCGAGCCGCTGTTGGGCGAGAGGCTCTCGACCACCCCCTCCCAGACACGATCCGGATAGGTATCGACGCTCACCTGCACCTTGTCGCCCGGCTTCACCCAGGTGATCTCGGTCTCCTTCGGATTGGCCTCGATCCAGGCATCCCCGGTCGCGACGATGCCGAAGGCGGCCCCGGCGGCGGGCAGATATTGCCCGGGCTGAAGCTGGTCCACCTGGGTGACGATGCCGTCGAAGGGGGCGCGCACCACGGTATGGTCGAGCTCGCGCTGCGCCTCGGCGAGATGCGCCGCAGCCTCGCGATATTCCGGCGTCTCCCGCACGTCGATGGTGGGATTGCCGCCGAGGCGGGCGAGCTGCATCGCCGCCTGCTGGCGCAGGCTCTCCACCCGCTGCTGATCGCCGAGCAGCTTGAAGCGCGCGCTGTCGTATTCGACGTGGGTGACACCGCCCGACTGCACCAGCTTGCCATAGCGATCGAAATCGCGCTGATCGTTCTGCACCAGCGCCTGCCCGGCGTCGATGTCATGCAGCATGCGCTGATAATCGTGCTTCATCGCCTCCATGGCGAGGCCGGTCTCGGCGAGTGCGGCGCGGGCGCCATCGACGGCGATCTGGAATTGCAGCGGGTCGAGACGGAACAGTACCTCGCCCTTGTGCACCGCCTCGCCGTCGCGCACATCGACCTCGCGCACGAGACCGGAGACATCGGTCGCGATGGCGAGCTTCGGCGCCTGCACGTAGGAATCATCGATCGAGACATAGCGCCCGCCGGTCAGCCAGTAAGTTCCGGCGCCGATGGCGACGACGGCGATGCCGCCGAGCATCAACAGCGGACGCAGCAGGCTGCGGCGGCTGCGCGTGCGGGCTGGCGGCGCGTCGATGACCCGGCCGGCGGTGGCGACCTGCGACATCAGGCAACCTCCTGCATCGTCGCGGTGGTGGCGGGAGATCGGTTGCAGCGCATCTGGGCACACAACGAAGCCTTCATCGTTCGCAGTCCTTCCGTCGTCACGCGGAGCGTCTCCGCATCGAGATCCCTGGTGGTCATCTGGAGAATTCGCGCCCGTTCCTGATTGATCTCATCGAGCAGCGGGGCGGCGTCGGGGCGCAGATGCAGGCGCCAGATGCGCCGGTCCTTCGGGTCGGGGCGGCGCTCCACCATCTGGCGCTGCTCCAGCCGATCGACCAATCGCGCAACCGTGATCGGCTCGACTTCCAGGAATTCCGCCAATTCTTTCTGAGAGATACCGGGCTGTCGGTCGAGCCAGAGCAGAATCAGCCACTGCGCCCGCGTCATGTCATGCCGGCGCGCGCGCTTATCTGTTTCAATGCGCAGCAGATGCGCGACATCGTGCAGATAGAACAGAAAATCCTCCGGTAGCTTGTTCATCACCCCGACCTCTCCGTTGGCATTACAATAAGGAGCGTTATGATCCCACGTCTATACGATAGACCTGCATATGTTGCAATGCAGCATTGCGGATCGGCGCGCCGATGACGACGGTGGATGTCGTCGTGGTGGGCGCCGGGGTCGCCGGGCTGTCGGCGGCGGCGGCGCTGCGGGCGGCGGGTTTGCGCTGCGCGGTGCTCGAAGCCGGCCCGCGCATCGGCGGGCGCGCCCATACCACGACG
>DAHXNW010000075.1 GCA_027365195.1 Acetobacteraceae bacterium
TCGCCGCCATAGCGCGCGGCGAGATCGCCGGGGCGGCGCAGCGCGCCACGCACCGCCTCGGCGACCGCGCGCAGACAGGTGTCGCCCGCCAGATGGCCGAATTGGTCGTTGTAGCTCTTGAAGCAATCGACATCGATCAGCACCAGCGAGAGGGTGGCGCCGCTGCGCCGTGCGCGGCGCATTTCCTGCTCGATCACGGCATCGAATTGCCGACGGTTGGCGAGACCGGTGAGACCATCCTGCGCCGCCAGCGTCTCCAGCAGGCGGTTGGCCTCGACGATCTGCATCTCGGCCTGTTTGCGCGGCGTGATGTCGCGCGAGACCATCACGAAGCCGCCATCGCCGCGCAGCCGGCGGACATTGCTTTCGAGCCAGAGCATCGTGCCGTCCTTGCGGAACTGGCGGAACGAAAAGCTCGCCGCCTCGCCGCCTGCGCGCAACCCTTGCAGCGTGGCCATGATCATCGGCAGATCGTCGGGATGCACGCTGTCGCGATTCGCATTGCCGATCAGCTCTGCCGGCTCCATGAGCAGAATCCGCCGGCAGGCGTCGGAGACGTAGGTGCGGCACAAATCGGTGTCGAGGCGGATCAGCATGTCGGAGCTGTTTTCCGCCAGCAGGCGCAATTCCGCCTCGCTGCGGGCCACGCGGTCGCGCGCGGCGAGGATCTGCTGGTTACGGATGCGCAGATTGCTGCTTACCCGGTTCCAGATCTCGGCCAGCGCGCGGAATTCCGGCGCCTGCCAGAGAGACATATGTAGCGTCGACTCCAGATCGCCATTGTCGAAACGATGCGCCGCCTCGCTGAGTGCCTGCAGCGGCTGCAACTGCCATGCCACGGCAACCCGCCAGGCCAGCGCCAGGGCGAGCAGCAGGGCGAAGATCGTGATCGCGGTACGGCGCAGCATGATACGATCGGCGACCGCCAGTACGGCGTCCTGATACTCGGTCACGCGCAGCACGACGCCTGGACTCCCCGGCAGGCCGGCATAGCCAAGGATTCGCTCTTTGCCGTCGAAGCCCCGCAGCTCCATCACCCCACTACCGGCATTCTGCGCGGCCTCGATATATTGTTGCGGCACCGGTAGGCGCCAGCCGACCCAGCGCGCTGCATCCACCGATCGCGCCACGATGGTGCCATCGCGCGTATCGACGATGGAGACGATCTGTCCGGTGCCTGCCGCCAACCTCGAGGCGAGGGTGGAGAACCAGCGTAGATCGAGGCTGACGGCCAGCACGCCGGCGGCCCCGCCGTCCGGCGCCCGCGTCGGCAACGGCACGGCGGCGACCAGAGTGAGTTCCCCACTCACCCGGCCGATTTGCACCCGCCCAAGGGCAAAAGCGCGTCCGCCGGCGCCGATCGCCTCACGGAACCAACTGCGATCGGCTACATTTACTGCCCGCCCTGCGGTGCCACTGCTGCAAGCCACGCGGCCCGTCGGGGTAAAGACCGCCGCCTTCGAGATATGTGGGTAGCGACTGACTACCGCCTGTAGCGCATCGTCGCAGGCGGTGCCCCGCATGAAGACGATGTCGGACTCATGAGCGATGGTGGGGAGCAGCACCCGCACCTCTTGCATCAGCGCCCCCTCCTGCGCCGCGCCGAATTGTGCGCCTTGCAGCACGCGCTGCCGCGCCGCTGCGATCGCCTCCGCGCGATGGTCCAGCGCATCGCTCAGCAGCAGCAGGAACAAGGGGAGGGTGGCCACCAGCACCAGCAGCATCAGCCGCGCGCGCACCCCGATCCGCGAGATCAGCAGGGCCGGGATGGCCTTCAGCGCCATACGTTCCGGTTTGTACGTCGAATCCGACATCCGTGCTCCCGCCGGCGCTTCACCACTGATTGCAGTCAACTGTAACAGACAAAAGTTGAAACAACCTTTAAGAAATAAGTGTGTAGGCCGGAGACTCCGTCAGGACGGCGGCTGTCCGGCCGGGGTGCATGGCACAGGCAGGCGGCAAATATGACAGAAAAATCTGACACAGCATACATAATCCGACGTTGGAGTGCCCGAGCGGTATTCGCCTGCCTGGTGCTGCTGCTCCTGCTTTGCGGCCCGGCCGCGCGGGCCGATGACGATGGCGACGGCGATGACGATGCCGCCGCACCGGCGTTGCCCACGGGCCAGCATCTCACCCCCACCGCCGCGACCGGGGCCGATTTTCGTCCGCTCAATCCGGGGCTGGCGGATTTTCCGCATTTCCTGGCGGGCGAGGCGATCCGCACCGAGATCGGCCCGGACGGCCGCACCCTGCTCATCCTCACCAGCGGCTACAACCGCCTGTTCGACGCCGCCGGCAAGCCAATTGCCCGCGATTCCGGGCAATATGTGTTCGTCTTCGACATCGCCGGCAAAACCCCGGTGCAGCGCCAGGTGCTGCCTATCCCGAACACCGACATGGGCCTCGCCTTCGCCCCGGACGGCGCGCATTTCTATGTCGCCGGCGGGGTGGATGACGATGTGCATGTGTTCGCGCGCGGCTCCGCCGGCTGGGCGGAGAGTGGGGCGCCGATCGCGCTCGGCCACGCGCACGGCATCGGGCTCGATCAGTCGCCCGATGTCGCCGGCCTCGCCGTCAGCGCCGATGGCCGGTTGCTGCTGGCAGCCAATCAATACAACGATTCGCTCTCGGTGATCGACTTGGCAGCCCGGCGCAAGCTCGCCGAGCTCGATCTGCGGCCGGGCATCGGCCATCCGGCGCAGGCCGGGGTGGCGGGCGGAGAATATCCCTATGACGTGGTGATCAAGGGCAACACGACCGCCTATGTCTCGAGCCAGCGCGATCGGGAGATCGACGTGGTCTCGCTCGCCGATCCGGCTGCACCGAGGGTGATCGCGCGCATTCCGCTCGCCGGCAATCCGAACCGCCTGCTGCTCGACCGCACGCAGGGGCGCCTGTTCGCCGCCGCCGACAATGCCGATGCGGTCTATGTGATCGATACCGCGCGCAACCGCGTGGTGGAAGCGATCCGCACCACGGCCCCGCCGGGGCTGCTCGCCAAGGCGGAGGATTATCGTGGCGCGGCGCCGAACGCGCTGGCCCTCTCGCCCGACGAGCGCCGGCTCTATGTCACCAACGGCGGCAGCAACGCGCTCGCGGTGATCGGCCTCGACCCCGGCGCGCCGCATCGCGTGCTCGGCCTGATCCCGACCGGATGGTATCCCAACGCGGTGAGCCTCGGCCATGGCGGGCGGATGCTCTATGTGGTGAACGGGCGCAGCGACCCCGGCCCCGATCCGTCCAATTGCGCCACCAATGCGTTCGACGCCAAGCGCCGCGCAGCCTGTCTGGCCGGCAATCAATACGTGCTGCAACTGGAACACGCGGGCTTCCTCACCCTGCCGGTGCCGGGGGAGGCGGATCTCGATCAACTGACCCGCACGGTTGCGGCGAACGACGGATTTTCCACCCGCCCCGACCCCGCCGATGGCGCCGTGATGCGGGCGCTCCATGCGCGCATCCATCACGTAATCTACATCATCAAGGAAAACCGCACCTACGATCAGGTGCTCGGCGATCTCGACCGAGGCAATGGCGATCCGCGCCTGGTGGAATTCGGCGCGCCCATTACGCCCAATCAGCACCGGCTGGCGGATGGGTTCGTGACGTTGGATAATTTCTACGCCTCCGGCTCGGTGAGCGGCGATGGCTGGCCGTGGAGCACGGCGGCGCGGGAGGCCGATCTCACCGTCAAGACGGTACCGAAATATTACGCCAAGCGTGGTGCGCCGTACGACTCCGAAGGCACCAATCGCAACGTCGATGTCGGCCTCGCGACCCTCGCCGAGCGGCGGGCGGCCAACCCGCTCTATCCGCCCGACGCCAATCTGCTACCCGGCACCAACAATGTCGCCGCCCCCGACGGGCCGCAGGGCGAGGCGCAGCGCGGCTATCTGTGGGACAGCGCGATGCGCGCCGGCCTCACTGTGCGCAATTACGGATTCTTCCTCGATCTGACGCGCTATTTCATCCCCGGCCCGGCGCATATCCCGCTCGTGCGCGATCCGTTCGCGGCGCACCGCATCGTCGCCTATCCGGCCAATCCACAGCTCGCCGCCGTCACCGATCCCTATTATCGCGGTTTCGACAACGAGTTTCCCGATTACTATCGGGAGGCCGAGTGGGCGCGGGCGTACGATCTCGATGTGGCCAAAGGCACGCTGCCCGCGCTCTCGCTGGTGCGGCTGATGCATGACCACACCGGCAGCTTCGCCACCGCGATCGACCGGGTAAACACGCCGGAGACGCAGGTGGCCGATAACGATGCCGCCGTCGGGCGGCTGGTCGAGCATGTGGCGCACAGCCGGGCCGCCCGCTCCACGCTGATCTTCATCGTCGAGGACGATGCGCAGAACGGCCCCGACCACGTCGATGCGCATCGCACCACGGCCTTCATCATCGGCCCCTACGTGCGCCGGGGCGCGGTGGTCTCGCGCCGCTACACCACGGTCAATCTGCTGCGCACGATCGAGGACGTGCTGGGCATCGACCATCTCACCCTCAACGACGCTTATCAGCGCCCGATGAGTGCGGTGTTCGACCTGCATCAGTCTCCGGTGTGGGACTATACTTCCGTCACCGCCGATATCCTGGCGGCGACCGATTTGCCGCACGCGGCGGATCACGCAACGGCGGAGCCGGCGCATCCGGCCGCCTACTGGGCAGCGAAAACCGCGGGCTACGACTGGTCGGCGGAGGACCGCATCGACGCGGAAGCCTATGACCGCATCCTCTGGGCCGGTGCAGGCTGCGGTCAGGCGCTCGTGACAGCCCGGCGACGCGCGGCAAAATGCTGGCGGAACTTCACCACCTTCGGCGCCACCACGGCGCGGCAATAGCCGGCGTGCGGATTGCGGGCGAAATAATTCTGATGATACGGCTCGGCCGGATAGAACGCGCGCAGCGGCTCGACGGTGGT
>DAHXNW010000089.1 GCA_027365195.1 Acetobacteraceae bacterium
GGTGATGATCGTGCTCGGCGGCACGACCCGGCTGACCGGCTCGGGCCTCTCGATCATGGAATGGGCGCCGATCAGCGGCGTCATCCCGCCGCTCAGCCACGCGGCGTGGGAGAGGCTGTTCGCGCTCTATCAGACGATACCTCAATATAAATTGCTTCATGACGGGTTTGGCTTGGCGGGCTTTCAGCGCATCTTCTGGCTGGAGTGGGTGCATCGGCTGTGGGGGCGGCTGCTCGGCATCGGCTTCGCCGCGCCGCTGCTGTGGTTCGCCGCCACCGGCCGGCTCGGCCGCGCGCTGCTGGCGCGGCTCGCGCTGATCCTGTTCCTCGGCGCGCTGCAGGGCGCCGTCGGCTGGTTCATGGTCGCTTCGGGGTTTTTCCCCGACAGCACCGCCGTCTCGCCCTATCGGCTGGTGATCCATCTGGGCCTCGCGCTGCTGCTCTACGGAACGATCCTCTGGACCGCTCTCTCGGTGCTGCAACCGGTGGCGCCGCGCCTCGCCGGGCGCGGGGCGCGCATGGCGCGCGGGCTTACCAGGCTGACGGCCATTCTGGTCGGGTGCACCATGCTGGCCGGCGGCTTCGTCGCCGGGCTGCACGCCGGGCTCGACTATAATTCCTTTCCGCTGATGGCCGGCCATCTGATCCCACCGGGCTATGCCGCGCTGTCGCCGTTCCCGCGTAATCTCACCGAGAACATCGCCGCCGTGCAGTTCGACCACCGTCTGCTCGCCAGCCTGACGATGCTCGCCGCGCTGGCGACGGTTGCGTGCGGGTGGCACTACGTGCCTCGGCCGCGTGTAAAACTGGCGTTCGCGGCCCTTGCGGGCGCGGTGCTGCTGCAATACGCGCTTGGCGTCGCCACCTTGCTGTGGGTGGTGCCGGTGCCACTCGCGGCGGCGCATCAGGCGGCGGCCGTGCTGCTACTCACCGCCGCCCTGGTCACGCTGCATAGGCTGCGCGGCGCCTATCGCCCCTCCGTTCCCGCCTCGCAGGAGATATCATGAGCGCGTCCGCGATCGCCGATACCCCGCTTGCCGTCACCGACCGGCTGTTCTTCGAGCGGGCGGACGCCGCCCTCGACCGCGATGCCGCGACGCAGTTGCTCGGCCAGGCGCTGGCCGGCGCCGACGATGGCGAGTTGTTCCTCGAATACCGCGAGAGCGAGGCGATCAGCCTCGATGACGGGCGCATCCGCAGCGCCGGCTTCGATACCACGCTCGGTTTCGGCCTGCGCGCCGTTGCCGGCGAGGCGACCGGCTATGCCCATGCCGGCGAGATCTCCGAGGCCGCCCTGCGCCGCGCCGTGGCGACGGTACGCGCGGTCGCCGGCGGCCACACCGGGCAGCGTGCGGAGCCGCCGCGCGCCAGCAACGCGCGGCTCTACACCGATGCCAATCCGCTGCCGGCGATGGCATTCGCCGCCCGCACCGAACTGCTGGCGGCGATCGATGCCTATGCGCGCGGCCGCGATGGGCGGGTGAAGCAGGTGATGGCCTCGCTCACCGGCGAGTGGCAGGCGGTGCAGATCCTGCGCGCCGATGGCACGCGCGTCGCCGATCTGCGCCCGCTGGTGCGGCTCAACGTGGCGCTGGTGGTGGAGCAGGACGGCCGGCGCGAGACCGGCAGCTTCGGCACCGGCGGCCGCTTCGCCTACGACCACGTCACCGCCGAGCCGGTGTGGCAGCACGCCGTCGCCGAGGCGCTGCGTCAGGCGCTGATCAACCTAGACAGCCGCCCGGCGCCGGCCGGCGAAATGCCGGTGGTGCTCGGCGCCGGCTGGCCCGGCATTCTGCTGCACGAGGCGATCGGCCATGGGCTGGAGGGCGATTTCAACCGCAAGCAGACCTCCGCCTTCGCCGGCCTGCTCGGCCAGCGCATCGCCTCGCCGGGAGTGACGGTGGTCGATGACGGCACCATGCCGGACCGGCGCGGCAGCCTGACGATCGACGACGAGGGCACGCCGAGCGGGCGCACCACGCTGATCGAAGACGGCATTCTGGTCGGCTTCCTGCAGGATCGGCTGAACGCGCGGCTGATGCGCATGCGCCCGACCGGCAACGGGCGGCGGCAATCCTATGCCCACGCGCCGATGCCAAGGATGACCAACACCGTCATGCTGGGCGGCGCGCACAGCCAGGCGGAGATGATCCGCTCGGTGAAGCGCGGCCTGTTTGCGGTGAATTTCGGCGGCGGGCAGGTAGATATCACCTCCGGAAAATTCGTCTTCTCGGCGAGCGAGGCCTATCTGATCGAAGACGGCCGCGTCACCGCGCCGGTGAAGGGTGCCACCTTGATCGGCAACGGGCCGGATGCTCTGACCCGGGTGGAGATGGTGGGCGACGACATGGCGCTCGACCCCGGCATCGGCACCTGCGGCAAGAACGGCCAGGGCGTTCCGGTGGGCGTGGGGCAGCCGACGCTGAAGCTCTCCGGCCTGACCGTCGGCGGCACCGCCGCCTGAACCTGTAAGTTGTATGTTTAAGTTGAGCCGGCACCGGCCCGCGCCCCCACAACGCTGCCCCCCTTGGCACCCACGGCAGTATACGCGGATGGGTGCCGGGTGGGGGCGCGGGCCGGTGCCGGCTAAAGCGATCATGCTCTAGCCCGTGCCGATCGACAGCAACGACCGGCTGCGGGTCGGACTGCCGCGCGTGGGATGGGCGGCGGCGGGCGTGCTGGCGGTCTCGCTGGTGCCGCTCTATGCGCATCGCCTCGTTACCATGCTCGATCTGTTCAACCATCTGGCGCGCGGCTTCGTGCTGGCGAATTACCATCGCAACCCGTTCTTTCAGACCTATTGGCAGCCGAACTGGCGGGTGATGCCGAGCCTCACCATCGATGGCTTCGTGCTCGCGCTGAACGGCACGCTGTCGCTGCTGGCGATCGGCAAGCTGTTCGTTGTGCTGGTGTTTATCGTGCTGCTCAGCGGGCTTTTGAACCTGCATCAGGCGGCGCACCGGAAATGGTCGCTGGTGCCGCTGCTGGGGGCGCTGTTTCTCTATAACCGGATGATGCTCTCCGGGCTGGTGAACTACATGCTCGGCATCGGCCTGTGCCTGCATGGGCTGGCGATCTGGCTCCGGCTGCGCGAGCGACCGGCAACCCTCCGCCTCGGCGTGTTCGCTGCCATCGTCACACTGACCTATCTGGTGCATCTGATGGCCGCCGCCGTGCTCGGGCTGATGGTGGCGGGGGTGGAGATCGCCGGGCTGCTGCGCCGGCGCGCGGGTTTGGCGGACTGGATGCGCGATCTGGCCGGCCCGGTGCTCGCCTATATACCGGTGTTCGCCATCATGATTTTTCTCGCCCCGCATTCGACGCGCAACGGGGTGATCATCTTTCACGACCTCGCCAGCAAGATCGGCGCCTTCGCCGTCGTCATCACCTATGATCTGCGGGCGGAAGCGATCGGTCTGGCGGTGATCGCCACCGCTTTGGCGGGCTTCGCGCTCAGGGGTGCGGTGCGGATCAGCCCGGCTCTGCTCGGCGCCCTCCTGCTGCTGGCGCTCGTGCAGATGGCGATGCCGTATCAGATTCTCACCGGCACCGCCGCCGATCACCGCGTGCCGATCGCGCTCTGGCTGCTGGGCTGCTGCATGATCGATGTGGTCATCGCCGGACGTCGTGCGGCCTGGCTGTTCCTCGCCGCCGTTCTGCTCGTCGGGCTGTCGCGCCTCGCCATCATCGAACGGCAATGGGCGCGCGATGCGCCGGTCTATGCCGAGGTCGAGGCCGCCCTCGCCGCCCTGCCCAACGGGGCCAAAGTCGCCTCGGCCAACCCGCCCGATGCGTTCGATTCGGACTCCGATCCGGCCGCGCTCGCCTTCATCCTGCCCGACTGGGTGATCGTGCCGCGCGGCGGCTTCACGCAGACCTTATGGACCATCCCCAATCAGCACCCGCTGATCATGCGCCCGGCGCTCCGCCGGCTCGCCGATGCGACCGGGCCGGAGACGCTGTGGGCGCTGTTCGCCGGCGCGGGCGACGGTGCGGCCCATGACGCGCGCACAGAGGCGGCCCTCGCCGCCCTGCCGGGCTATGATTATGTCGCCTTCATCGACCGGCGGCCCTTCACCCTCACCCCGGGCGATCGCCTCACCGCCGTCGATCTGCGCCCGCACATCAAGATTTTCCGCGTGCGAACACCCGCATCGGCGTCGCCGTGACTCAATCTTTCGATGGGGGGATGGATTTTTTCGATCAGGATCGGCACAACCTATCTCCATGAGCATCGATCTCGACATCGCCCGCGCCGCCACGCTGCGCCCGATCGCCGACATCGCCGAGCGGGCCGGCATTCCGGCGGCGGCATTGGAGCCATATGGGCGGCACAAGGCGAAGATCGGCTTCGATTTCATCCGCGAGGCCGAAGCCCGGCCGGAAGGCGCGCTCGTGCTGGTGACCGGTATCAGCCCGACGGCTGCCGGCGAGGGCAAGACGACGACCACCATCGGGCTGGGCGATGCGCTCAACGCCGCCGGGCGGCGCAGCGTGATCTGCCTGCGCGAGCCGAGCCTCGGGCCGTGCTTCGGCCAGAAAGGGGGCGCGACCGGCGGCGGGCGGGCGCAGGTCGGGCCGATGGCGGAGATCAATCTGCATTTCACCGGCGATTTCCATGCCATCACCAGCGCCTGCAACCTGCTGGCGGCGATGCTCGACAACCATCTCTACTGGGGCAATGCGCTCGGCATCGACACGCGCCGGGTGTTCTGGCGCCGCGCCCTCGATGTCAACGACCGGTCGCTGCGCGCCATGGTGAGCGGCCTCGGCGGCATCGCCAATGGGACGCCGCGCGAGGATGGGTTCGACATCACCGTCGCCTCCGAGGTGATGGCGGTGTTCTGCCTCGCGCGCGATCTCGACGATCTGCGCGAGCGGCTCGGCCGCATGGTGGTCGCGGCGCGGCGCGATGGCGGTTTCGTCACCGCGCGCGATCTGAAGGCCGATGGCGCGATGGCCGCCCTGCTGCGCGATGCGCTGATGCCCAATCTGGTGCAGACGCTGGAAGGCTCGCCGGCGCTGGTGCATGGCGGCCCGTTCGCCAACATCGCGCATGGCTGCAACTCGGTGATGGCGACGCGGCTCGGCCTGCGGCTCGCCGACGTGGTGGTCACCGAAGCCGGCTTCGGCGCCGATCTCGGGGCGGAGAAATTCCTCGACATCAAATGCCCGAGCGCTGGCCTCCGCCCGGCCGCCTCCGTCATCGTCGCGACGGTGCGGGCGTTGAAGATGCAGGGCGGCGTGGCGCGCGGCGATCTCGGGCGGGAGGATGTCGCGGCGTTGCGCGCGGGACTCGCCAATCTCCGCCGGCATGTCGAGAACATGAGCAAGTTCGGTCTGCCGGTCGCCGTGGCGCTCAACCACTTCACCGCCGACACCGAGGCCGAGATCGAGGTGGTGCGCGAGGCGATGGCAGCGATCGGCACCCCGCTCGCGCTGTGCACCCATTGGGCCGAAGGCGCCGCCGGCGCTGGCGAACTCGCCGCCATCGTGACCGGAATGATCGATGCCGGGCGCGGCCGCTATGCGCCGCTCTATGCGCCAGAGTTGCCGCTCGAAGAAAAGCTGCGGCGTGTGGCGCGCGAGATCTATCGCGCCGAGGATATCGCGCTGCCCGACACGCTGCGCCGCCGGCTCGACGGCTACACCGCCGCCGGCTTCGGCGCGCTGCCGGTATGCGTCGCCAAAACCCAGTACAGCTTCACCGCCGACCCCGCCTTGCTTGGCGCGCCCGAGGGCCATGTGCTGCCGGTGCGCGCGCTGCGGCTCTCCGCCGGCGCCGGCTTCGTGGTGGCGATCTGCGGCGATATCATGACGATGCCCGGCCTGCCCCGCGTGCCGGCGGCGGAGGAAATCGGCCTCGACGAGACGGGCGAGATCACCGGGCTGTTCTGATGCGCTTCGCCCGGCACCGGCCCGCTGCGGAGCCAATCATTCTCTAAACGCTTCCTCAATCTCTCTGGTGTCTGATGGCTCACCGACCACTGGCTGGTCGCGTGACAGCGTCACCGAGAATGGAACCCGCATTGATCCCGCTCTGGAGCCTGATCACCCTCGGCGCGGTGCTCGCGGTGAAGCACTATCTCGCTGATTTCATCATGCAGAACAATTGGATGGCGCGCGGCAAGGAGCAGGCGGCGGGGTGGGAGTGGCCGCTGCTGTGCCACGCGCTCTGCCATGGCGGCCTCACGCTGCTGGTCGTGCTGGTGGTGGCGCCATCGTTATGGTGGCTGGCGCCGGCCGATCTGCTGGTGCATTTCGCCATCGACCGGGGCAAGGCGACGCTCTCGCGCCGGCTCGCCTGCACGCCCGCGCAGCCGCGCTTTTGGGCGCTGTTCGGCCTCGATCAACTGCTGCACGGACTGACCAATCTCGCCATTCTCGGCTGCCTGCTGGCAGGCTGATCGTTGCTTCGGCCGGCACCAGCCCGCGCCCCCACCCGATTGCCGCACGCGTGCAGGTGTGGCAGAGAACCGGGGATGCTCAACCGTCGTAATTTACTGATCGGGTCGGCGGCCCTCGTTGGCCAGGCCGCCGGCGCCCACGCCGCCAGTGGCGATTTCGCCGCCTTTCTCGCCAGCATCAATGCCGAGGCGCAGCGACAAGGCATCCGCCCGGCCATCCTGCGTCAGGCGCTGGGCGGCTTGCGGCCGAACCAGGGGGTAATCGACCTCGACCATCGCCAACCCGAGTTCACCCTGACCTGGGCCCGCTATCGCGCGAGCCGGCTGAGCGATCAGCGCATCGCCGCCGGGCAGGCGGCGTATCGGCGCAATCAGGCGCTGTTGCATCGGGTGGCGGCGATCTATGGTGTCGAGGCCGGGGTGATCCTTGGCATCTGGGGATTGGAGTCGAATTACGGCGGCTACACCGGCGGCTTCAATGTCATCGAGGCGCTGGCGACGCTCGCCTGGGAGGGGCGGCGGGCGCGCTTCTTCCGCGGCGAACTGCTCGCCGCGCTGCATATTCTCGACCACGGCGACATCAGTTTTCCGCGCATGCTCGGCAGCTATGCCGGCGCCATGGGGCAGCCGCAATTCATGCCGAGCGCGTGGCAGCGCTACGCCGTCGATTTCGACGCCACTGGCCGGCGTGATATCTGGGACGATACCGGCGACGTGCTGGCCTCGATCGCCAATTACCTCGCGCAATCGGGCTGGCGGCCGGACCAGGGCTGGGGTCAGGCGGTGCGTCTGCCGGCCGGCTTCGATGCGGCCCTCGCCGGGCGCGGCCGGCCGCTGCCGCTCGCGCAATGGCGCCGGCTCGGCGTGTTACGCGACGATGGCGCGGCACTCGCCGACGCGCCGCTCACGGCGGCGGTGATCCTGCCCGATGGGAGCACCGGCGAGGCGTTTCTGGTCTATCCGAATTTCGCCGCCATCCGCCGCTATAATCCGTCGGATTTCTACGCCCTCGCGGTCGGCCTGCTCGGCGATCGCATCATCGCATGAACACCCGCCGGCCGTGGCGGCTCGCGCTCCTGCTCGGTCTGGCCGGATGCAGCCAGGGCTGCACGCCGCGCCCGGCGGCTCCGGTGGCAGAGCCGCATTATATGCTCGGCGCGCCGTATCAGGCCGGCGGCCTCTGGCATTACCCGCGCGAGCGCTATCGCTACGTGGCGAGCGGGGTCGCCAGTGTGCTGCCGGTGGATCATCCGCCGCTCAC
>DAHXNW010000090.1 GCA_027365195.1 Acetobacteraceae bacterium
CGGCCTCGGCGTGCCGGCCGCCGCAAAGGTGCAGGCATGGATCACGCCGCCGGCCTACACCCATCTGCCGCCGGTGTTTCTCGGCACAGAGTCCGCCACTGTGCGGGTGCCGGCCGGATCGCACCTTACAGTCAGCCTGACCGGCAGCAGTTCGGCGCCCGATCTGCGGCTGGCCGGTGAGCGTGTGGCCGTCCGCGCGCTCGATGCCGAGAGTTTCGAGGCCGATCTCGCGCTCACCCATGGCGGCCGGCTCGCGGTGCGGCACTGGTGGCATGAGATCGCCGCCTGGCAGCTCGACGTGGTGGCGAATGCGCCGCCCAGCGTGCGGTTCACCGCGCTGCCCGGCCCGGCGCCGCATGGCCTGGCGCTCCGGCTACCCTGGCAGGTGGCCGATGCCTATGGCGTCGCCGCGCTGGCGGTCGAATTCCACCTGCGCGACCGCCCCGCCGCACCGGCCTTCCGCCTGCCGATCCCGCTGCCCGGCGGCAGCCCGACCACGGCGCAGGGGGTCGCCGAGCCGGATCTGACCGCCAATCCCTGGGCCGGCCTGCCGGTGATCGCGCAGCTCACCGCGACCGACACCGCCGGCCTCGTGGGCATGAGCGAGGCGGTCGAGCTGCGTCTGCCGGAGCGGCAGTTTCACAATCCGGTGGCGCAGGTCGCCGTCGCGGTGCGCCGCTCTCTCAGCCTGCTGCCCGACCAGCGGGCCGGCGCGCTCGCCCAGCTCAACGAACTCACCGACGAAACGCCGTTGTTCGATGGCGATGACGGCGCCTGGCTCAATCTGAGCGGCATCATCCATCAATTGCGCTTCGATCGCGCGCCGGAAGCGATCCCGGCGGTGCAGGAACGGCTGTGGCAACTGGCGTTGCAGATGGAAGAGGGGCGGCTCGCGCGCACCGCCCGCGCGCTCGATGCGGCGCGGCAGGCGCTGCGCGACGCGCTGGATCGGGCGAAGCAAACGGCCAACGCGGGCAAGCCGCCCGATCAGGCGACGCTCGACAAGCTGATGCAGCAGGTGCAGCAGGCGCTCGATGCCCATCTGCGCGCGCTCACCGACCAGGCGCGGCGGCAGCAGCAGGCACCCTCGGCGGCGGCGCGCGAGGCGGCGCGGCAGGCGCGGAAGGCGGCGCAGGCGATGCATGAAGCGATCGAGCATGGCGAGCTCGACGCGGCGCGCCAGCAGTTGGCGCAGCTCGACCGCTCTCTGCAGGCGATGCGCGAGGAGGCGCAGCACCCCGGCGCGCGCCAGCAGGCCGAGCAGCAGCAGCGCGGGCAGCAGCAGATGGGCGCGTTGCAGGATCTGGTGCAGCGCCAGGGCGGCCTGCTCGACCGGCTGCAACAGCGCAGCCGCAGCGTGCGCTCGCCGCTGAGCCAGCCGGGCGCGCTGCCCTATGGCCAATCTCCGTATGGTCAGTCTCCCTGGCAGTTGCCGCCCGACGTGGATACCTCACCGCAGCATCTGGCGCAGCAGGAGCAGGCGAGCCACGCGGCGCAGTCATCCGATGAAAAAGTGCAGCGCGCGCTGCGTCGGGCGCTTGGCGAGCTGATGCAGCAATTCGGCGATCTCTCGGGCAAGGTGCCACCGAGCCTCGGCGCCGCCGATCAGGCGATGCAGGGTGCCGCCGAGGCGCTGGTCGCCGGCGATGACGAGAAGGCCGGCGAGGCCGAGCAGCAGGCGTTGGCGGCATTGCAGAAGGGCGGTGGCGAGATGCGCCGCCAGCTCGCTGAAGCCGGCGCCAACCGCCGGCGCGGCCAGGGGCGGCAGAGTGGGCAGCAGGGGCAGGGTGAGCCGGGCCAGGGCGAGGGCCTCGGTGAGCAGGATCCCGGCACGGCAGACGGAGAGGGCGGCGCGGCACTGTCGCAGGGCCAGAATGCCGAGCAGGGCCGGCGCGATCCATTCGGCCGGCTGACGCAGGAGGGCGCCTCGGGCAGCGACGAGAGCAGCGACATGCAGGTGCTCGACCATATGGAGCGCGCGCGCAGCCAGGCGATCGAGAACGAGCTACGCCAGCGCGAAGGCGACCGCAGCCGGCCGCAGCCCGAACTCGACTATATCGAGCGGCTGCTCAAGCAGTTCTGAGGCGGTCTTTTAAGCATCCAGAGATTGATTTTATTAATTTTTTTCATTCCTCTTATCCCGACCACGATTCTTCATGGTCAGCCATGACAGAAGTTTTTTGTCGCGGCACATGGTTTCTCCTTCATTGTGTCGCTGCCAACGTTCGCACAACCGCCAAGGCTTGCGCGGGAGTTCCGCATACTTTGCAACCATGTTGCCGCTCAAGCTGCAGGTGTTTCTGCGCAAGCAGGTCCGCCAGCGGCTTTTCCGTGAAGAAGTAATCGCAATAGCCCAGAGCCGCGCTCGCATGCGAGATGTCGAGGAGATCGTGGCCATCGAACTTCCGTTGTTTGTCCCAACGCACGGCCGCGTGCAGCGATGCTGTGATATGGAACGAGGGAAGTTTATCGCGTAACTTTCCCTTCCCAAGTGCGTCTGCGATATGCCGCATGATGGTGTCGACTGCGCGCTGCTGCGGTCTATCGTCGAAATCAGCAGGGAGCACGCCGCCACGGATGCCGATCACGTCGATCACTTGCTCGATCACATCGTCAACCAAATCAACGGCGCCGCATACCTCGTCGTAATAGATTTTCTGAAAGCTTTTAGCCTTGTGCGCATTGATGACGTTGCAGGCATTGAGCCGCTCAGCCGTGGCTGCAAATTCGGTTGCTACAGGCTGCATGGTCTCGCCTGCCCGCTCGACCATTTCGCGAAATGGTGTGTCCCATAGTTCGTCGAAGTAGCATTTCTGAATCGCCAGTATCAGCCTGTCATTATGCAGATCGGCGATGGAATGGGTGAAGCCAAGGATCGAGGCGCCCTTGCACCAGACGAGGCTTTCCAATGGGTAAAGTTCACTCTGGCTACACATATCGTGCAGCCAGTGGCTGACCTCCGTTGCCATTCGCATGCGTGACTCGATCAGTGTCACACTGAGGCTCAATATATCCATTACCACTGCCGTTGCGCGGCGGGATGCGGGGTCGGTCTGGTTTAGTAGCTCAAGGAAGGTGCTTTCGCTTAATGGGCAGATCGCGTGACCCGACGCGACCAGAGTTCTTAGCAGCGCAAGCAGTTCGAGCATCTGCTGGGATCCGATGCCAATGTCTGCCTTGCGCAAATTCACCCAATAGCTGGTGTCGAGATAGATTTTGATGCGTCCGCGTAGCGCCTCGGCAAGAGCCAGTTGGCGATGACGCAAATGGGCGTCGATGGAAATTTCGGATTTAGCCAAATAGTGTTTGATTCTGTCGGCTTGGGAACCGCGCCGGTTGGGCTCAAATTTCTCCTCGTTATCCCGTCTTATTCCCATCGGTTCGGCCCCCCTGCGCGGCTCATGGCCGACCATTCTGCCCCTGGCCGATCGCCGCGTACAGCCGTTCGCTCGGCGGCCATATCCGCATGATGCCATGGCGGTAATGCTCGCCCGCCCAGACGGCCAGGAGCAGCAACGCGATACTCGCCGCCCAGCCTGCCCAGATCGCGCCGCCGGTGCGCGGCGTGCTGGCGGGATCGATCGAAAGCCGTGAGGACGGCTGGCGCTGTGCTTCGGGTTCGTGGATGTCCGCGACGATAGGCGCGGGCAGGGGGGGCACGGGCAACGGGGGCGCCGTTTCCGGCAGCGCATCCGGGACGGCTTGCGGCTCGCGCAGCCACCATTCATGGCCACAACTGGCACAGCGCAGGCGCCGCTGCACGGTGAGCAGCGACTGCGGTACTTCATAGGCGACGGTGCAGACCGGGCATTCCACGCGCATCGCGCAGAATTTGCTGATTTGGCGCGGCGGCGCAACCGCAAATGTGAGGCGGCAATCTCTCATAGCGCACGAGAGAAATTCAAAAAATAAGGCAAATTATTGATAAAGAATGGATTTTAATCTCTTTTGGGAGCGCGGACGATATTTTTTGGTGTAAAAATACAGATCTTGCGTGTATCACGATAATTTGTTAACCAAACTTTCATCTTTGAGGATGGGGCGATGCCGGCGGTTTCGGTGCCTGGAGCGGGCGGCGCTCTCATCAATCTGCCATTCAACAGCAGCCAGGGCGCCGATTACGCCGCCACCCTCCTACAGGCGGTCTATGCCGCCTCGGCCGCCTCGACGCTGGAAATCCAGGATTATACCGGTGCGCCGATGCCGATCGTCCCCACCGGCTGGCTCGGCGAAGAGGTGATCGGCGCCGCCGGGAATTATCCATTGCTCGCCTCCGTGGCCGGTGGCTATCAACTCGTCGTCGATCAATCGCCGGCGCTGGCAACCATCAACGGTGGTGTCGGGTTGAATGCCCAGAATGAGACGGTGCTGTCGGGCAATGGTGGCCTCACCTTCTATGCCGGCACCGGATCGGGTTCCTTCGTCTCCGGCGGCGGCAATAATCTCGTCACCGGGCCGACCACCGGCGGCGGCGATTGGAACGTCTATTTCGACGGCACCGGCAGCGACACGCTGTTTGCCGGCTCGGGCGCTTATTCCGTCAATATGGGCCAGGGCACCGGCTTGGCCTTCCTCGGCGCCGGCGCCGATACGGTGACGACCAATGGCGCCGACACGGTCATCGGCACCAGCGGCAATACGCAAATTTTCGTCGATGCACCCGGCGCCTTCGTGTTCGCCGGCAATGCCACCAGCATCATCTCCAACGACGGCGGTGCGGCCACCATCTCGGCCGGCCACGGGCAGGAGACGATTTTCGCCAACGCCTCCGGCGGTCTCTATTTCGCCAACACGGCGACCCTCACCTTCGTCAACGGCAGCGGTGCCAGCACCTTCGTCGGCGGCGCCGGCAACGATACGCTGTTCGGTGGCAGCGGCAGCGGCACCTATTTCGTCGGCTCCGGCAATTTCATCTTCGATGCGCAGAGCAGCCAGGCGCTCGTCGTCGGCGGCCCCAACTCAGGGGCTGCGGTGGTGTTTTCCGGCTCAGGCGGCGATGTGACCCTGTTCAGCACGACGGCGGGCAATCAACTGATCGCCTCCGGCGGCGCCGATGTGCTGAATGCCGCCGGTGCGTTCAGCAACGGCAACGTGCTGTTCGCCAATGCCGGCAATGACACGCTGATCGGCGGCCCGGGCAACGACGTCTTCGTCGCCAGCGGCGGCAATGCGACGATGCAGGGCGGCGCCGGCGCGAACCAGTTCATCTTTCAACACGGCCAGGCCGGCGGCAACGACCTGATCGTGAATTTCAATGGCAACGACGGCGCCGATTTCTTTGGCTATGGCGGCAATGCGGTCGCCAATATCGGCGTCTCCGGCGGCTCCACCATCGTCACGCTGACCGACGGCACGCGCATCAACTTCCTCGGCCTCGGCGGCATCAATCCGGGGCAGCTGCACAGCCTTTAGCGTAGGACGACATTCGTCTGCACCGGGCCCGCTCCCCCACCCGGCCGCCCACGGCAGTATACTGAATGGGTGGCCGGTACAGCGTCACCTTGAACACATCGGCCTCTAGAACGGCAGCAGTGCCTGCAACACCTGATCGCCCCAGCGCGGTTCGTTGACCGTGGTGAGCTGGCCGCGGCCGGAGTAGGTGATACGCGCCTCGGCGATGCGGTCATGCGCGATGGTGTTGTCGCTGCGGATATCCTCCGGGCGCACCACGCCGGTCACTTCGACCTGGCGCAACTCATCGTTCACCACCATCTCCTGACGCGCCACGACGACGAGATTGCCGTTCGGCAGCACCTGCGTGATGGTGCCAGCGATGCTGGTGACGATATTCTCGTTGCGCTGAATCTGGCCGATGGTGGTGAGGTTGCTGGTGCTGGTGGCATTGGCGAGCGAGGTCGGATTGGCCGATTTATTGAGAATTTTCGGCAGCAGCGCGGCGAGGCCGAACATGTTCGGCATGCCCATCTGCTCATTCTCGGTGCGCTGCTCCAGTGTGTTGTCGTTCATCGTCGCGTTGTCGTTCATGTTGACCATGATGGTCACGATGTCGCCGACGCGCGCCGCGCGCTGATCCTTGAAGAAGGCGCGCGCGCCCGGCCGCCACAGGCTGTTGGCCTCGCGCGGCGGCTGCGAGGGGCCTGGCATCGGCATCGTCACCGGCCGCCACTGCGGATCGAGCGTCGGGTTCGCGGTCGGCGACATGATCGGTGGATGGCCGACCTCGGAGAGCGCGCTGAGAATGCCGCAACCGGGCAGCAGCAGCGCCAGCGCGAGCGCCAGCAGCGGACGGGGCGTCATGGGAAGGAGGCCTGCGCAATGCCGGCCGTCATCATGTCGGGCGGCTGGCCGGGTTGTCGTGGCAGGATCGGCATGCTGCCCGGCTCCACCCGCGCGTTGCCCGGACCGGTGACGATGCCATCCATCATCGCCCGCGAGATCGGGTTGAGCACCTGGACGTGATCGCCCATGCCGCCGGATTGCAGCGCCAGCCCCTGCTCGGTGACACTCAGCGCCCCGGTGCTGATGCTGACCGCCACGCGGCCGCCCTTCAGCACCAGCGGCGCGCGGGTGAGTTCGTCGAGCAGCAGCGGCTTGCCTGCCTCGGCGCCGTGCAGCGTTTGCATACCGAGTGCCTGATCCAGCCTGCGTGCCACCGCGCCGCGCTGCAGATCGACATGCACGCGGGCGATCTGCACATCGTCCGGCCCGACGACGGCGCCGGGCGAGAGGCGGTGCGTCGCAATCGGCAGGGTCGCGGTGGGAAAGGCGCGCCCGGCGAGGCGCAGGCGCTGTGCGGCGGCGCCCCCGCCGCCGATCGTCATGATGGCGGAGAAGCGATGCGAGGCGGCATCATAGGTGAGTTGATCGACCTCCGGCGCCGTCGTGTCGTGCGGATCGACCAGCGGCGGGTTCAGCCCGGAGAGTTCGATGTCGCAATCCTGCCCGGCGCCGGCGTCTGCGAGGAAGGGGCGCAGCGCCGTGAGAATGGTGGCGCGCGGCATGGCGCGGCCGGGCCGCTCCAGAATCACCTGATCCGCCGGGGAGGCGGGTTTCCAATCGACGCCATATTGCTCGGCGATGGCGGCGAGCTGGGCCGCCTGCACGACGATACGCCCGCCCGGCGCCGGGCCGGGACCGAGCACGCGGTTGGCCCCCGCGCCGGCATCGGCGAACAGATCCGACAGCCGCACCAGCGGGCCGGAAAGCGTGACCATGTCACGCAGGCTGGCCGCCGAGGCCGCCTGGGCGAGCGCGGACGTGGCGAGCAGCAGAGCGAGGAATCGGGTGCGCATGACAGACCTCAACGGAGATTGGTCAGGGTGGAAAGCATCTGATCGGATGTGGTGATCACCCGGCTGTTCATTTCATAGGCGCGCTGCGCGGTGATCAGATTGGTGATCTCGGTCACCACGTTGACGTTGGAGGTTTCCAAAAATCCCTGCTGCACGGTGCCGAAACCCGGATTACCCGGCGGCCCGACATTGACGTTGCCCGATGCCGCGGTCTGGATGAACAGATTGTTGCCCTGCGCCTCCAGACCGTTTTCGTTGGGGAAAACGGCGAGTTGTAACTGGCCCACCAACTGCGGCAATTGTTGCCCGGAGATCGCCACCTGCACCTGTCCCTGCGCATTGATGGTGACGTTGAGCGCATTGTTCGGAATGCTGATATTCGGCGTGATCACATAGCCATCGGCGGTGACGAGCTGGCCGGTGGCGGAGAGCGCGAAAGAGCCATCGCGGGTGTAGGCGATCTCACCGCTCGGCAAAGAGACCTGGAAATAACCCTGGCCCTGGATCGCCAGATCGAGCGTGTTGTTGCTCTGTTGCAGATTGCCCTGCTCGGTGATGCGATAGACCGAGGCGGTCTGCACGCCGAGGCCGATCTGAATGCCCGCCGGGATGATGGTGCCGGTATCCGAACTGTTGGAGCCGACGCGGCGCAGATCCTGATAGATCAGATCCTGGAACTCGGCGCGCCGGCGCTTATAGGCGGTGGTGGTCAGGTTGGCGATGTTGTTGGAAATCACTTCCACATTGGTCTGCTGCGCCTGCATGCCGGTGGCGGCGATATCGAGTGAACGCATCTCTCATCTCCTCGCGAGGGATCAGGCGGCCAGGATTCAGGCGGCTGGGGTCAGGATCTTGCCGATCGCGTCCTGCTGGCGGGTGGCTTCTTCCTGGACGAACTGCGTCACCATCTGGAACTGCCGCGTATCGTTCAGCATACGGG
>DAHXNW010000154.1 GCA_027365195.1 Acetobacteraceae bacterium
TAGAGCGCGGTGGTGGCAGTGTTCGCGGTGTCGAGCGCCAGGGTGGGGGCTGCGTAGCTCGCCGATTGGGTGATCACCGATGAGAGGCTGTCGCCGGGCTGCGGGGTCGGATAGGGGTCGGCATTGGTGAAATACTGCGCACTGTCGATCGGCGCCTGCGCCGCGCCCTGCTCGTTGGCCCCGGCCCAGAGCGTGCCGATCGTCAGATCGGCGGCGATCGTCAGATTGCCCGCGAGCGCGAGTGTTCCCACGGCACCGCTGCCGGTGATGGTGCCGGGGCCGAGGATGAAGGCCGTATCGCCGCCCCCCGGCGCGCCGCCCTGCGGCTGGGTGACATTGGTTTTCACCGCGGCGATGACGACGCCGTTCTGGATGTCGGCCTGATACGTCACATCGGCGGTGTTCGCGGTCTTGAACCAGCCCGCCGCATCACCGAAGGCCAGGCTTCCCGACGGCTCGGCGATGAAATCGCTCATGGACCTTCTGTTCCCTCCGCCGCCGTCCCGGATTGAGCATATGGCGTCGCGGCGCTTTGTCCAGACCGGCGCAGCGCGGGAATGGCGCAGTTATTGCTTCGGTTGCGCGGCCGGCCGCGCCCATTCGCCCGCCGGCTGCCAGGGAGCCGCCTGCATGGTCGCATCATCCACCCCGCTGACACGGCGCGGCGCACTCGCCCTCGGTCTCGCCGCCACGCTGCCGGTCGGCGCGGCCCGCGCGGCGGGGGAGAGCGCGATCCGCGTCGCTTATCCGGCACCGGTCGCGACTCTCGATCCGGCGAAGTTCCGCGTCGGCGGCCTCGAATACAATTACGCCAATTGCGTGTTCAGCCGGCTGACCAAGCAGGACAATGCGCTGCAGGTGATCCCCGACCTCGCCACCAGTTGGCAGGCCTCGCCGGATTTGCGCAGTTGGATTTTTCATCTGCGCCCCGGGGTGACTTTTCACGACGGCAAGCCCTTCACCGCCGCCGATGTGCTGTTCACCTACGCACGGTTGCAGGATAAGGCGGTGGCTTCGGTGCTGCGCGCCAATCTGACGATCGTCGAGCATGTCGAGATGATCGACCCGCTCACCGTGCGCTTCGCCCTCTCGATCCCCTATGCCGATCTGCCCGCCGTGGTCGCCGGCTATCAGGCGATGATCGTGAGCGAGGCCTCGATCACCGGCATCACCACCCACCCGATCGGCACCGGCCCGTTCCGCTTCGTCGAATATCGCCCCGGCGATCAGATGGTGCTCGAGAAAAACCCGCGGTATTTCCTCCCCGGCCTGCCCAAGCTCGACCGCGCGGTGCTGCGCATCATTCCCGAATACACCACCGCCGTCGCGGCCTTGGAGAGTGGCGCGATCGATCTGATCTACGATCTGCCGCCCGAACAGGTGGACGTGATCAAGCGCAATGGTGTGGCCGAGGTGATGCAGGTGCCTTCCGGCACCTGGCAGGGCATCGTGATGAACAACAGCGTCAAGCCGTTCGACGATGCCCGTGTGCGCCGCGCTTTTCTGAAACTGGTGGACAAGCCCGCCTTCACCGATATCGCAACCTTCGGCCAGGGCACGCCCACCGTCACGCCGCTGCCGCCGACGCATCCCTTTTTCCGCCACGATATTCCGCTCGGCGCCGACATTCCCGGCGCGCGGGCGCTCCTCGCCGAGGCGGGCATGGGGGGCGGCTTTGCCATCGAGATGTTCGTGCCCGGCGAATCGCCGTCGATGGAGCGGCTGGCGACGGCGTTTCGCGATGCCGCCAAGCAGGTTAAAATCGACGTCCATCTGCGCGTGGTGCCGCAGGACAAGTTTTTTGCCGAGATGGAAGGCAAGGTGCCGCTCAACATCGATAATTTCTTCGGCCGCGCGACGCCCGATCTGATGCTCTATCCCTGGTACGACAGCACGGGTTCGTGGAACAACACGCTCTGGCATTATAAGAATGCCGAGATCGATCAAATCCTCGATGCCGCGCGCAGCAGCAGTGACAAGGCCGAGCAGGCGAAGCTCTATGGCCGTTTTCAGGAAATCATTGCCCAGGAGGGGCCGGGATCGGTCGTCTATGTGCAGGATTTCGCCTGCGGCGTGAGCCGCAAGCTGCGCGACTTCTCGCCCTCGCCGCTGATGTTCGCCGATATCAGCGGCGTCAGCTTCGGCGGTTGAACGGGCGCGCGGCGTGGCGCTCTACGCGCTGCAACGGCTCGGCGCGGTGGTGCTGATCCTCGTCATCATGTCGGTGCTGGTGTTTCTCGCCACCCACGCGCTGCCGGCGAATACCGCCGCCCTGATCCTCGGCCAGTATTCCACACCGGAGACGCAGGTGGCGCTGGCACACAAACTCGGTCTCGATCTGCCGCTCACGGTGCAATACGCGCGCTGGGCGCTCGCCATGCTGCATGGCGATTTCGGGCAGTCTCTGGTGATGGAGCGGCCGGTCGCGCCGATGCTGTTCGATGCGCTCTCCCGCTCGGCGGTGCTTTCGCTGGCGGCGATGGTCGTGGTCGCAACACTCGGCCCGGCGCTCGGCGTGATCGCGGCGGTGCGGCGCGGCGGCTGGCCCGATCATCTGGCCGCCGTCTTCGCCTATGTCGGCATATCGGTGCCGGAATTTTTTTGGGGGCTGGTGCTGATCCTCGCATTCGCCAGCACGCTCCGCTGGTTGCCCGCCTCCGGTGCGGCCGAGCCGGGGGCCGGATTGGGCGCGACCATCGCGCATCTGATCTTGCCGGTGATCACCTTGACATTCGCCCTCCTCGCGCATGTTTCGCGGCTCACCCGCTCCAGCATGCTCGAAGTGCTGGACAGCATGTATGTCAAGGCGGCGCGGGCGCGCGGGCTGCCGGAGCGGCGTGTCATTCTGCGCCATGCGCTGCGCAACGCGCTGCTGCCGACGATCACCGTGCTGGCGCAGGATTTCGGTTTCCTGATCGGCGGTATCGTCGCGGTGGAGACGGTGTTCGCCTATCCGGGCCTCGGCCGATTGCTGATTTTCTCGTTGCAGCGGCAGGATCTGCCGCTGATGCAGGCGGCGATCCTGGTTCTCACGGCAGTCTATTGCCTCGCCAATCTCGCCGCCGATCTGCTCTATGGCGTGGTCAACCCGCGCATCCGCTATGGCGCTTCGGTTGAGTAGAGCATCCGGGGCGCCGCCGGCGCTGTTGATCGGCGGGGCGATCGTCGCACTCCTGCTGCTGATCGCCGCCTCGGCGCAGCTGATCGCCCCGTTTCCCTACGACCAGATGCACGTGCGTGCGCGCTTCGCGCCACCCAGCCTGCATTATCTCGCCGGCACCGATGAATACGGCCGCGATGTGTTCAGCCGGCTGCTGATCGGCTCGCAACTGTCTCTCGTGCTCGGCGTGGTGGCGACGCTGGTGAGCCTCGGGCTCGGCGTGCCGCTCGGCCTGTTCGCCGGCTATCGGCGCGGGTTTGCCGATGAGGCGATCATGCGCGCGCTCGACGTGATGATGTCTTTCCCGCCCATCCTGCTGGTGCTGCTGATCCTGGTCGTGAGTCCGCCGAGCCTGTTGAAAACGGCGCTCGCCATCGGCGTGCTGTTCGCCCCGCCGATCGCGCGCGTCACCCGCAGCGTGACCCTCGATCTGATGGGCGAGGGGTTCATCGAGGCGGCGCGCGCGCGTGGCGAACATGCGCTCTACATCCTGCTCCGCGAATTGCTGCCGAACATCTGGCCGGTGCTGATGGTGGAGGCGAGCCTGCGCGTCGTTTTCGCCATTCTGCTCGGCGCCGTCTTGAGTTTTCTCGGCTTCGGCGTGCAGCCGCCGGCCGCCGATTGGGGGCTGATGATCAGCAACGGGCGCGCCTTCGTCACCATCGCGCCATGGATCGCGATGGCGCCCGGCATTGCGATGAGCCTCTCGGTGATCGGCATCAGCCTGCTCGGCGACGGTCTGCGCGACCTGCTCGATCCGCGTCTGCGCGGCCAGCGATGAGTGCGCCGCTGCTCGACATTCGCGGCCTCGATGTGCGCTATGCGGGTGCGGTGCATGCGGTGCGCGATGTCTCCTTTGCGCTGCGGCCGGGCGAGGCGCTCGGCATCGTCGGCGAATCCGGCTCCGGCAAGAGCAGCATTGCCGGCGCCATTCTCGATCTGCTCGGCCCCGGCGCGCGGATCGGCGGCAGCATCCGCTTCGAGGGGCGCGAACTCGCGGGCCTTCCCCCGGCGCTGCGCCGGCCGATCCTCGGCCGGCGGATCGGCACGGTGTTCCAGGATCCTTTCACCGCCCTCAACCCGGCGCTCAGCATCGGCGCGCAGATCGCCGAGCCGATGATCCAGCATCTGCGCCTGCCACGCCCCGTGGCGCGCGCGCGCGCCGAGGCGCTGCTCGGCGAGATGGGGATGCACGATCCGGCCGCGGTGGCGCGCGCCTATCCGCACCAGCTCAGCGGCGGGATGCGCCAGCGCGCGTTGATCGCCGCGGCGCTTGCCGGTGAGCCGGCGCTGCTCATTCTCGATGAGCCCACCACGGCGCTCGATGTCACGGTGGAGGCGCAGATCGTCGATCTGCTGGCACGCCTGCGCCGAGAGCGTGCCATCGCACTGCTGTTCATCAGCCATAATCTCGGCCTGATCCGCCGCATCTGCGACGAGGTCGCGGTGATGTATGCGGGGCAGTTGGTGGAACACGGCGCCGGAGAGGCGGTGCTGGCGCAGCCGCGCCATCCCTACGCAAAGGGATTGCTCGCCGCCCTGCCGCCGTTGCGCGCCGGCGAGCGGCGCCGCCTGCCGGCGATTCCGGGACAAATGCCGGATGCGACCGAGGACAGCGCCGCCTGCGCCTTCGCGCCACGCTGCCCGTTCCGCGCGCCGGCCTGTGCCGCGCCACAGCCGATGCAGCCGCTCGCCCCCGGCCATGCGGCGCGCTGCTGGCAGGCGGCAACGCTTGGCGACTGGCCGGCGCCCGCCACCACGGCCACGCCCGCGCCACGCTATCGGCGCGGTGCGGCGCTGCTCAACGTCACCGGGCTGCGTAAATCCTTTGTCCCACACGGCGGAATTTTCACCAGGTTGGGTTTGATGCGCCAGGTGCCCGGCGTCGAGGCGGTGGCTGGCGTGTCGGTCTCGCTCTCGCCGGGCGAGGTGCTCGGCCTGGTGGGCGAGAGCGGCTGCGGCAAATCCACCCTCGGCCGGCTGGTGCTGCGTTTGCTGCGCGCCGGCGCGGGCAGCGTGGAATTCGATGGCGCGGACATCACCCACGCGCCGGCACAGAGCCTCGGCGGCTTCCGCCAGCAGGCGCAGATGGTGTTTCAGAATGTCGGCGATTCGCTCAACCCACGCCGCTCGATCGGCGATGCGCTGGAACGCCCGCTGGTCCGATTCGGTGTCGTCGCTCGCCACGAGCGCGCCGGACGAGTGCGCGAGTTGCTGGAGATGGTGGCGCTGCCAGCCTCTTATCGCACGCGCTTTCCGCATCAGCTGAGCGGCGGTGAGCGGCAGCGGGCGGCGATCGCGCGGGCGCTAGCGAGCGCGCCGCGCTTTCTCGTTTGCGACGAGCCGGTCTCGGCCCTCGATGTGTCGGTGCAGGCGACGATCGTCAATCTGCTGGCCGATCTGCGCGACCGCCTCGGTCTCGCCTATCTGTTCATCTCGCACGATCTCGCCGTGGTGGCGCAGCTCGCCGATCGGATCGCAGTGATGTATCGCGGCCGGCTGTGCGAAATCGGCGAGGCCGCCGCCGTGCTGGCGCCGCCCTATCATCCCTACACGCGCGCTCTGTTTGCTGCCGCCGCGCACGAGCCGGCGGGGCTGATCGCCGAGATGGCAGACAGCGCGGATGCTGCCACCGGCTGTGCCTTTCGCGCACGTTGCCCACAGCGGCTACCCGATATCTGCGCGCGCGTGACCCCGCCGTTGCGCCCGCTCGGCGCGCGCCTCGCCATCGCCTGCCATCTGCCGCTACCGGCAGCATGAGCCGACCCGTCAGAAGAGGAGTCCGTCGATGACGATCAAGCCGTTTCATCTCGCCTGGTTCCTGCAAGGCTCCAGCATTCAGGCCTGGGGCGCCGAGTGGAGTGGCAATATCAGCGAGGAATGGATGTCGGCCGACATGTTCCTCGATCTGGCACGCTCTCTCGAACGCGCGGCGTTCGATTATCTGCTGATCGAGGACTCGATCTATATAGGTCAGAACTGGAAAAATTCGCGTGACATCTTCCTGCGCAACGGCATGTCGGTGCCACGCCAGGAGCCTTCGGTGGTCGCCTCGCTGATGATGGCGGCCACCTCGCGCGTCGGCATCGTGCCCACGCTCTCGACCTTCGCCTATCACCCCTATCTGACTGCGCGCATCATCGGCACGCTCGATCAGGTCTCGGCCGGCCGCGCCGGGTGGAACATGGTCACCGGAAGCTCAGATTTTTCGGCGCAGAATTTCGGTCTCGACGCGCTACCCGAACACGATCGACGCTATGAAATGGCGGAAGAATATATTGAAATCGTGACGAAACTATGGAACTCCTGGGAGCCGGGCGCGATCGTCGCCGACCGTGCCAGCGGCGTGTTGATCGATCCCGCAAAGGTTCACACGATCGATTACGAGGGACGCTATTACCGCAGTCGGGGGCCACTCAATTCCGGCCCTTGTCCGCAGGGTCGCCCTGTCATCGCGCAGGCCGGCGGCTCGGCGAAAGGGCGCCGCATCGCCGCGATGTATGCCGATACCATCGTCGCTCACGCCAAAGGTATCGATGCGATGAAGGAGTATCGCGACGATATCCGTCGTCAACTCGTCTCGTTCGGCCGCGATCCCGAGTCCTGCAAGGTGCTGTTCCTACTCTCCCCGGTGCTCGGCCGCACGATGGCGGAGGCACAGGCGCGGGCCGATCAGCGCGCCATCGACGCCGCTGCCAACATCGACGTCCGCCTCGCGCAGATGGGCTGGAGCACCAATATCGATTTCTCTGGCTTCGATCTCGACGCACCGGTCGGCACGCTCGCCACCAACGGCCATCAGTCGAGCCTGGAGCAGTTTTTGCGCAAAGCCGGCAAGCGTACCCTGCGCGAGGCGATCGTCAGCTATAGCAGCAGTGGCGGCTCGGTCGATCTGATCGGCACACCGGATGCGGTCGCAGCCCAGATGGGTGAAGTGATGCAGGAAGTGGGCGGCGACGGCTTTCTGTTCTCGCTGCCCGATGTCAGTCGCAAAAGCGTCGTCGAAGTGACGGACGGGCTGGTGCCGGCGCTCCAGCAGCGTGGGTTGGTGCGCAAGACCTATCAGCATCGCCACCTGCGCGATACGCTGTTGGAATTTTGAACCGCTGGCACATCGATTGCTTCACGATGGCTTGTCAATGCAGAGGGGGAGAGCGGAGGATGGGTTGCAAGACACTGTTGCGCGACGGCGTAGGAATGATGGCGGCATTTTTGCTGGCCTGCGCGATACCGCTCTCCGCCGCCATGGCGGCGGATACACGCAGCTATCAGCCCGCGCCCCCCGAGCCGGGAACGCAGATACCCACGGCACGGGTGCGTTTCGCGATGCGTCCCTATGCCGACAATACTTTCTACATCATCGCCATGAAGCGAGGCTGGTTCAAGGAGGTCGGGCTGAGCATTCTGCCCGAGCCGTATGGGCTGAAAGTCACCGATACCAATGTCATCGCCTTGCTGCTGAACGGGCAGATCGACATGACCAGCGAATTCTGTCCGCTGCTGCTGCCGACATATAAATCCAGCCATCTGCTGAAATGCATAGCGTTCACCGATAATTTTCTTGGTAACGCCATTCTGGCGAACCCGGCGCTACATCTGAAATCGTTCAAGGACTATATCAAACAAGGCATGAGTTTCGACGCCGCGATGCACGCGGCCCTCGCACCGCTCGCCGGCAAGACGCTGGTCGGCGCGCCGGAATTGAGCGACCGGCCGTTCGAGGCCGCGGTTGCCAGCTTCGGGCATGTGCAGTGGAGCCTTCAGGTGCTCGACGACGCCAAATCTCTGGTGCTGGCGAAGGCAGGGCGGGAGGAGTTCGTCAACCCCGAGGGCGCGCCGATCGTCTATACGCTGGAGCAGGCCGGCTGGACCGATGTCGTCGATATCGGCGATCTTTACAAATACGGCCCGGCCGGCATCAACTCGCCGATCGAGCCGCTGGTCGCCAATGTCGGCATCGGCGCCAATGGCGCCTATGTGCTGGCGCATCAGAACGATGTATTGCGGTTTCTCTCCGTCGTCTGGCGCACCATCGACGCGGTGCAGAAAGACCCGTCGCTGTTCGGCCTGCAGGCGCCCTATCTAAACAGTGTCGCCGGCACCAGCCTCGATGCCAAAGGTGTCGAGAGCACGATCAAAATTCTTGATCCACTGTCGTCCTTCGATTTCGATCGAACCTATTTTGTCGATAAGACGAGCGTACTCTATTATCGCAACGCCTGGGCGGCGATCATCAAGGAATATGCCTCGCACGGCGTCGTGCCGGCGGATGGTGTCACGCCGGACGAGATCGTCTGGGCGGCGCCGATCTGGCAGCAGATGATGGACTATCGCAGCAAGACCGTGGCGATCCTGCATGACCTCGCCGGCAAGACGCTTTCCCCGGCGCAGCAGGACGCGATGCACAAATCGCAGGATTTCGCAGCGAAATTCGACTTTCTCGATGCCTATCGCTATGCCGTGGCGGCGCAAGGCGGCGCCTGATCCATGGCGGGTGCGATGCGATGGGCGCGGTTCGATCCGCTCGGTATGCTCGGCATTATGGCGATGCTGCTGATCTGGGCGGCGATGACGCGGGTGCTGCCGCCGTCCTCGCTGCCCGGCCCGCTCAGCGTCGGGCTGCGTCTCGGGCAGGATTTTTTTGCTGCCCCAGAATTGAGTTTCTATGGTCTGCCCGATGCGAGCCTCTCGGGCAGCATGATCTACACCGCTGAAAACGTGCTGGTGGCGCTCGGCGTTGGTGCTGGCGTGGGCATCGCCGCCGGTCTGCTCACCGCGCGTTCGGCGACACTGCGCGCGCTGATCGATCCGGTGCTGATGACCGCCGGGACGATCCCGATTCTGGTGCTCGCGCCCTTCTTCCTGATCTGGTTCGGTGTCGGGCGTGCCAGTTCGGTGCTGCTGGTGGCACTTTATGTCTCTGTCATGCTCTATGTCTTTGCGCAGCGTGCGGCGAGCGGTCTTGATCCGGTATTTGAGCAATCCGCCCGCACGCTCGGCGCCGATCGCCAGCGTATCCTCATCGACGTGCTGCTACCGAGCACGATTCCACAAATTCTCGGCGGTATCCGCATCGCGCTCGCCGGTTGCTGGGGGCTGGAGGCGATCGCCGAATTGCTCGGCGCGCAATATGGCGTCGGCAAGATCATCGAAGTGCTCGCCGGTGCGACCGACGTGCAGGGCATCCTCGCCGCGCTGGTGCTGCTCGGGGTGGTCGCGGTGCTGTTCGATGCGGGTGCGGCGCTCGCCACGCGGCGTCTCGCGCGCTGGAGTGTCACCACGCAGATCGGGCATGAGAGATGAGTGACGCGGCGCCGATGGTGCTCGTCTCGCGTGTGTCACAAACATTCCGGCGCGCCGATGGCCAGAAGGTGCGCGCGGTGGATGATGTGTCGGTGCAAATCCCGGAGGGGCAGTTCGTCTGCCTGCTCGGCCCCTCCGGCTGCGGCAAGACGACGCTGTTGCAGATGGTCGCCGGGTTGCTGGCGCCGACGCAAGGCGAGATCCGCGTGGCCGGGCAATGCGTGCGTGGCCCGGCGCCGGAGCGTGGCATGGTGTTTCAGAAAGACAGCGTGTTTCCCTGGATGCGGGTGATCGACAATGTCGAATTCGGGCTGAAATGCCGGGGTGTCGCGAAGCCGGAACGGCAAGCCATCGCGCGGCGTTATCTGGCGATGGTCGGCCTCGCGGCGGTGGAACGCGCCTGGCCGCGCGAGCTTTCCGGCGGCATGCTCAAGCGCGTCGCGATCGCGACCGTGTTCGCCAATGGTGCGGCGGTTTTGCTGCTCGACGAACCGTTCGGCGCGCTCGATTATGTCACGAAGCGGCAACTGCATGACGTGCTGCTCACGCTCTGGGGAGCGGGGGCGAGCGGTGGCCGGCGCACGGTGCTGTTCGTGACGCATGACGTGGACGAGGCGCTGTTGCTCGCCGATCGGATTCTGGTGGTGCATAGCGGGCGCATCGTCGATGACATGGCAATCCCTGCGCCAAGGCCGCGCAATTCGGATAGTCTGCTGCTGCCGGCGATGGTGGCGAACAAGCACCGGCTCCTCGCCCATCTCGGTCTCGAGGTGGCGCCCGCCGTGCCGGTGCTCGCGCAATGATGCGCCGCGAACGCTGGCTCTCGCTCGGCGTGCTGCTGCTGATGGCGGCGCTGTGGCAGGGGCTCTCGATGCTGTTCCGCGCCGAGGCGGTGCCGGGCGAGCCGATGGTCCCCGGATGGCAGGTTCTGGCGACGCGCACGCTGCTGTCGATGGCCGATTACTGGCCGGGTGGCTTCGGCGTCCCTGGCGTGGTCAGCGGTGCCGCGCGCAGCTATGCCGCCGCCGGCCTCGCGATTGTCGGCAATTCGCTCGATACCATCGTGCGACTTTACACCGGGCTGCTGCTCGGCGGCATGCTCGGCAGCGGGCTTGGATTGCTGGTGTCGTGGTCGCGCTGGACGCGCCGGATGGTGCAGGGGCCGCTGCAATTCCTGCGCATGCTGCCGCTGCTGGCGATGGTGCCGTTGTTCCAGCTCTGGTTCGGCATCGATTTCATCGGCAAGATCATGTTCGTCGCCTATGGTGTTGGCGTGATTTTTTTCGCCGGTGTGGTCAACGCGGTCGGCAATGTGCCGCAAATCTATATTGATAACGGACTTACGTTGGGTGCGAGCCGGCTGCGGCTCTATCGCAGCGTGATCCTGCCGGCGATTTTCCCCGAGTTACGCGCGAGCGTGCTGCTCAGCCTCGGTACCGGCTGGGCCGCCGTGCTCGGCGCGGAATATCTCGGTGCGCAGTCTGGCCTCGGCTATATCATCGTCTATTCCGAGCAATTCGGCTATCTCGACCGCATGATGCTGATGGCGCTGCTGTTCATTCTCTACGCCTCGCTCAGCTACGCGGCCTTCGACGCGCTGGCGCGGCGGCTGCTGGCCTGGACGCCGCAGACCGCCCGCGGCATCGTCATCGAATGAGCCGTTCGTCACTCTCAACTGTGCAAGGTAGACAGCCATGATCGACACCGGAGACCTCGATATTCCGGCCTATGTCGCGGCCAGCCTCCCCGCCGTCGGGCTACGGCTCGACGCGGCGCGGCTCACCGCCGTCACGGCCGCCTTCGCGCTCGTTGCCCGCGTCGGCGCGCCGGCTCTGCTCTGCGATGTGTCTCCGGCGATCGAGCCGGCGCCGGTGTTTGCGCCGTGAGCGCGCTGGAACTGGCCGCGCGCATCCGCCGGCGCGAGATCGCCGCCGTGGAGGTGACGGCGGCGGCGATCGCACGGGCCGAGGCGGTCAATCCGGCGGTCAACGCCTTCACCGCCATTACCGCAACCCGCGCCCGCGCCGAGGCGGCGGCGGTGGATGCGGCGCTCGCGCGCGGGGAAGACCCCGGCGCGCTCGCCGGCGTGCCGTTCGCGGCGAAGAATCTGTTCGATATCGAGGGCATCGCGACGCTCGCCGGCAGTATCATCGAACGCCGGCGCGGCCCGGCGCTGCGCGATGCGTTCTGTGTGCGCCAATGGCGCGCGGCGGGGGCGGTGTGCCTCGGCGCGCTGAACATGGACGAATATGCCTATGGTTTCACCACCGAGAACAGCCATTACGGCCCGACGCGCAACCCGCATGATCTGACGCGCACCGCCGGCGGCTCCTCCGGCGGCTCCGGCGCGGCGGTCGCCGCCGGGCTGGTGCCCATTTCGCTCGGCACCGACACCAACGGCTCGATCCGCGTGCCGGCGAGCCTGAACGGCATTTTCGGGCTGAAACCCACCTATGGCCGGCTGTCGCGCGCCGGCTCCGTGCTGTTCGTGCCGAGCCTCGATCACATCGGCCCGTTCGCCCGCACGGTGGCCGATCTGGCTGCCGCCTATGACGCGCTGCTGGGTGACGATCCAGACGACCCGGTGCAGGCGCGCCGCGCCGGGGAGCCGGTTTCGGCGGGTCTTGCCGCCGGGATCGGCGGTTTGCGGGTGGCGCGGCTCGGTGGTCATTTTCGCGCGCATGGACAGGCCCCGGCACAGGCGGCGGCGGACCGTGTGGCGGCGGCCCTCGGCGTTGCCGAGGAGGTGGAACTCCCCGATGCGCCCGCCGCCCGCGCGGCCGCCTTCCTCATCACCAGCGCCGAGGGGGCGCAGCAGCATCTCGACGATCTGCGCGCAGAGCCGGGCGCGTTCGAGCCGCTCACCATCGACCGGTTGCTCGCCGGTGCGCTGATCCCGGCGCAATGGGTGCTGCATGCGCAGCGCGTGCGCAGCCATTGCCGCGCCCAGGCACGGGCGCTGCTGGCTTCTTGGGATGTGCTGGTGGCGCCGGCGACACCGATCGCCGCGAGCCCGCTCGGCCAGGAGACTCTGGTGCGGCCGGATACCGGTGAGACGGTGCCGCTGCGTGCCTCGCTCGGCATCTACACACAGCCGATCAGTTGCATCGGACTGCCGGTGCTGAGCGTGCCGGTGCAGCAGGCCGATGGCGCGCTGCCGATCGGCGTGCAGTTGATCGCGGCACCCTGGCAGGAGGCGGCGCTGTTTCGTGCCGCCGCCGTGCTGGAGGCGGCCGGGATCTGCGCCGCTCCCGTCGCACCGGCCTTCGTGGCATAGGAGCGGATGATGGAAATCAACGACCCTGCCGTTCTCGCCGAGGTGCAGGCGGCCTTCGCGCGCTACGAGGCGGCGCTGACCAGCAATGACGTGGCAACCCTGGGCGCGCTGTTCTGGGATAGCGCGCACACCATCCGCTATGGGCTGGCGGAGAATCTGCATGGTGCCGCCGAGATCGCGGCGTTCCGCCAGGCGCGTTCCGCGACCGGTCTGGGGCGCGATCTCGGCCGCACGGTGATCACCTGCTTCGGCCGGGATTTCGCCACCGCGAGCACGCTGTTCCGTCGGCATGGCAGCGGGCGTACCGGGCGGCAGATGCAGAGCTGGGTGCGCCTGCCCGAGGGCTGGCGGATCGTGGCCGCGCATGTCTCCTGGCTGGAGTTTCCGTTCGAGGGCGCGCCGCCCTGACGATAGAGCTTGATGGCTTCAGCCTGCACCGGCCCGCACCCCCACCCGGCTACCCACGACAGTATGCTGAATGGGTGCCAAGGGGAGATGACGCGTGGGGGTGCGGGCCGGTGCAGACTCGACTCGAACATATCATCCTCCAGTGGCAAGCCGGATTGGCAAGCCGGCCAGACCGCCTATGTTTCCCGATATGCTACATGTGATGAAACTCGCCGTCGGTGTGCGCGATGTCGGGCACCTGCGCGCGCTCCAACAGGCGCGCGCCGAGGCCACGCCACCGCTGCGCCACTTCACCCGCAATGCGCCGCGACGGGCCGATGAAATCCTCGATGGCGGCTCACTCTACTGGGTGATCGGCGGCACGCTCCTGGTGCGCCAGCGCATTCTGCGCATCGCGCCCGACCAGTGGGACGATGGGTCCGCCTGCACCGCCTTCTGGCTCGATCCGGCTTTGGTCGCTCTCGTGCCGCGTGCGGTCAAGCCGTTCCAGGGCTGGCGCTACCTCGCCCCACAGGCCGCGCCCGACGATCTCGCCAGCCGCCCGAACGCGGTGGGTGAAGAGGCCCTGCCGGCGGCGCTGCGCGAGGCGCTACAGGCCCTCTGCCTGTTGTGAGGCTGGCGCGATCGCGCCCACTCCTCTTGACGTCTCCGCGCCGGAAAGAGACGCTGACCCGATGAGCGAATCCGCAGAGCTGCACCGATCCCTGTTGACCCTCGACAGCCATATCGACATCCCGTGGCCGCCGCAGGGTGCCGCCGAGGACGATCCGTTCGCCAACACCGCGCGCTGCGTCGATTTGCCGAAGATGCGTCGGGGCGGCCTCGCGGCCGGGTGTTTCGCCGCCTACATCCCGCAGGGGGCGCGCGACGAGGCGGGCCATGCCGCCGCCTGGGCGCGCGCCTGTGGCATGCTGGAGGCGATCCATGGCATGAACCGCAGTGTCGGCGACCTCGCCGCCCGCGTGGTGAGCCGCGCCGAGGCCATCGAGGCGGCATGGCGCGCCGGCATGATCGCGGCAATCCCGGCGGTGGAAAACGGCTATGCCATCGGCGGCGATCCGGGCAAGCTCGCCGAGCTGCGCGAACGCGGCGCGGTCTATCTCACGCTCACCCACAACGGCCATAATGAACTGGCCGATTCCGCCAACGCCCGCGCCGATCTGGGCAATCCGCCCGAGGAGCACGGCGGGCTGAGCGCCCTCGGGCGCACCGCGATCGGCGAGATGAACCGGCTCGGCATGATGGTCGATGTCTCGCACGCCTCGCGCGCGGCGATGATGCAGGCGGCGGCCCTGTCGCGCAGCCCGATCATCGCCTCGCACTCCTGCATCCGCGCGCTGTGCGATCATCCGCGCAATCTCGATGACGCGCAGCTCGATGCGCTGCGCGATGTCGGTGGGGTGGTGCAGATCACGGCGGTCTCCGGCTTCCTGCGCCTGCGCGCGAAGCCCGAGGCGGTGCAGGTCGCCGATTACGTCGATCACGTCGACTACGCGGTGCGCCGCATCGGCATCGCCCATGTCGGCATTTCGTCCGATTTCGACGGTGGTGGCGGCTTCACCGGTTGGCGCCATGCCGGGGAGAGTGCCAATCTCACCGCCGAGCTGCACCGGCGCGGCTATGGGCAGAGCGAACTCGCCGCCCTCTGGGGGGGCAATTTCCTGCGCGTGATGCGCGCCGCCGAGGCGGTTGCCGCCTGATATCGCGCCGCGCGCTGCTCGCCACGCCCGCGCTGCTGCTGGCCCGCGCGAGCCGCGCCGAGGGTACCGGGCGCGTTCGCCTGCGCCCCGATGCTCCGGCGGCGGCGGTCGCCAGCACTCTCACCCCGGCCGGTTTTCGCATCGATATCGAGGGCATCGAGACCCCGGTGCTGCTGCCGCCGGCGCGGGCGCGGCTGCTGCCGGCGCTGCCGATCGCCGGGCGCGAGGTGCTCCGTGCCGCCTTCGGCGCCGATGGTGGCGCGCAGACCACGGCACGCGACTTGTGCGCGGTGATCGGCTGGGACGGGCTGCGCCTGCGCATCCTCGCCGTCGAACTGCTGGACTGGCGGGGCGGCGGGGCAGAGATCAGCGCCCGCCTGCTCGCCGCGGTGAGCGAGCAGCGCCTGATTCTGAGCTGCGTCGGCGAGGCGGCGGCACCGTTGACGCAACCCTATCGCGTCACTTGGAACGACATCCTCGGCTGGCAGGAGGGCGCGCCGCTGCGTGCCCTCGACCCGCATCGGGCGCATCCGGGCACCTGGCAGGCGCAGATGGCCGCGACACGGGCACGGGTGCTCGACTATCTCGCCGAGCCGCGGAGCGCGCTGAGCCTCGCCGCTCTCGCGCCCCTCGGCCTGCTCGCCCCTTTCGCGACGAACCAGGCGGATACGGCGCATTGAGATGATGGGGTGCGGGTGCATGACAGCTTTAGTCTGCACCGGCCTCCTCCCCCTCCGCCGGCAGCGTGGCGCGCAGCAGCGCGAGTTGGGCGGCGAGATCGCCCGGCGGCCCGCGCAGTGCTGCGTCGGTCAGCCGGACGGTGTCCGCCCAGGGGTCGAGGCTCCAGGACAGCCGCTCGACGGCTTTCGTCAGCGCCGGCAACTCGGCCTCCCAGCGCCGCAACGTGGCCCGGATGTCGAGCATGGCACGATCGACCACGGCGAGCACGACGCCGGAGGTGCGGGTGGCCTGGCTGCTCGCGGCGGCGATCGCGCGCAGACCGCCGGCCGCTTCGGCATGCGCCGTGGCCGCCCGTTCCAGCAGCGCCGCCGGCAATGCCGCCACCTCGTTGTGCAGGAGACGGAGCCAGCCGGCGGCGACGGTATAGCCCGGCGCCTTGAACCCGACGGGTAGCAGCAGGTGGCTCAATTCCCCCGTGCGGCGATAGATGTCGGCGCGCTTGATGCCGAGGTTGGCCGCCGCATCGGCGAGCGCCGCCTGCGCCGGCTTGCCCGATGGATCGGCCAGCAGATCGGCCATCGTGACCCCGCCGGTGCCGAGCAGTTGCAGCAGCAGCACCGCGTGCAGTTCGGCCAGGCGCTTGTGCTCGCTCGCCGCTTCCTTGGCGCGGCGCGTCTTCGCCTCCGCCCCGAGCACGCCGGAGGCGGCGAGACGGTTCATCACGCTCAGGATCGCACCGGGCGAGACCGCCTTGCTCTCGGCAACCGCCTGATGGACGATTTTGTCGCGCTCGCTCATCGCCACCATGCGCGGCAGATCGGCCCATGGCACCACGAAGCTCGCCCCGTTCTGGGCGAAATCGCGCAGGATGGCGATCAGCCCGTCGCGCTCATCCTCGCAGACGCGGGCGAAGCCGAGGGCCGCCGACTCGAACGGCACCGACGCGGCGCGGCGGCGACCCAGCCAGTTGCCTACGGCTTTGCGGACTTCCAACATCGGGCGCGGACCTCCTCGGCATCCGACGCGACGATGGTATCGGGAATGTCTTAACAATCCCTGACGTCTACCATCCCCTGCGTCATGCAAACTTCACTTCCCCGACGCGGTGCCGGTGTGCTCAGAGCGGCTATCCGGCGTGCTCGCCGGCGAGGGACGATCATGAACGCGAGCCTGCCGCCTGCGAGCTACCGCGCCGTCTTCATCTCCGATGCGCATCTCGGCACGCGCGGCGCCAGGGCCGATTTCCTCGCCGATTTCCTCCGGCGCATCCGTTGCGAACAGCTTTATCTGGTCGGCGACATCATCGACGGCTGGCGGCTGCGCAAATCCTGGTATTGGGATGCGCAGCACGACGCCGTGTTGCGGCTCATTCTGCGCCATGCCCGCGCCGGCACCGATGTGGTCTACATTCCCGGCAATCACGACGAGCTGTTTCGCGCCTGGCTGCCGCTCGGCCTGGAAATCGCCGGCGTGCGGCTGCTCGGCGAGGCGGCCCACACCACCGCCGATGGCCGCCGCCTGCTGGTGGTGCATGGCGATGCCTTCGACAGCGTGGTGCGCTACGCCCGCTTCCTGGCCCTGCTCGGGGATGGCGCCTATACGGCGGCCCTCGCCGTCAACCGCGTGTTCAATGTCGCCCGCCGGCATCTGGGCTATCCCTACTGGTCGCTCTCGGCCTGGCTGAAGCTGCGGGTGAAGGAGGCGGTGAAGGCGATCGACCGCTTCGAGACCGCGCTCGCCGGCGAGGCACGGCGGCGCGGCTTCGATGGCGTGGTCTGCGGCCATATTCACCATGCCGAGATGCGCATGGTGGGTGATATACTCTACATCAACGATGGCGACTGGGTGGAGAGTTGCTCAGCGCTGGTCGAGCACCACGACGGCCGGCTCGAACTGCTCGACTGGGTGGCGCTGAACCGGCTTTCCTTCTTCACCCCGCGCGGTGCCGCGATCGCCGAACCGGCCTAGCCTCGCGGTGCGCGTGCTCATCGTCTCCGACGCCTGGCGCCCGCAGGTGAACGGCGTGGTGCGCACGCTGGAGGCGCTGCTCGGCGAACTCGCCGCCCTCGGCCATCATGCCGAGGTGATCGGCCCCGATCGTTTTCGCACCCTGCCGTGTCCGAGCTATCCGGATATCCGCCTCTCGCTGCGCCCGCAACGCAAACTCGCGGCGTTGATCGCCGCCTTCGCGCCGGAGGCGCTGCACATCGCGACCGAGGGGCCGCTCGGCCTCGCCGCCGCGCGCTGGGCGCGCGCGCGGGGGCTCGCCTACACCACCGCCTATCACACCCGCTTTCCGGAATATCTGCGCGCGCGCACCGGCCTGCCGCTGGCGCCGGTCTATGCCTGGCTGCGGCGGTTTCATGGCCGAGGCGGCGGGGTGATGGTGGCGACCGAGAGCCTGCGTGCCGAACTCGCGGGGCGCGGGTTCGCGCGGCTGCGGCCGTGGTCGCGCGGCGTCGATCTCGCGCTGTTCCGGCCGGCGCCGGCGGAAGCGTGGGATTTGCCGCGGCCGATCTTCCTCTACGTCGGGCGCATCGCGGTGGAGAAGAACATCGCGGCCTTCCTCGATCTCGATCTGCCGGGGAGCAAGCTGCTGATCGGCGACGGGCCGCAGCGCGCCGCGCTACAGCGGCGCTATCCGGGCGCGATCTTTGCCGGCCCGCGCCACGGCGCAGCACTGGCGCGGGCCTATGCCGGGGCGGATGCGCTGGTGTTTCCCTCGCGCACCGACACCTTCGGCCTCGTGGTGCTGGAGGCGCTCGCCTGCGGCACCCCGATCGCCGCCTATCCGGTCAGCGGCCCGCGCGACATCCTGGCGGGTGCCGGGGGGTGCATCGGCGCGCTCGACGAAGATCTGCGCGCGGCCGCCCTCGCCGCTCTCACCGCCGACCGCACCGCTTGCCGGCGGCATGCCGAGGGGTTCGGCTGGGCTGCCTGCGCGCACGGGTTTCTCGCCAATCTGCTGCCGATGTGCGCTTGAAGCTCAGGCCATACTAAGCAGTGAGTGCGGCACCGGCCCGCACCCCCACCCGGCCACCCACGGCAGTATACGCGCATGGGTGGCCGGGTGGGGGTGCGGGCCGGTGCCGCACTCACTGCTCAGTATGGCCTGAGCTTCAAGCGCACATCGGCAGCAGATTGGCGAGAAACCCGTGCGCGCAGGCGGCCCAGCCGAACCCCTCGGCATGCCGCCGGCAAGCGGTGCGGTCGGCGGTGAGAGCGGCGAGGGCGGCCGCGCGCAGATCTTCGTCGAG
>DAHXNW010000073.1 GCA_027365195.1 Acetobacteraceae bacterium
CGATGCCGACGATCGGCATGGCACTCACCAGCGTGCCGAGCGGCAGCACGCCGCGCCGCAGCCAGGGCGTGCGGTCGAGCAGCAGGGCGGCAAGAAAACCGGTCGCACAACCGATCGCATAGCCGGGCAGCACCGCGCGCAACACCGTCTGGGTGAAATCGGCGCGCAGCATGGCTGGATGGGTGAGCAGCGCGCGCCCGATCAGGCTCGGCGGCGGCAGCAGAATGAGCGGCACGTGAAAGCCGACGCAGACCAGTTGCCAGACCCACAGCAGCAGGGCGCCGAACAGCAGCGGCGTGCCGATATCGCCGAGCCGCCCCTCCCGTCGCGAGAGCCACAGCAACCCGCCCACGCCGAGCAGGGCGGAGACGAGCAGCAGCGGCACCGGCCTCACAGCCGGCCGCCGCGTTGCCGGCGCAGCATCGCCTGCGCCAGATCGATCAGTGCGATCGCCGCCATCGCCAGCATGGCGGCCATCACCAGGGCTGCCCAGATCTGCATCGTCTGGCCGTAATAGGAGCCGGTGAGCAGCCGCGCGCCAAGGCCGGCCTGTGCCCCGGTCGGCAACTCGGCGACGATCGCGCCGACCAGGGCGAGCGAGGCGGCGAGTTTCACGCTCGGGAACAGAAAGCCGATGGAGGCCGGCAGGCGCAGCAGCCGGAACACCTGCGCCTCGCTCGCGCAATAGGTGCGCAGCAGGTCGCGCTGCATCGGGTCGGGCGAGCGCAGGCCCTTCGCCATCCCGATGGTGACCGGGAAGAAACTCAGCCAGCCGGCGATCAGCGCCTTCGGCAGCAGGCCGGTGAAGCCGAGATTGCCGAGCACCACCACCACCATCGGCGCGATCGCCAGCACCGGCACCGTCTGGCTCGCGATGATCCAGAGCATCAGCGAGCGGTCCAGCACGCGAAACCGCACGATGGCGAGGGCAAGCGCGGTGCCGAAACAGAGTGCGAGGGCAAAGCCGGCCAGCGCCGTCTCTGCCGTGACCCAGGTGTGGTGCAGCAGGCTGCGCGGCGAGTCGGGTGGGTAGAACAGGCTGCTGCGCAGCAACTCGAACAGGATCTGATGCGGCGCCGGCAGGAGTGGGCGATCGAGTGCGAAGGTGGCGAGCACGATCGCGCGCGCGCTTGCCCCATCGTCGGCGAGGGCGCGGGCCTGATCCAGATTGAGCCAGACGGCGGCGCCGTACCAGAGCACGCAGAGCATCCCCAGCACGAGCAGCAGGGGCGCCGCCGCGCGCAGCCTAATCATAACTATGCCCCGCCCGCAGCGCCGCGCGCACCCGATGCGCCAGACGCAGGAACTCCGGCGTCTCACGCAGATCGAGCGGGCGCTCCACTGGCAGATCGTTGTCGATCACCGCCGCGATGCGGCCCGGACGCGGCGACATCACGACGATGCGGGTAGAAAGATAGACCGCCTCGGGGATCGAGTGGGTGACGAAAACCACGCTCATGCCGGTGCGCCGCCATAGATCGTGCAGATGCAGATTGAGCCCGTCGCGGGTGATCTCGTCGAGCGCGCCGAAGGGTTCGTCCATCAGCAGCAGCGCCGGCTCGAAGCTGAGTGCGCGCGCGATCGAGGCGCGCTGCTGCATGCCGCCGGAGAGTTGCCAGGGAAAGCGGCGGCGGAAGGCGCCGAGGCCGACGAGATCGAGATAGCGCCGCGCCCGCGCCTCCCGCTCGGCCTTCGCCAGACCCATGATTTCGAGCGGCAGCATGACGTTGCGCTCGATCGTACGCCATGGATAGAGCGCAGGCGCCTGAAACACATAGCCATAGGCCCGCGCGCGGCGCGCCTCTGCCGTACTCACGCCATTGACCCGCAAGGTGCCACTGCTCGGCTGTTCCAGATCGGCGATGGCGCGCAGCAGCGTCGTCTTGCCGCAGCCGGAGGGGCCGATCAGGGCGACGAAGGCGCCGCGCGCGATGTCGAGATCGATCGAGTCCAGCGCAACGGTGCTCTCGCCGCCGGCCGCGAACACCAGCCCGAGACCGCGCGCGCTGACCACCGGCGCCGTGGCCGGTGCCACTGCCGCGTACCGCCGCGCGGCCTCAAGCACCACGGGCGGCGCGTTCGGCCAGTTGCTGGTCGAGCGCCAGCACCGCGCGCAGCACCACATTGGCGCCGGCCGCCACATCGGCCTTCTCGGCGCGTTCCAGCTCGTTGTGGCTGAGGCCCTTTTCGCATGGCACGAACACCATCGCGGTCGGCGCCACTCGCGACACATAGGCGGCATCGTGTCCCGCGCCGGAGACGATGTCCCCGCTCGCGCAGCCGAGGGCGGTGGCGGCCTCGCGCACGGCGGCGATGCAATTGGCATCGAAATGCACCGCCGGCGAATCCCATATGCGCGACAGCGCAAGGTCCAGCCCGTCCGCATCGGCGATGCCGTGCAGGGCGGTCTCCATCGCCGCCTCCATCGAAGCCACCACGGCATCGTCGGGGTGGCGCAGGTCGATGGTGAAGAACACCGAGCCGGGGATCACGTTGCGGCTGTTCGGCCGGCTCTCGATCAGCCCCACCGTCGCCACCGCGTCCGGCGCATGCGCGAGGGCCACCGCCTGCACGGCGGCGACCATGCGCGCCGCACCGAGCAGCGCATCGCGGCGCAGCTTCATCGGCGTCGAGCCGGCATGGCTCTCCGCGCCGGTGACAGTGGCCTCGTACCAGCGCATGCCCTGCACGCCGGTGACGATGCCGATCGTCTTGCCCTCGGCCTCCAGGATCGGCCCCTGTTCGATATGCAGCTCGATGAAGGCGGAGAGCGGATGCGCGCCGCAGGGTTCCGCGCCGCGAAAGCCGATGCGTTGCAGTTCCTCGCCGAAGGTTTTGCCCTCGCGGTCCGCGCGGCCATAGGCGTAGTCGCGGGTGAAGGCGCCGGCGAACACGCCGGAGGCGAGCATCGCCGGGGCGAAGCGCGAGCCTTCCTCGTTGCTCCAGTTGATCACCTCGATCGGTGCCTGCGTCTCATAGCCGGCATCGTGCAGGCTGCGCAGCACTTCGAGGCCGGCGAGCACGCCGATCACGCCATCGAACTTGCCGCCCGTGGGCTGGGTGTCGAGATGACTGCCGATGGCGATCGGCGGCAGGCTCTCGTCGCGCCCCGGCCGGCGGGCGAAGATGTTGCCGAGATCATCGACGACGACGCGGCAGCCGAGCGCCTCGCAGGCCGCGACGAACCATTGCCGCACCGCGCGGTCGAGATCGGTGAGGGTGAGGCGGCAGATGCCGCCCTTCGCCGTGGCGCCGATTTGCGCGGTCTCCATGATGCTGTCCCATAGCCGCTCGGCATCGATGCCGAGATTGCCCGCCGCACTCATGCCGCCGCCTCCTGGCGCATCGGGTTGTTGGGATGCTGCTGCCAGGTGAGCGCCCCCGCCGAGTTGGCCACCGGATGCATGGTGATGCAGTACTCCACCGGGCAGACATGGGCGCAGAGATTGCAGCCGACGCAGGCGGCGTCGATCACCTCGTACTGCCGCTTGCCGTCGATGCGGCGCGCCGCGATCGCCTGATGCGAAGTGTCCTCGCAGGCGATATGGCATAGGCCGCATTGGATGCAGCGCGTCTGATCGATCGCCGCGATGGTCTGGAAATTCAGGTTCAGATCGTTCCAATGCACGTAATTGCGCACCGCGCGGCCACGGAAGGCGGCGATGTCGGCGTAGTGCTTGCCGTCCATCCAACGTGCCAGCCCGTCGATCATATCCTCGACGATGGCGAAGCCGTAATGCATCGCCGCCGTGCACACCTGCACGCTGCCGGCGCCTAGGGCGATGAATTCCGCCGCCTCGCGCCAGCCGCCGATGCCGCCGATGCCGGAGATCGGCAGGCCGGCGGTCGCCGGATCGCGTGCGATATCGGCCACCATGCGCAGCGCGATCGGCTTCACCGCCGGGCCGCAATAGCCGCCATGGGTGCCTTGCCCGTCCACCACCGGCTCCGGCGCCATCAGATCGAGATCGACGCCGGTGATCGACTGCACGGTGTTGATCAAGGAGACCGCATCGGCGCCGCCACGCAGGGCGGCACGCGCCGGGGCGAGGATGTCGGTGACATTCGGCGTCAGCTTGACGATCACCGGCATGCGGCTGTGCTGCTTGCACCAGCGTGTCACCATCTCGACATACTCTGGCACCTGCCCGACGGCCGCCCCCATGTTGCGCTCCGACATGCCGTGCGGACAGCCGAAATTCAGCTCGATGCCGTCGCAGCCGGTAGCCTCGACCAGCGGCAGGATGCGCTGCCAGCTCGCCTCCTCGCAGGGCACCATCAGGCTCACCACCAGCGCGCGATCCGGCCAGTCGCGCTTGACCTCGGTGATCTCGGCGAGATTGAGCGCGAGCGGGCGGTCGGTGATCAGTTCGATGTTGTTGAAGCCGGCCATGCGCATGCCGTTGTAGTGCGTGGCACCGTAGCGGCTGCTGACGTTGACCACCGGCGGGTCTTCGCCGAGCGTCTTCCACACCACGCCGCCCCAGCCGGCGCGGAAGGCGCGCACGACGTTATAAGCCTTGTCGGTCGGCGGGGCGGAGGCGAGCCAGAACGGATTGGGCGCGCGGATGCCGGCGAAATCGATGCGCAGATCAGCCATGGGCGGGTTCTCCGTGGAGAAAATGGGCATGGATCGCCTCGGCGGCGCGCTTGCCATCCTGCACCGCCGCGACGGTGAGATCGGCGCCGGCGGTGCAATCGCCGCCGGCCCAGACACCGGGCAGCGAGGTGGCACCCCGCGCATCGACCGCGATGCGGCCATCGGCGAGCGTGAGCGCCTCCGCATCGCCGAGCGGATCGGCGACGAAGATTTGTCCGATCGCCGTCAGCACCATGTCGGCGGCCAGTTCGAACGGGCGCGCCGCTTGCCCCGCGCCGAGCGTGCCGGCGACCGCGACGACGGCACCATCCCGCCCGCGCAGCCGCCGCACCACGGCATGGTCGAGGATGCGCACGCCATGCGTTTGCGCCCAGTCCTGTTCCTTGGCGGTCGCCGACATCGCAGCCCGGCCACGGCGGTAGAGAATGCTCACCTCCTCGGCGCCGAGCAGGCGCGCCTGGGTCGCCGCATCGATCGCGGTGTTGCCGCCACCGATCACCACCACCCGCCGGCCAACCGGGAGTGCCGCTTTGTCCGGCGCCTGGCGCAGGGAGGCGATGAAATCGACCGCCGGGCGCACGCCGGCGAGTGCCTCGCCCTCGATGCCGAGGACGCGCACGCCGGCCTGACCGATCGCGAGGAAGACCGCGTCATGCGCGCGGCGCAGCCCAGAGAGGCTGAGCGTGCCGCCAAGAGCTTGATCGTAAATAATTTCTATGCCGCCGACGCCGAGGATGAAAGCCACCTCGCGGCGGGCGAAATCGTCGGTGAGCTTGTAGGCGGCAATGCCGTATTCATTCAGCCCGCCGGGTTTCGCCTTCGCCTCGTAGATTTTGACGGCATGGCCATGCAGCGCGAGGCGATGCGCACAGGCGAGACCGGCCGGCCCGGCGCCAATGACGGCGATGGATCGCCCGCTCGGTGCGGCGCGGGTGAAGGGCTGAATGTCGCGCTGCATCAGCCAGTCCGTCGCGTGGCGCTGCAGCGCGCCGATCGCCACCGGCTTGCCCTCCAGCGCCGTGCGTACACAGGCATGCTGACACAGCACCTCGGTCGGGCAGACCCGCGCGCAACTGCCGCCGAGGATGTTCTCGCGCAGAATGGTCTCCGCCGAGCCCTGGAGATTGCCGCTGGCGATCTTTCGGATGAAGGCAGGCACGTCGATGCCGGTGGGGCAGGCCTCGATGCAGGGCGCGTCGTGGCAGAACAGGCAGCGGTTCGCCTCGACCATCGCCTGCTGCGCCGAGAGCGGCGGATGCGCTTCGGCGAAATGTGTCGCCAGCGTCGCCGCATCCAATCGCCCAGGCGCGATATCCGGCGCCCCGCTCGCAGATTCCCCCATCTCCGGCCTCCCGCACTCTCAGCGTAGCTAAGAATGAACCCGGAATCAGGTCAACAGATTTCTTGACCATCAAGTCAAATTTGTTGAAAATACCGGCAGAGATAAAACCAGGTGATGAAATTGACACCAATAGCCTGCAATTCAGGCGATTTACGGCGATCCGCGCCGTTGGTCGCCCGCTATGGATGATGGGTTGCTGCCCATTGGCGAGCGTGGCGGCGCGATCCGACAGGCGAGTGTCGCGCTGATCCTGGCTGCCGCCGAGACGGTGTTCGCCGAGTGCGGCTTCGCCGGCGCGAGCATGGCGCGCATCGCCGCCCTCGCCGGCCTGCCGAAGGCCAATCTGCATTATTATTTCGGCACCAAGGAGCGCCTCTACCGCGCCGTGCTCGAACATATCCTCACCCTCTGGCTCGATGCCGCGCGCCACTGGCTGGTGCCTGCGCAGCATCCGCGCCAGGCCTTCGCCGGCTATATCCGCGACAAGATGGCCTATTCGCGCGACCGGCCGCAGGTCTCGCGCATCTTCGCCGGCGAGTTGCTGCGCGGCGCGCCGCACGTCCGCCCGTTCCTCGCGCATCAGCTACGCGATCAGGTGAGCGCGATCAGCGCGGTGATCGATGGCTGGGTGGCGCGCGGGCTGATGCGCCCGGTGGCGCCGGCGCATCTGCTGTTCGCGATCTGGGCGATGACGCAGACCTACGCCGATTTCGCCGTGCAAATCGGCGCCGTGCTCGGGCATACGCCGCTCGAAGACGCCGATTTCGCCACCGCGACCGAGACGGTGATAGAGCTTGTCTCGCGCGGCTGCGGTATCATCGATAGCAAACGGGAGGATGCGCCATGTCTTTGTTGATCCAGGGCGGCACGGTGGTGACCGCCGAGCAGAGTTTCCGTGCCGACGTGCTCTGCGCCGAGGGGCTGATCGCCGCCATCGGCCCGGCGATCGAGCCGCCCACCGGGTGCGAGATCGTCGATGCCGGTGGATTGCTGGTGATGCCGGGCGGCATCGATCCGCACACCCACATGGAAATGCCCTTCATGGGCACCGTCACCAGCGAGGATTTCTTCACCGGCACGGCAGCTGCGGCGGCCGGCGGCACCACGTCGATCATCGATTTCGTCATCCCGGCCCCGGAGGAGTCGCTGCTCGCGGCCTATCACGCCTGGCGCGGACGGGCCGAGAAGGCAGCGGCCGATTACGGTTTCCACGTCGCCATCACCAGTTGGTCGGCGCGCGTGCATGAGGAGATGGGTGTGCTCACGCGCGAGCATGGGGTGAACAGCTTCAAGCATTTCATGGCCTATAAGGGCGCG
>DAHXNW010000173.1 GCA_027365195.1 Acetobacteraceae bacterium
GCCGGTCGCGCCGTCGAGCCCGCTCGGCACATCCACCGCCACCACGCGGGGCGCCGCCGCCAGCGTTTGCGCAACCAGCGGGGGCAGCGCGCGGGTAAGGCCGGCGCCGAAGACCGCATCGACCACCAGGCCCGCGCGCGCCGCCTCGCCTGGCGCGAATTCCACGGTCGGCCCGCGCCAGAGCATGGCCGCCGCCGCCGCATCGCTGCCGGCGCGCGGCGGGGCGAGAGCGGCGAGCCGCACCGGCCATCCCGCCTGTTGCAGCAGCCGTGCCGCGACATAGCCATCGCCGCCGTTATTGCCCGGCCCACACAGCACCAGCGTGGCACAGGGCGCGAAGCCGCGTCGCACCGCCCGCGCCACCGCCCGTCCAGCCGCCGCCATCAGTGCTTTGCCATCCCCCGCCGCCGCGTCCGCGAGAGCCATCTGCGCCGGCGTGAGCAGCAAGGCCGGCGGCAGGCGGGTGGGCAGGCGCGCGGCGGCGAGGTCCATGCCTACCGCTCGATGGCACGCAGCCGCTGCACCCCATCGGCCTCCACCGCCATGGCGAGGCGGCCTTCGCGGCGCATGTAATTGACGTGCGCGAGCGTCTCGCCGAAGGCAAAGCCCATCTGGTGCGCGTCGAGCGTGCGATGGAAAATCACCGGCACGAGTTCGCCCGCCGAGTGCGGCGCCGTGCGGCAGGCTGCCTCGATCTCCGTGCAGCGCGCCGCGTGATGCGCGATCAGCGCGTCGATCCGCTCATGCAGGCCATAGAACGGCAGATTATGACATGGCAACACCAGCGCCTCGCCCGGCAGTGCGGCGCGCAGGGCGGCCAGCGAGCGCAGATAGATGCCGAGCGAATCCGCCTCCGGCTCCAGCGCCCAGACGCTGACGTTGGGCGAGATGCGCGCCAGCACCTGATCGGCGGCGAGAAACAGCCGCTCGGCGGCGCAGTACAGCATCGCCTGCTCGGGCGCATGGCCGCCGCCGGTGAAAATGGCGAACTCCCGCCCGCCGATGCGCAGGCTTTCGCCCGCCACCAGCCGCGTATAGACCGGCGGCACGCCGGTGGTGCGCCGCAGATACTCATGCCCGCGCCCGGTCACCAGTTGCGTGACCTCCTCGGAGAGGCCGCGCGCGCGATAGAAGGCCGGATAGGCCGCCGTGCCGAAATCGGCCGGCGCGTATTGCTGGAACACGCTGAACAGATATTCGGTGCGCGTCATGTAGAGCGGCGCCTCGAACCGCGCGGTGAGCCAGCCGGCAAGCCCCACGTGATCGGGATGGAAATGCGTCACGATCACCCGCGTCACGCGCGCGCCGGCGAGCCGCCCGGCGAACACCGCCTCCCACGCCGCACGGGTGCGCTCATCGCCCAGGCCGGTATCGAACACCGCCCAGCCGCCATCGTCCTCGATCAGGAACACGTTTACATGATCGAGCCGATACGGCAGCGCGAGACGCAGCCAGAGCAGACCAGGGGCGATCTCGATGAGGTCGCCGGGCTCCAGCGCCTCCGGATACGGGAAGCGCAAGGTGGCGTCGGAGAAAGTGGTCATAAGGCGAATTCATAGAGCATGAAGGAGGTAACACCAAGCCTCGCCGATCTCCGGAAGTGACTCGGTTCGAATGCCGGCACCGGCCCGCGCCCCCACCCGCGCGATCAGCGAGACTTGGTATGCGCGCCGGATTGACCGGCCTCGGCGGCCGCGTGTTCGGCCGGCGTGTTGATGTTGGCGAACGGGTCCGGCACGGCATCCGCGTAATCGGCCAGCGCCACGCCATGGCGCGCCGCCCAATCGCGCAGCCGGCGTTGACGTGGCTCGGTCGCGGCGGCGAGGGTCGCGGCGAGATCGTCGGCGAGATGCACCGGCCATAGCCCGACCGCGTGGTGGACGCGCCCATGCGAGGCCGCGCAAGCGATCGGCGTGCCGGCTGCCTCGCGCGCTGCCTGTAGCCTGGTCACCAGATCGGCCGGGGCGAAGGGCGTATCGACCGGCAGGCTCACGATGTCCCGCGCGTGCGGGCGATGCCGCGCCGCCCAGCGCAGCCCGGCCAGCAGCCCGGCGAGCGGGCCGAGGTAGCCGGCGATCGGATCGGCGATCACCGGCAGGGTGGCAAAGCCGGCGGCGAAGCGGGCCGGATCGCCATTGGCGTTCAGCACCAGGGCGCTGGTCTGCGGGCGCAGCCGCGCGATCGCCAGCGCCAGCAGCGGCCTGCCGCCGAGCCGCAGCAACGCCTTATCCACCCCGCCCATGCGCCGGGCGAGACCGCCGGCGAGGATGACGCCGACCGGCGCGCCGGCATCCGCGCTCAACGCGGCCGCCGCAGCAGCAGCCGGGTGGCGCCCGGATTGGCCGGATGCGGATGCGCCGCCCCCAGCAGCAGCGGACGCAGCCGGGGCAAATTGAGCCAGTGCGGCAACTCGCGCCGCAGCACGCCCCCCTCCTCGCCCGCGCCGATGCCCGTGATGATCTCGACACAGCGCAGATGGTCGCGCTGCGCGCGCAGCAGAAACGCCTCCAGCGCCTGCAGCGCGCGCTCGGCGCTATGCCCATGCAGATCGAGCTTCCGCGCCGGCGGCATGCGGCCGTTGCGGAGCTGCATCCAAGCGGCGCGATCCACGCCGCCCGGCTGGCTGCCGATCTCCAGCGGCTTGGTCGCGGCGGGGCGGGATGGCGGGAGTGGCGACGGCGCCGGGCGCTCGACGGGAATCGCCAGCGCAACCGGTTCAGGATCGGGTAGCCGGCGTCCCGGCAGCGGGCGCACCAGCCTTGCGTATTGGTCCCATTCCGCCTGATCGGCCCGGCTCAGCTCACGCGCGCGCCGCACATCGGAGCCTGATATGTGTAAATTCAGCCTGTACCTTCCCGCACCCCCACAACGCTATCCCCCTTGGCACCCACGCCAGTATACTTGCATGGGTGGCCAGGTGGGGGTGCGGGAAGGTACAGGCTAAAGCCATCATGCTCTAGCCGGCCAGCGCCGCCGGGTCGTCGTCGAGCAGCAGGATATGCAGCCGGCGCGGCCCATGCGCGCCGAGTTCGAGCGTCTGCTCGATATCCGCCGAGCGCGACGGGCCGGTGACGAGC
>DAHXNW010000233.1 GCA_027365195.1 Acetobacteraceae bacterium
TGCTGCCGGCGCCGGAAGCGAGCGGCACGCTGCTCTGGCGCGGGCTCGATGCGGTGCGTGGCGTGGCCGCTCTCTCGCAGGCGTTGGGCTCGCCCTATGGCGTCTCCGGCGCCGCGTTCCTGCCGGCGCCCGCCGCCGCGCTGCTGCCCGGCCTCGGCGCCGGCGGCAGCGTGGCGCTGGCGCGGATCGAGGACTTCGCCCCGAGCGTCGCCTATCGCACGGCGAAGCTGCGCGACGATATGGCCGCGTTCGGTGCCGCCGATATTCTGGAGGATGCGCCGAGCCGCGCGCTCTGGCGCGCGGTGCGCGACGCGGAGCCGCTGGGTGCCGAGCCGGACGAGGCGGTCTGGCGGCTCTCGCTGCGTCCCTCCGCCGGTCCTGCCGCTCTGGCGGCGGCCGAGGCGGCGGGCTGCCACGGGTTTCTCGATTGGGGCGGCGGTCTGGTATGGCTCGCGGGGCCGGCCGATGCGGCCACCCACGCCGCCGTCATCGCCGCCGCGACGATGACCGGGGGCACCTGGATGCTGCTGCGCGCGCCCGATGCGCTGCGCACGACGCTCGACGTGGTGCCGCCCGAAGCGCCCGCGCTCGCCGCCATCAGCCGCGCGGTGAAGGCGGCGATGGACCCGCGCGGCATCCTCAACCCCGGCCGCTTCAGGGCATGATGCGGCGATGTCAGGGCCTGCACCGGCCCGCACCCCCACCCGTCCACCCACGACAGTATACTGATCGGGTGGTCGGGTGGGGGCGCGGGCCGGTGCAGGCTACGCTTAAACGCATCATGCTCTAGCGTGGGATCGTAACATGCAGACCAGTTTCACCGCCGAGCAACTGCGCGACCCGGATACGCAAGCCTCCAACCAGGTGCTGCGCACCTGCGTGCATTGCGGCTTCTGCACCGCGACCTGCCCGACCTTCGTGCTGCTCGGCGACGAGCTGGATAGCCCGCGCGGGCGCATCTATCTGATCAAGGACATGCTGGAGAACGCGCGGCCGGCCACCGAGGAGGTGGTACGCCATGTCGATCGCTGCCTCTCCTGCCTTTCCTGCATGACCACCTGCCCTTCCGGCGTGAACTACATGCATCTGGTGGACCACGCGCGCCATCATATCGAGAAAACCTACACCCGGCCCTGGCATGACCGCGCACTCCGACGGCTGCTGGCGCTGCTGCTGCCGCGACCCGGCCTGCTGCGCATCGCCCTCCTCGGCGCTCGCTTCGCCCGCCCGCTGCGGGGCCTATTGCCAGGGCAGGGCGTGCTGGCGCAGCGGCTGCGCGCGCTGCTCACCCTGGCCCCCTTGCGTCTGCCGCCGGCGGGCGCCTCGGCGCGGCCTGGCGTGCATCGCGCCGAGGCGGTGCGGCAAACCGACGGGCCAATGCGGGTCGCGCTGCTCACCGGCTGTGCGCAACAGGTGCTCGACCCCGAGATCAACGCGGCAACGATCCGCCTGCTCACCCGCCTAGGCGTCGAGGTCGTGGTGCCGCGCGGCATGGGCTGCTGCGGCGCGCTCACTCATCACATGGGCCAGCACACGGCGGCGATGGCGGCGGCGCGCGCCAATATCGCCGCCTGGAGTGCAGAGGCGGAGGGCGCCGGACTCGATGCCATCATCGTCAATACCTCCGGCTGCGGCACCACGGTGAAGGATTACGGCTTCATGTTCCGCGCCGAGCCGGAACCCTGGCGCAGCCGCGCCGAGCGGGTCTCGGCGCTGGCGCTCGACATCAGTGAGTTTCTCACCCGCATCGGCTATCAGCCCACGCGCGAGCCGCCCGGCCTCACCGTTGCTTATCACGCGGCTTGCAGCCTGCAGCACGGCCAGGGTGTCACCGTCGAGCCGAAGGCGCTGCTGCGCCGCGCCGGATTCCGCGTCGTGGAGCCGGCCGAGGGGCATCTCTGCTGCGGCTCGGCCGGCACCTATAATCTGATGCAGCCGGCGATCGCGGGGCGGCTGCGCGCGCGCAAGCTCGCCGCCCTGCAGGCGACCGGCCCCGATGTGATCGCCGCCGGCAATATCGGCTGCATCACGCAACTCTCCGGCGAGGGCGTGCCGGTGCTGCACAGCGTGCAACTGCTGGACTGGATGGCCGGCGGGCCGGCGCCGGCGGCGCTGGCCGCACGGCTTGCCCAGCCTGCGTGAGGGTGCGGTGCGCCGGGGGCACCTCGTTCTGCTGCTCGCCTGCGCCGCATCATTCCACCCGGCTCTGGCGCAGCCGACCCCGGAGACCGCGCTCGATCAGTTGCTGGCGGCACTGCGATCGGCGGCGAGCGAGCAGGATGCGGCACTGATCGCGACCCAGCTCGAACTCTACTGGCTGCGCGCCGGCTCGCCGGCCACCGCCCTGCTGCTCGGGCGCGGGTTGCGCGATCTGCGCGCCGGCGACACTGGCGAGGCGGAGCAGGACTGCACCGACGCGCTGACGCTCGACCCGACGCTTTCCGAAGCCTACGATCTGCGCGCCCGCGCCGAACTCGCGCATAACGCGCTGGCGGCGGCGAAACAGGACGCGTTGGAGGCGATCCGGCGCGAGCCACGCAACATCATCGCCTGGCAGACCCTCTCGCGCATCGCCGAGGCGCAGCACGACTGGGCCGGCGC
>DAHXNW010000244.1 GCA_027365195.1 Acetobacteraceae bacterium
GCCGGCGCCGAGGGCCACGAAGAAGGGCAGGAAATGTTCGTCGGTCGGGTGGTTGTCTCGCGCGTGGGGCGCCTGCTCGCGATAGGCGAGGAGAGAGTCGGTGTTGCCGGCCTGCACCTGCGCCCCGATCCAGTCGACGAAAGGCGCAGTGAAGGGCAGTTCCCCGGCTGCCCCGGGCTGTCGCATGGCGCGAAACGCCGCCGGTAGATTATGCGTGAAGCTGCCGGAGCCCAGGATCAGCACGCCCTGTTCCCGCAACCCGCGCAGCGCCACGCCGATGCGGTAGTGATGCGCCGGGTCACGCGCCGGCTGGATGGTGATCTGTGCCACCGGAATATCGGCCTCGGGATACATCAGCGTCAGCGGCACCCAGCTACCGTGATCGAGCCCGCGCGCCGCGTCTTCCCCCGCCATGATCCCTTCGCGCGCGAGGGCCGCGACCGCCGCCGCGGCGATCGCCGGCGCGCCCGGCGCCGGGTAGCGCAGCGCGTAGAGCGCGGGTGGGAAGCCATTGAAATCATGGATCGTCTCCGGCTTCGCCGCGCTGCCGAGGAGCGGCGCCTCGGTGCACCAGTGGGCGGTGGCGACCAGGATGGCGCGCGGCCGGCCGAGGCGCGGGGCAAGGCCGGCGAGGAAACGATGCGCCGGCGTATCCTCGATCGCGAGCAGCGGCGCGCCATGCGAGACGAACAGAGCGGGCAAATTGGTCATCGGTCGACCCCTCGTTTTGTGTCGTGCGTTCACTGCCACCGGAGCCTCCACGCGACAAGCGGCAGCGCGGCCATACCGGAAACTAGCGCGCTCTATGGTGTGCCAGCGGGTTTGGGCAACTTGGCGTCCTTGCTCGCGTCATCGAGCAGTTCCCGGTCGAGGCTTTGCAACTCATCGTTGATCTGCTGCTGCTGCTTCGCCGCCGGCGCCACGCCGCTCTCCTGCTCGGCGCTGCCGACCTCCTTCTGCGTTGGCTGATGTGGCAGATTGCCCCAGATATTGCCAATCCGCGCTGGCGCGGCAGACGTAGCCGGCGCGGTTGATTGCGCCCGCACAGAGGGCGGCACCAGCATCGATGTGCAGAGAATGAGAGCCGCCACCGATAGGACCGAGCGGCAGAACCCGCATGTCATCGCCCTCCTCCCGCCGCGAAGATGGCGGCGCTTTTATAATGCGATGATAGCGCCGAGTCGGCAGGCTTGTCGCCACAAAAAACCCAAGCTGCTAGGCGATATGGCACGCCTGCGTGCGCCGGTACGGATCGTCCTGTGCGCCCGCAGCCGAATACCCTGCCACGACGTGCCGAGGAAGGCGCATGTCTGGCACCATGTGGTTGAGCAATCGTCGGTCTCTTTTGCATGTAGCCTCGCCTGCGCCGCAGTTGGGGACGCCGCCGGCCCGGATGCTGCACACCATGCAAGACCATGTGCCGGTGCAAACTACCCTTAAAAGCATCACGCTCTAATGGCGGAGATATTCATCCGCCTCCGGCCGCCCTGGCTTTCAACGCCGTCGCTGCAACACAAGCGTCGTCCAGGCGCCTTCGCGCAGGATGAAGCGCAGGGATAAACCCTGGCGGCGGTAGGCGGCGAGCACCATGCGGGCCTGGGTGGCGAGCAGGCCGGAGAGGATGGCGATGCCGCCGGGAGCGAGGCCGGCGGCCAGATCGCGCGCCATGGCGCAAAGCGGGCGGGCGAGGATGTTGGCGAACACCAGATCGAAACCGCCGGCGCCGCGCACCGGGCGCTGCCGCCAGCCATCGGCGCGCACGCAGCGTATCCGGTCCGTCAGCGCATTCCGCGCCACGTTTTGCCGCGCCACCCGCACCGACCATGGATCGATATCGCTCGCCAGCACGCGACAGCGCAGCAGCCGCGCCGCCGCCATCGCCAGCACGCCGGAGCCGCAGCCGAGATCGAGCACCCGCCGCGCCCGGCGCCAGGCCACGCGCTCCAGCGCGCGCAGGCAACCACGCGTCGAGCCATGCTCACCGGAGCCGAAGGCCATGCCGGCATCGAGGATCAGCGTGATCCGCCCGGCCGCCAGCGGGCCGCGCAGATGCTCCCCACGCAGCGCGAAGCGCCGCCCGATCCACTGCTCGGGGAAGGCCGCGCGGGTGCGCGCGAGCCAGCCCTCCGCCGGCGTCGCCACGCGCCGCAACGGGGCGGCGACGCCACTCGCCGCGGCGGCGAGCAGGAGGGCGAGACCAAGCGCATCGTCCGCCTCGCCGCGGGTTTTGACCCCCTCGATGCGCCACAGCCCGGTGGTGTCGTCGCGGAACAGGCCGATGCTGCCGCAGGCACCGCGCAGCGCCGCCTCATAGGCCGGCACCGCCACGTCTGCGACCTCGACCGAGACGGTCTCGAGCGCCGGCGCCCGCCTCATGACGGCTGCCTCATGCCGGCTCCACGAAGCGGTCGAGAATGCGCTTCTCGCCGGCTTTCTCGAAACGCACGTCGAGCCGGTCGTCCTCGCTCGCGGTGACGATGCCGTAGCCGAATTTCTGATGGAACACCCGCTGCCCCACGGCGAGGGCGCCGGCGCGCGGCGGACGCATCGGTGCCTCCCACGCGGGCAGCGCGCGCGCCGTCGGCCGTGGTTGCGGCATGGCGGGCATGATCACCGGCCCGGC